>DATMIB010000036.1:0-6015 GCA_035554635.1 Steroidobacteraceae bacterium | reverse complement strand
ACTTCGTGGTCGAACTGCTCGAGCGCGTCGACATCCTCGCTGAGAGCCCCAAGTTCGCAGCGGCCGGCGTGCGTTCACTGCACGAGGTCGCCTGGGCGCTTACGCGACGCTGACGGCTCTGGCAGACGAGCGTGACCGATGCCCGCCGGCCACCGGCTCGACGTGCGACAGTGGCGAACGTGTGCGTCAGCGGCGTTCCGGTGCGCCTGCCGCAGGCTCAACTGCGGCAATGACCAGATGAACACCCGCCGCGGGTCAGCGTGCGGCGGCTGCGGCGAAGTGCGGTGCAGGACGCGCCACGAGCGCGTCGACGATCGGCTGGTCGGCCTCGAGGATGTCTTCGGCGGGCAATGCAGCCGGCGCAACCCACTTCCACGCCTGGCCCTCGAGCCCCGCGACGGTGCCGCTCCAGGCCGTCACGATCCACATGTCGAGCCAGACCTGCCGGTCCTGGGACGTGACGGCGTAACGCATCAGGCGTTCGGCTGCGTGCACGTCGATGCCGAGTTCCTCGCGCAGTTCGCGCACGAGACCGTCGTAGGCGTCCTCGGCGGCGTGCAGTTTGCCGCCCGGGAATTCCCAGCGACCGGCCATGACCTTGCCCGGTGGACGCTGCGTGATCAGCACGCGGCCGTGTGCGTCGTAGAGCGCGCCGGCGACGACCTGGATTGTTGCGTGGCTCACGTCTGCCCTCACCCGACCTGCGGTCGACCTCTCCCGCAAGAGCGGGAGAGGTGAAGAGCCCTTACCCGCGCTGCGCGCAACCTCTCCCGCGGACGGGAGAGGTGAAGAGCCTCAGGTCTGGCGCTCGAGCTGGCCGTGGCAGTGCTTGTACTTCTTGCCGGACCCGCAGGGGCAGGGCTCGTTGCGCCCGACCTTGCGGCCATCGCGCACGACCGGTTCGACGGCACCGAGGCCCGGGCCCGCCGAGGCAATGGGGCTGCCACCGACGAAGCCGCCCGCCGGCCCCGGGGCGCCTGCGCCCGGCCCACCCGCCGCGGCGCCTTCGGGCGCCTGCGGTGCGATGACCGATTCGGGAGCCGCATGCTGCATCTGCAGCCGGCGCGCGAGCTGGCGCTCGCGTTCGCGCTCCTGCTCCTCGATCTCGGCCTCGGTGCGGATGTGCACACGCGACAGCAGCGAAATCGTGTCGTGCTTGATGCGGTCGAGCAGCGCGCCGAAGAGCTCGAACGCCTCGCGCTTGTACTCCTGCTTCGGGTTCTTCTGCGCATAGGCGCGCAGGTGGATGCCCTGGCGCAGGTAATCCATCGCGGCCAGGTGCTCGCGCCAATGGCGGTCGAGCTCCTGCAGCATGATCGCCTTCTCGAGGTGACGCATCACGGGCGCGCCGACCGACTCGACCTTGGCCTGGTAGGCGTCCTCGACCGCCGCCACGACGCGGTCGCGCAGGCCCGCTTCCGCCAGCTCGTGGTTCTCCTCGAGCCACGCCTTCGGGTCGATCTCGACCGTGAAGTTCTTGGCAATCGCCTCGCGCGCACCGTCGAGGTTCCAGTCCTGCTCGGGGCTTTCGCGCGGCACGAACTGCTCGAGCAGCGTGTTGACGACCTCGGCGCGGATGCCCGCGATCGAATCGGAAATGTCGTCGGCCGCCATCAGCTCCGTGCGCTGCTGGTAGATGACCTTGCGCTGGTCGTTCGCGACGTCGTCGTATTCGAGCAGGTTCTTGCGCAGGTCGAAGTTGTAGGCCTCGACCTTGCGCTGCGCGCGCTCGATCTGGCGCGACAGCATCTTGCTCTCGATGACCTCGCCTTCCTTCATGCCGGCGGTCTGCAGCCAGCGCTTGGTGCGCTCCGGGTCGCCGAAGATGCGCATCAGGTTGTCTTCGAGCGACAGGAAGAACCGGCTCGAGCCCGGGTCGCCCTGGCGGCCCGAGCGGCCGCGGAGCTGGTTGTCGATGCGGCGCGATTCGTGGCGTTCGGTGCCGACGATGTGCAGGCCACCGGCCGCGACGACCTCCTCGTGGCGCCGCTTCCAGTCGGCCTCGGCGGCCTCGCGCGCGGCGGTGTCCGCGGGGTCGATCGCGGCGAGCTCCGCCTTGAGGCTGCCGCCGAGCACGATGTCGGTGCCGCGGCCGGCCATGTTGGTCGCGATCGTCACGGTGCCCGGACGGCCGGCCTGCGTGACGATGTGCGCCTCACGCTCGTGCTGCTTGGCGTTGAGCACGTTGTGCTCGATGCCTTCCTTGGTCAGCAGGTTCGACAGCAGCTCCGACGTCTCGACCGAGGTCGTGCCGACCAGCGACGGCTGGCGCTTTTTGACGGCCTCGCGGATGTCCTCGATGATCGCGGCGTACTTGTCCTTCTGCGTCAGGTAGACGAGGTCCGGCGCGTCGTCACGGATCATCGGCCGGTGCGTCGGGATCACGACGCATTCGAGACCGTAGATCTGCTGGAACTCGAACGCCTCGGTGTCGGCCGTGCCGGTCATGCCGGCGAGCTTGCCGTACATGCGGAAGTAGTTCTGGAACGTGATCGAGGCGACCGTCTGGTTCTCCTCGCGCACGCGCACGTTCTCCTTGGCCTCGATCGACTGGTGCAGGCCGTCGGACCAGCGCCGGCCCGGCATCGTCCGGCCCGTGAACTCGTCGACGATGATCACCTCGCCGTTGCGCACGATGTACTCGACATCGCGACGGTAGAGCGCGTGTGCACGCAGCGCCGCGTTCAGGTGGTGCATCAGGCGGATGTTCGAGGCGTCGTAGAGGCTCTCGCCCTCGCGCAGCAGGCCCGCGTTCGCAAAGAGCTCCTCGACGTGCTCGTGGCCCTCGTCGGAGAGGTGCACCTGCTTCGACTTCTCGTCGGCCCAGTAGTCGCCCTCGCCTTCCTCGCTCTGCTGCGGCTTGAGGCGCGGCACGAGTTCGTTGATCTTGAGGTAAAGCTCGGTGCTCTCCTCGGCCGGGCCCGAGATGATCAGCGGCGTGCGCGCCTCGTCGATCAGGATCGAGTCCACTTCGTCGACGACCGCGAAGGTGAGGTCGCGCTGCATGCGGTCCTCGAGCCGGAACGCGAGGTTGTCGCGCAGGTAGTCGAAGCCGAACTCGTTGTTGGTGCCGTAGGTGATGTCGGAGCCGTAGGCGGCGCGCTTTTCGTCGGCGTTCTGGCCGGACTTGACGACGCCGACGCTCATGCCGAGGAAGTTGTAGACCGGTGCCATCCAGTCGGCGTCACGCTGCGCGAGGTACTCGTTGACCGTGACGATGTGCGCGCCCTTGCCGGGCAGCGCGTTGAGGTAGGCGGGCAGCGTCGCCACCAGCGTCTTGCCTTCGCCGGTGCGCATTTCGGCGATCTTGCCGTCGTGCAGCACCATGCCGCCGATCATCTGCACGTCGAAGTGGCGCAGGCCGAGCGTGCGGCGCGAAGCCTCACGGACGACGGCGAACGCTTCAGGCAGCAGGTCGTCGAGGGTCTTGCCCGCGGCGAGCTGCTCGCGGAACTGGACGGTCTTCGCAGCGAGGTCGGCGTCGGAGAGGGCCTGCAGACTCTGCTCGAAGGCGTTGATCTGGCGGACGATGCCGTTGTACTGGCTGATCAGCCGCTGGTTGCGGCTGCCAAAGATGCGGGTGAGCCAATTGGCCACAGGGGCTCCGGACGGGACGAAGGGGGTGTAAAGGCGGAAATTCTACAGGATCGCCGTACTGGGGGCCGCGACCAGCAGAAACAAGGGGATACGTATCTGTGGCGAGCGCGGTGCGCGATGCCTGTCGCTGCGTCGCCCACGGCCGGACGACAGCGGCATGCGCGCGGCACGGCCTCGTGGCCGCACCGGACGACGGCCCTACGGGCCCTGGAGATAGCGGACCGGATTGACGGCCTTGCCGCCCTTCAGCACTTCGAAGTGCACGTGCGTGCCGGTGGAGCGGCCGGTGCTGCCGATCACGGCGATCGGGTCGCCCTTTTGCACGGTCTGGCCGGCCTGCACCAGGTTGCGGGAATTGTGGCCGTAGCGCGTCATGTCGCCGGTCGGGTGCGTGACCTCGACCACGTTGCCGTAACCCTGCTTGTAGCCCGAGAACGTCACGACGCCGGGGCCGACGGAAATCACGCGGCTGCCCGGCGCACCGGCGAAGTCGACGCCGGCGTGGAAGGCGCTGTGGCCCGTGAACGGGTCCGCGCGGTAGCCGAAATGCGAGGAGATCCAGCCGCCGATCAGCGGCAGCCCGCCCGGCAGCATGCGCTCGCGCAGTTCGCGCGAGGCGAGCAGCGTCTCGAGCGCTGAAAGCTGGCGCTCGCGGTCGTTGACCTGGTTTTCGAGCGTGGCGAGCACCGCGTCGAGCTCCGGCACATTGGCCGAGCCGCCTTGTTGCTCCACGCTGCTCTCGGGACCGCCGGCCGGCGGTGGCTCGTCGAAGTCGAACTCGCCGCGATCGAGTCCGGCCAGGTCGGTCAGCCGTCGACCGAGCGCGTCGAGGCGGATCAGCTGCGCATTGAGCATGCCGACGCGGGCCGCGATCGCGTCGACCTTGCCGTCGATCTGGCCGCGTGCCGCCTGCAGGTCGAGCTTCTGCTGCGCGAGCGCGCGCACGAACGCGCGCTGCTCGGCGCCCGCGCCCAGCAGGAACCGGCCCAGCACGAGCCCGATGGCAAAGATGGAAAGAAGGATCGCCCCGGCCGCGAGTGCAATGCGGAGGCCGGACAGCTCGATGTGTCGCGTGCTGTCGGCGCGCCCGGTGACGATGCTCAGGTTCATTCCGCCTGTCCTTCCCTTCGCAATCCCATTGGCGAAAGCGACACGATCGCCGGACGTGCGCGGCGGCAGCGTTGCGTCATATCACGGATGCGCGACACTATGCCCCGACCGCCTCGCCCGTGGCAACACATAATCCACGTTTGTAAAAGATTCATTAATAATGTCCGCTCCGCTCAAGCCGCTTTCCGGTCTTCTTTCACCGGGCCTCGACGCTCTCGTGCGGAAGGCCTCGGCGGCGCAGTCGTTGACGGATCGGGTGCGCGGCGAACTGGCCGAGGCATTGCGGCCGCACCTGGTCTCAGCCGCGCGGCGCGACACGGACCTGGTCGTCATCATGGACTCGGCGGCGTGGACGCCGCGCGTCCGCTACGGCGCGCGGCAATTGAAGGCGCGGCTCGAGGGCCAGGGGGAGCCCGCGATCGGCAAGGTGGTCGTGAAGGTGAGGAGCGGAAGAGTCTAGAGTTTAGAGTTCAGAGTTCAGTCGGAGGCGGAGCCCTCACCCGCGCGTCGCGCGACCTCTCCCGCGCGCGGGAGAGGTGGGGCCGTGCGGCAGAGGTAGGTGGAGCCGTGCAGAGGCGCGGAGCGCTTCCGACTAGACACTGAACTCTGGACTCTGAACTCTTCCTTGCTTCAGGCCGTCACGGCGGCGACGTAGCTGATCGGCGCGTCTTTCTGCGTCTCGAACGTGACCTCTTCCCAGGCCGTGGCGTCGGCCATGAGCGCCCGCACCAGGCGGTTGTTGAGGGCGTGGCCAGACTTGTAGCCGCTGAACTCGCCGATCAGGCTGTGCCCGAGCAGGTAGAGGTCGCCGATCGCGTCGAGGATCTTGTGCTTGACGAACTCGTCCTCGTAACGGAGGCCGTCCTCGTTGAGGATGCGGTAGTCGTCGAGCACGATCGCGTTGTCGAGGTTGCCGCCGAGCGCGAGGTTGCGCGCGCGCATGTACTCGAGGTCGCGCATGAAGCCGAACGTGCGCGCACGGCTCACTTCACGCAGGAACGTCGTCGTCGAGAACTCCATCGAGGCGACCTGCGACCGGCGCTTGAACACCGGGTGGTCGAACTCGATTTCGAAATTGACCTTGAAGCCGTCGTGCGGGTCGAACCGCGCCCACTTGTCGCCGTCCTCGACCTTGACGCTCTTTTTCACGCGCACGAAGCGCTTGGCCGCGTTCTGTTCCTCGATTCCCGCCGACTGCAGCAGGAACACGAAGGGGCCCGCGCTGCCGTCCATGATCGGCACTTCGCCCGCGCTCAGCTCGATGAACAGGTTGTCGATGCCGAGGCCCGCGAGCGCGGACATCAGGTG
>DATMIB010000035.1:0-3292 GCA_035554635.1 Steroidobacteraceae bacterium | reverse complement strand
CGCGACGACTTTCTTCGCGGCATCGGTCAGGTCGGTGGCGGCGATCAGGTCGAGACCGCTCTCTTGCAGCAGCTTGCGGCCCTGCGGTGCGTTGGTGCCCTCGATGCGCACGACCACGGGCAGGTGCAGCCCCAGGTCGCGCGCGGCACCGATGACGCCCTCGGCGATCATGTCGCAGCGGACGATGCCGCCGAAGATGTTGACGAGGATCGCCTTCACCTTCGGGTTCGTGAGGATCAGCTTGAACGCCGTCGTGACGCGCTCGCGCGTGGCGCCCCCGCCGACGTCGAGGAAGTTGGCCGGGCTGCCGCCGTGCAACTGGATCACGTCCATCGTTGCCATCGCGAGACCGGCGCCGTTCACCATGCAGGCGATGTCGCCGTCGAGCGAGACGTAGTTCAGGTCGGCCTCGCTCGCGACGACTTCCATCTCGTCTTCCTGCGACTTGTCGCGCATCGCGACCAGGTCCTTCTGGCGGAACAGCGCGTTGTCCTCGATGCCGATCTTGCCGTCGAGCGCGACGACGTCGCCGTCGCCGTTGACGATCAGCGGGTTGATCTCGACCAGGCTCGCGTCGCATTCGTTGTAGAGCTTGTAGAGGCCGCGCGCGATCTGCTCGAACTGCGCGAGCTGCTTGCCTTCGAGCCCGAGGCCGAACGCGAGCGTGCGGCAGTGCGAGCCCTGCAGGCCCGACGCCGGGTGGATCTCGACGCGGATGATCTTCTCGGGCGTCTTGGCGGCGACTTCCTCGATGTCCATGCCGCCCGCGGCCGAGGCGACGAACGCGACCTTGCTCGTGTCGCGGTTGAGCAGCAGGCTCAGGTAGAGCTCGCGTTCGATCTTCGAGCCCGACTCGACGTAGACCTGATTGATCGGCAGGCCTTCGGCGCCGGTCTGCTTGGTCACGAGACGCTGGCCGAGCATCGCCTGCGTGGCAGCGGCGACGTCCTCGTGCGACTTGACGACCTTGACGCCGCCCGCCTTGCCGCGACCGCCGGCGTGCACCTGGGCCTTGACGACCCAGACCGCGCCGCCGAGGCGTTTGGCGGCGTCGACCGCCTCCTCGGGCGTCGAGGCGACGAAACCGCTGGGCACGGGGATGCCGTACCGGGCGAACAGCTGCTTGGACTGGTACTCGTGGAGGTTCATGGGGCTCGTTCTGGCCGGTGGGAATAGCCGGCGAGTGTAGCAAATCGGGCTCTTGCTCCCTCTCCCGTGCAGCGGGAGAGGGTGGGGGTGAGGGTCCCCTTCGCGAGAGAGGTCGACCGCAGGTCGGGTGAAGGCTCCGCGGCTCTGGGCACTCCCTCCCACTTTGGCCAGTTCCGGACTGGTACAGTCCGCGCCCATGGCGCAAGCGCTCCAGCAGGACATAGCACCCGCACACGGGCCCGCGGCCGACCCCGAACTGCCGTGGCGCGTGTTGTCGCTGCTGAACGTCTATCGGCTGCTGCTGCCGATGCTGCTGCTGATGGTGTTCTTCTTCGACGCGCCGACGCAGAGCGTTGGCCGCGAGCATCCCGGCCTGTTCCTGGCGGTCGCCGTGGGCTGGTTCGCGTTCGCGCTCGCCTGCCTGCAGACCATTGGCCGCAAGATGCCTTCGGTCCAATGGCAGGCGATGATCCAGCTCACGGTCGACGCCATCATGGTGGCCGTGCTGATCCACGCCAGTGGCGGCGTCAAGAGCGGCCTCGCGACGCTGCTGGTGCTGCCGGTCGGCGCCACCGCCACGCTCGTCGAGCGACGCTACGCTCTGCTCGGCACCTCGGTCGTGGCGCTCGCAACTCTTGTCGAGACGACGCTCTCGGTGCTGCAGGGCGTCGGATCGAGCTCCGACTTCCTGATCACGGGCCTCTCCGGTGCGAGCCTGTTTGCGATCACGCTGCTCGCAATTCCGTTCGCGGACCGCCTGCGTGCCAGCGAGGCGCTCGCCAAGCAGCGCGAAATCGACCTCGCGAACCTCAACGAGTTGAACCAGTTCATCGTGCAGCACCTGCGTGAAAGCATCCTCGTCGTCGACGAGTTCGACCGCGTGCGGCTGGTGAACGAGACCGCGGCCCGCTTGCTGCGCGGGGCGCCAGTGCTGCCCGGCACGTCGATCGCGTTGATCTCGCCGCGCCTCGCCTTCCTGCTCGACGCCTGGCGTCGCCAGACCTCGGACCGCCGCGACACGGTCGGGGAAATCGTCGGCGTCGACGGCGGCACGACCGTCGCGCCGCACTTCGTCGCGCTGTCGCAGACCGGCACCGGGCCGGTGCTCGTGTTCCTCGAGGACACGAGCGTGATCGCCGAGCGCGCACAGCAGTCGAAGCTCGCAGCGCTCGGGCGCTTGAGCGCAAGCATCGCGCACGAGATCCGTAACCCGGTTGGCGCCATGAGTCACGCCGGCCAGCTGCTGCGAGAGTCGCCCACGCTGACGCCCGAAGACCGCCAGCTCACGCAGATCATCGAAAAGAACGGCATCCGCGTGAGCCAGATCATCGAGAACGTGCTGCAGTTGTCGCGCCGCGAGACGACGCGACAGGAACAGTTCGACGTCGTCGACTGGCTCGGCGGCTTCGTGCGCGAGTACGTCGAGACCGCCCAGGTCGACGCCAATCGCTTCAACATCGACGCGCCGCTGCACACGCGCTCGCTCGACGTCGCGTTCGACCGCTCGCACCTGCACCAGGTGCTGTGGAACCTGTTCGACAACGCGTTCAACCACGGTCGCGGCGCGCTGCCGACGCTCGACCTCAAGGTCGGTCGCATCGCCTCGAACGGCCGGCCCTACCTCGAGGTGGCCGACCGCGGTGACGGCATCGACCCGACGCAGGCCGAGCGAATCTTCGAGCCGTTCTTCACGACCGGCCGCGGCGGCACGGGGCTGGGCCTGTTCATCTCGCGCGAGCTGTGCCAGAGCAACGGCGCATTGCTCGTCTACGAGCCTCGCCCCGGCGGTGGTAGCATCTTCAGGGTGGTTTTCGCCGACCCGCGACGCTGGGAAGGATGATGACGAACGACCGCAAGTCCAGGCCGCGGGCCCTGGTCATCGACGACGAACCCGACATCCGCGAACTGCTGTCG
Organism: Steroidobacteraceae bacterium; assembly: GCA_035554635.1. Lineage (GTDB taxonomy): Bacteria > Pseudomonadota > Gammaproteobacteria > Steroidobacterales > Steroidobacteraceae > RPQJ01. Next base: position 229 of record DATMIB010000035.1, on the reverse strand, counting down.
ATCACGCTCGGGCGCATGCAGATCGACGTCGCGACCGCTGGCGACCAGGCCACGGCCATCCGCCGTCTCGGCACCGACAGGTTCGACCTCGTGCTGACCGACATGCGGCTGCCCGACGGCGACGGTCTCGACATCGTCGCGTGGATCGCGCAGCACCGCCCGGGCATCCCCGTGGCCGTCATCACGGCGCACGGCAACGTCGAAGCGGCGGTGCGGGCGCTCAAGCTCG
>DATMIB010000034.1:0-2942 GCA_035554635.1 Steroidobacteraceae bacterium | reverse complement strand
AACCAGCTCGCGATGGCGGCGCGCACGCAGGCCGAGAAGGGCGGCGCGGTGGTCGGTCGCGCGGTCTCGGCGATGAGCGGCATCAACGCGGCCTCGCGCAAGATCGCCGACATCATCGGCGTGATCGACGAGATCGCGTTCCAGACCAACCTGCTGGCACTGAACGCGGCGGTCGAAGCCGCCCGTGCCGGCGAGCAGGGTCGCGGCTTTGCGGTGGTGGCGAGCGAGGTGCGCAACCTCGCCGGTCGCTCGGCCACCGCGGCGAAGGAGATCAAGGCGCTGATCCAGGACTCGGTCGGCCGGGTCGAGGACGGCACCAAGCTGGTCGACCAGTCGGGGCAGACGCTCGAGGAGATCGTGCAGGCGGTGAAGAAGGTGACGGACATCGTCGCCGAGATCGCCGCGGCGAGCCAGGAGCAGAGCTCCGGGATCGAGCAGGTCAACCGCGCCGTGATGCAGATGGACGAGGTGACGCAGCAGAACGCGGCACTGGTCGAGGAAGCGGCCGCCGCCGCCGAAGGCATCGTCGAGCAGGCGAAGCAGCTCAACGCGACGATCGCGCGCTACAAGCTCGCGGATTCGAGCGTCGCTGCGGGCGCCTACGTCGCGCCGCAGGCTGCGCCCGCGACGGCGGCATCGGCCACGCGACCGGCGGCGACGAAGGCCGCACCGGCGAAGCCTGCCCGCCCAGGGTTCGATCGGCGCCGGGCCGACCGCCCCTGGGTCAAGCCGGCCGCCGCGACCGCGCCCGTGGCTGGCGCCGCCCACGCCGGTCGCACGGCGAGCGTGGCGGGCCGGTCCGACGAGACCGAATGGCACGAGTTCTAGCGCCAGGCGCCGGGTTGCGGGCGTGAGCCCGCGACCCGGTTGCCGTCAACGCCGCGAGATCGAGACAGGAACCCACCATGGCACACGCACCGTCGAGCACAGGCACACGCAAGGCAGCGGGCACGCAGGCCGGGCTGCTCGGCCGGCTCACGATCGGCCACCAGTTCGGCATCGTGATCACCGGCCTGATGCTGCCGGTCGCACTGCTGTTCCTCGAAAACCTGCGGGCCGGTTGGCTCGAGATCTCGTTCGCGCAGCGCGAGGCCGAAGGCGTCGCCCACATCACGCACATCGACGACCTGTTGCAGCCGATCGTCGACCACGGCTACGCGGCGACGCGGCGCGAACTCGGTGCCTCGTCCGCGGCCAAGTCACAGGCGGAGGCCGCCACCCGCGCCGACGCGGCCATGACCGAGCTGCAGCAGCATGTCGCCTCGAGCGGCGACCCGCTCGGGCTCGACGGCGAGATCGGTGCGGTGCAGGCCGCCTGGCAGCAGGTCAGGGATCGCCCGCTGCAGGACGATCCCGACGCGGTGGTCGCAACGCACCTCGCGCTGGCGGACCGCATTTCCGGTCTCGTCGCGAGCATCGCCGACCACTCGGGGCTCCAGCTCGATCCGGACGTACGCACCTACTATTTCAAGGACACGCTGGTCAACCAGTTCCCGGTCGTGCTCGACCGGCTCACGCACGTGACGCTGATGGCGTCGCACCTCGCCGCACAGCCGCCGGAGCAACGACTGCGCGACAGCATGATCGCGATCACCGACGCGCTCGACGAGCAGGTGGCCAACCTGCAGGAAAACCGCGAGCACATGCTGGAGACCGCGCCGGATCACGCCGACGCCGTCGCCGGTGGCCTCACCGATATCGGCACGTCCAGCCGTGCGCTGACCGTGGCGCTGCGCCAGTTCGCCGACATGGGCGGCGATCCGGCGGAAGTGCGCGCGCTCGCGCGCAAGGCGATGGCCGACGCCATCGCGGGCTTCGACCAGGTCATCGTGGCGGCCGAGGCCGGTTACGCGGACCGTGCGGCGGAGCGCAAGAGGCAGCTGCTGCTGTCGACGCTGCTGAACGGCGCCGTCACCGTGGCGGCGATGCTGCTGGCGGCCTACGTGCGGCGGCGCATCGTGCGCTCGCTCGAACGGGCCGTTGAAGTCTCGACGGCCATCGGCGACGGCAAGCTCGACAATGAGATCGAGACGACCGATCGCGACGAGGCGGCCCAGCTGCTGCGTGCCATGGGCGAGACCCAGCGCCGGCTGCGCGAGAGCATCGAAGCCGAGCACGCTCGCGTCGAGACGGAACGCCGGCTCGCGGCCGCCAACGCGCGCATCAAGCAGGCGCTCGACGCCGTGTCCGCGCCCGCGCTGCTGGCCGACACCGACTACAACATCATTTACCTGAACCACGCGATGCGGGCGCTGTTCGCGGACATCCGCGACGACCTGCGCCGGGTGCTGCCGCACTTCGATCCGACGACGCTCGAAGGCGCCAGCATGGACGTGTTCCACCGCAACGCGTCGCACCAGCGCCAGCTGCTCGACGGCCTGACCGCGGCGCACACGGCCGACCATCAGATCGGCGTGCTGTCGCTGCGGCTCACGCACACGCCGGTGTTCGACGAGCATGGCCGGCGCATCGGTACCGCGATGGAGTGGATCAACCGCACGCAGGAAGTCGCGGCCGAGAAGGAAGTGGCCTCGATCGTCGAGGAAGCGCTCGGCGGCGACCTGTCACACCGAGTGCGCACGGAAGGCAAGACGGGCTTTTTCGCGAACCTTGCCGCCGGTATGAACGCGTTGCTCGACAATTTCGGCGACGTGATCCAGGCACTGAAGACGAGCGCCGGCGAGGTCCGCGACAGCGCCGAGGAAATCAGCAAGGGCAACACCTCGCTGTCGCAGCGCACCGAGGAACAGGCGTCGAGCCTCGAGGAGACCGCGTCCTCGATGGAAGAGATGACCTCGACGGTCAAGCAGACCGCCGACAACGCGATGCAGGCGAACCAGCTCGCGATGGCGGCGCGCACGCAGGCCGAGAAGGGCGGCGCGGTGGTCGGTCGCGCGGTCTCGGCGATGAGCGGCATCAACGCGGCCTCGCGCAAGATCGCC
>DATMIB010000033.1:0-7917 GCA_035554635.1 Steroidobacteraceae bacterium | reverse complement strand
GCCGGCCTGCTCGAGCGGGTTCTGTGTCGCCAGCACGAAAAACGGTGCCGGCAACGGGTGCGTCACGCCGGCGTAGCTGACCGTGCGTTCCTGCATCGCCTCGAGCAGCGCGGCCTGGGTCTTGGGCGGCGTGCGGTTGAGCTCGTCGGCGAGCAGCAGGTTCGTGAAGATCGGCCCGGGCTGGAAGCGGAAGTGGCGGTGACCGGTGCCGTGGTCTTCCTCGAGCAGCTCGGTGCCGAGGATGTCGCTCGGCATGAGGTCGGGCGTGAACTGCACGCGGCGGAACTGCAGCTCGAGCGCCTGGCCGAGCGAACGCACCAGCAGCGTCTTGCCGAGGCCCGGCACGCCTTCGATCAGGCAGTGGCCGCCCGCGAGCAGCCCGATCAGCAGCTGCTCGACCACTGCCTGCTGGCCGACGATCGCCTCGCCGATGGCCGCCTGCAGCGTGCCGAGGCGGGCGAGCTGGGCTTGGATGCCGGCTTCGGTGGTGGTGTCGTTCATGGTGTGTCCCGTGATTTCGTCGGTCGTCAGCTGTTGAGCGCGTACATGACGATGTTGACCGCGAACTTCGTGTTGTCCTCGGCCAGGAAGCGCTTGTTGCGCCAGTCATAGTCCCACTCGCAGCCGTAGTCCTTGTTGCTGTAGAGGACGCCGAGCCGGCCGTCGATCTCGATGCCCTTCAGGTAGTCGTGCACGAGGTCGTCGCCCCAGCCGTTGAGCTCGAACCCGGTCGCGGGCGGCCCGTCCTTGAACACGAAGAAGCTGCGGTACAGCGGATGCGTGTTGGGCAGCTTCTGCAGCGCCTTGCCGCCGAAGATCGCCGCCATCTGCGACTCGAACGACTTCGCGAACAGCCCGTCGATGTCGTGGTTGCAATCGTCGACCAGGACGAAGCCGCCGTTGCGCACATAGCGCTCGAAGTTGCGGCGCTCGTCCGGGTTGAACTCGACCAGCTTGTGGCCGGCGAGGTAGCAGAACGGCGCCGTGAGCATGCGCGGATCGGCGAGGGCGAGCACGTGCTCCTTCGGGTCGACGCGCAGGTTCGTGTAGTCGATCAGCGAGGTGATCAGGTTCGCGGGCATGCGCTGGTCGACGTCCCAGTCGCCCGAGTCGTACTTGAGTCGCGTGAACGAGAAGTCGTACTCCGCCGCGGCCGCGCGGGCGAGCGGCGCCAGCAACGCACCCGCCGACCCGCCCAGCACGAGACGCAGGAACTCCCCGCGCGTCATGTCGGGCGCGCGGTGTCGATGCCGTACACGCCGTTGCAACGCGCGGTGCCAGCGGGCGCAAGCGACGCCTCGACGGCAATGCTGCAGCCGCGGGGCAGCAACACGCCGGCGAGGCTCGCCTCAGCGCCGCTCAGTGAGCCGCGACGTCGCACGAGCGCTCACACGGCATCGGACAGCGACGTGAACGTGAAGTCGCGCAGCTTCATCGGCGGGATCATCATCACGAACGAGGACTCGTCGCCGGATACACGCACCGGGCGGCCGAGCTCCTCGATGTTGTTGAGCATGATCACCGGCGACTCGTTGAAGCGGAAGTTCTTCACCGGGTGCTTGATCTGGCCGTTCTCGATGTAGAACGTGCCGTCGCGCGTGAGGCCGGTCAGCAGCACGGTCTGCGGGTCGACCATGCGGATGTACCAGGTGCGCGTGACCAGGATGCCCTTCTGCGTGCCGGCGATGAGCTGCGCGGTGGTCTTGTCGCCGCCCGCCATCAGCAGGTTGCCGGGCTCGCCGACCGCGCGCTTGCCCTGCTTCTTCGCCCAGTAGCGCGAGTACTGCAGGTAGTTGACCTTGCCGTTCTCGATGATCGGCATCTTTTCGCGCGGCAAGCCCTCGCCGTCCCACGGCAGCACCGCGGCGCGTTCGTCCCACGGGTCGGCGCTGATGTTGACGCGCTTGTCGTAGACCTGCTCGCCGAGCTTGTTGCCGCCGCCTTTCTTCGACAGGAAGCTGCGGCCCTCGTCGGCCTGGCGCGCGTCGAAGAAGTTCATCATGAACGAGATCAGGCCCGCCGAGGCGTGCGGCTCGAGGATCACCGTGTACTTGCCCGGTTCGAGCGCCTTGGCCTCGGCCGATTCGGTCGCCTTGCGCATCGCGATGCGCACGTCGGCGTCGGTGTTGAACTGGTCGGCGTCCTTGACGTTGCGACCGACCCACCCGGACCCACGTCCGTCCTCGGTGCGCACCGTGCAGGTGTAGTTGAACGCCGTGCCGCGCTGGTAGGCGAAGTTGCCGTTGCTGTTGGCGATCGCGACGAAGTTCTGGCCGTCCTCGAGGAAGCCGGCCGCGATCAGCTTGTCGCCCTTGCAGGGCCCGATCGAATCGGCAGCGACCTTGGCGCGGAACTCCGGCGTGATCGCGGCAGTGGAGGCGCTGAAGGTCGGGCTCGGCTTGTACGTCTGCTTCGGGATCGCCGGCATGAACTCGGGGTTCTCGGGGGCGAGACGCGCGAGGTCCTCGGCGCGACGCACGACGCGCTCGAGCGCCGCATCGTCGAACTCGTTGATGGTCGCCGTACCGACGCGGCTGCCGAACGCGACCTCGACCGCGAGCTCGGTGTTGTCGATGATGCCGCTGGTCGAGACGTTGTTGAGCGCGAAGCGGATGTTGCCCTCGATCGAGCCGGCCAACGTCGCGGTGCACTGGTCGGCCTTCGACAGCTTGACGACCTTCTCCAGGATGGCCCTGGCCTGTTCTTCGGTGAAAATGCTCATGCTTGGAGTCTCCTGGCGCGGTCAGCCGAGGCTGCGGGCGGTGCTGATGACGTTGATGCCGTTGAATCGCGCCGTGCTCGAGCCGTGCGAAACCGCCGAGACCTGGCCCGGCTGGCCCTTGCCGTCGAAGAAGGAACCGTTCAGCCGGTAGTCGCTTTCGTCGCAGATCGCGACGCAGGCGTTCCAGAACTCGGGCGTCCGGATCTGGTAGGCCACGTCCTCGATCTGGCGCGTGATCTGGCCGTTCTTGATCTCGTAGAACAGCTGGCCGCCGAACTGCGCGTTGTAGCGCTGCTGGTCGATCGAGAACGACCCGTCGCCGATGATGTAGATGCCGTTCTCGACGTCCTTGATCATCTCGGCGACGCCGAGCTTCTGCTTGCCCGCCGCGAGCGATACGTTGGCCATGCGCTGGAACTGCACGCTCGACCAGGAGTCCGCGTAGCAGCAGCCGTCGGAGGCTGTCTTGCCGAGGATGTGCGCCTGGTCGCGGATGGTCTGGTAGTCGACCAGCTTGCCGTTTGAGATCAGGTCCCAGCGCTTGGTCTTCACGCCCTCGTCGTCGTAGCCGACCGCGCCGAGGCTGCCGGGCTGCGTCTTGTCGGCGAAGATGTTCACGATCTCGCTGCCGTACTGGAACTTGTCGCGCCGCTTGTCGAGCGTCGCGAAGCTCGTGCCGGCGTAGTTGGCCTCGTAGCCGAGCACGCGGTCGAGCTCGAGCGGGTGGCCGACCGACTCGTGGATCGTGAGCCAGGTGTGCGAGGGGTCGAGCACGAGGTCGTACTTGCCCGGCTTCACCGAAGGTGCGCTCAGCTTCGCGCGGGCCTGCTTCGCCGCGGCCACCGCGTCCTCGACCATGTCGTACGACAGGCCGTAGTTCACGACGCCGTTGGGCGAGACGAACTTGCCGGCGGCGGCGCCGTCGAGGTACTCGAAGCCCATGCCCATCGGCGCGGACAAGCCTTCGCGCGTGCGGAACTTGCCGCTGGCCTTGTCGATCGCGGTGGCCGTGAACGGCGCCCAGATCCGGTGCACGTCCTGGTCGATGTAGCTGCCGTCGGTCGAGGCGAAGTACTTCTGCTCGTTGACGAGGAACAGCATCGAGTTGATGTAGTCGGCGCCGGCCTTGAGCGCCGCGGCATTGACGCCGAGCAGCAGCTCGACCTTGTCCTTGAGCGGCACTTCCATCGCGTTCTTGCGGATCGGCGTCTTCCACGAGACCTGGCCGACGCCCGGGGTCTTCGCGAGCTGCACCGGCGCGGTCTGGATGCGCGCATTGGCCTTGGCGATCGCGACCGCCTGCTGCGCGGCCTTGGCGACCCCCTGGGTGCCGAGGTCGTTGGTGGCCGCGAAACCCCAGGCGCCGCCGACGAGCACGCGCACGCCGACGCCGGTCGACTCGGTGTTGACCACGTTCTCGACGCGGTCTTCGCGCGTGATCACGAACTGGCGCAGGTAGCGGCCGATGCGCACGTCGCAATACGAAGCGCCGGCCGCGGTCGCCGCGGCGAGGGCAGCGTCGGCCAGGGCCTTTTTCCTGTCCACGTCGAACGGCACCAGCAGGGCCTCGGCGGCAATCGAGCGACCGAACGGCAGCGTCAATCCAGCCACGCCGATGCCGGACATCGTCAGGAACGAGCGTCTATCCACTTGCGTATTTCCCCTTGGAAGGCGGCCCGGCGACGTCGGTCGACGCCCCGGTCCGAAGACGGCGGCAAAGCGACCGACTTTGGGGAGGGTGGCCACGGCTCGTCAAGCATCCGTGGCACGCTTCGTCTGACGCCGGCCACGGCCCGGCGCAGGCCGCCGGGCGTGTGGGCGCGGCCGGCCCGGTGGCGAGCTAGTGCACGACGATCCGGGAGACCCAGCCTTCCTGCGACTGCAGCAGCTGCAGCATGAACCCCGTGCCCTCGTCCTCGAGCAGGCCGAGCGGCAGGTAGTGCGCCTGCCGGGCCACCACGCCGAGTGCGGCGTCGGCGATGATCCAGCGGTCGCCCTCGCGCAACTCGGCCCAGGCGTGGCCATAGGCGCCGAGCGGCTCCCCGGGCGGCCGCACGACGACGATGCCCGTGACCACGCGGGCCGGAATGCCGAGCGACCGTGCCAGCGCGGTCGTCAGCACCGCGTGCTCGGTGCAGTCGCCGCGCAGCTTGCGTGCCGTGACCGAGGCCGGTTCCCACGGTTCGCCCGCGACCTTGCGCAGCTTGCGTGCGACGAAGTCGACGAGGTCCGATGCGCGGGCCGTCGACCCGGCACGGTTCAACTCGCTCCGCAACGCAGCGACGTCGGGCTCGTCGTGGTCGATGATGAACGTGGCCGCGAGCCAGCGAGGGGTTTCATTCGCGTCGTATGGGCGTGGCGGTTGGCGCGATGCCGTGTAGCGCACCGTCGTGGCATCGGCTTCGATCGCCGCCGCGCCCAGGCTCGCCACGAGATTGGCAGGTCGCGTCGTCGTCAGGTCGAGCTGCAGCACCGCGTCGCGGTCGGTCGTCGGCGCAGACGTGGCGGCCGACCGGTCCTCGACCGGGATGACGTACAGCGGGGTGAGTTCGGCCGCGTGCGTCGGCGCAGCGGCGACCGCGGCCACGGCCAGCGCAAACAGCACCGGCGCGACCCGGGCCGACACACCGCGCCTCCGTGACATGACTCAGAGGCTGCCCTGCAGGTAGGCGCGCTCCAGCAGCAGCGTCCGCGGCCCCATCGACACCTTCGATGTCGTCGCGGTGCCGGTGGCGGCGTCCATCACGCTCTCCATCTCGAGCGGACCCGAGGTCTCGATCGCGGTGTAACGCCCGCTCGCGTCCTTGGCGCCGATGCGAAAGGTCGTCGGGATCAGTCGCGTCGGGTCGATCGCGACCCACATCTGGTCCTTGGTTTCCTTGCCGGCCGGCTCGGCGCTACCGAGCAGGGTGCGTCGTTCGCGCACCTGCGTCAGGATCGTGGCCGGCGCATCGGGCCCGAGGTCGTTCTCGACTGCCTTGCCCTTGAACGTGCCGACCGCGTGCCAGTGCGCTTGCTCGTCTTCGCCGCGCTCGAGCCTCACTTCAAGGTCGAGTTCGCCGTTGGAGACCGTCACGTGCGCTGCATTGAGCAATTCGCCCTCGGCGGTCGTCCACTGCAGGTGCGTGGAATCCTGCGCCAGTACGACGCCCTGGCCGGCCGGTGCCAGCAGCGACGTCGTCAGCAGGCTCTTGAGGTCGCCTTCGTCGTCGGCGGTCACCGTCAAGCGAGCGACGCCGACCGGCTGGTCGCCTAATTTCATCGTCTGGATCTCGACGTAGCGGGGCACGGGCGGCGCAGCGCCCTTGATCTGCAGCGATTCGACGAATCCGCGCACGACGGTGCGAAACGTTTCCGAGAAGCCCAGGTCGACGTGGGCGCAGTAGACGCCATAGGAGTGCATGTCGAGCGCAATGTGCTTGAACCCGCCGAGCATCGGCCCCTTGTCGGTCTGCGCGCGATACAACCAGTCGGCGGCAATGTAGGGGTTCGCGCCGATCACGCCGGCGTCGATGCGTTCGACGTGGCGGGTGTCGATCTTGCCGTTCGCGGCCGCGAGGCTCTCGAACGACAGCTCGGCCGTGTTGCGCAGCAACTGCGCCACGTCGAACCCGTCGATCAGCACTTCGCACGACACCGGGGCGTCGGTGCCGATGTCGAATTCGAGGTAATACGTGCCCTCGTCGGGCTCGACCTTGTTGACGAGCTTCGCGCGGGCACGACCCGTGACCACGCCGTCGGTGCTCGCGAACGGTTGCGCGTCGACCAGCTTGGCTTCGCGCGCGCGGGCCTGCTGGAGCCAGGCCGGCTCCTCGGCCGCGGCAACGGCGAACGTGGGCAGTGCGACCATGATCGCGCCCACGACGAATCTCGCCGTACGCGGCGTGCCGATCGAACGGTTCCCTGACATGCGTGCGCCCTTGTGGGTTCTTCGTTGGCGGCGACGGTAGCATGACGCCGGGCGGGCGCCGCATGACGCAGTCGACAGAGCTGGCGGATGATGGCGGTGGCCGCGCCTCGGGCGACCGGCTCAGGCCAATGCGACATAGACTCGTTTGTTGTGGCGGCCCTTGTTCTCCACCTTGACCACCACCAGCGAGCCGACCTCGGCCGTCGAACGTACGTGGGTGCCGCCGCAGGGCTGCAGGTCGATGCCGGCGACGTCGAGCAGGCGGATCCGCCCGGCGCCCCGCGGGGGCTGCACCGACAGCGTGCGCACGAGTTCGGGCTGGCGGTCGAGTTCCTCGTCGCTGATCCAGCGGCAGGTGACGGCGTGGTTGGCCGCCACGAGCGACTGCAATTGTGCATTGACACGCGGCGGGTCGATCTCCTCCTGCGTGTCGAAATCGAGGCGACTCCGATCGACGGCAATCTGTCCGCCGGTGACGCCGAAGCGCAGTACCGAGCCGAGCAAGTGCAGCCCGGTGTGCATGCGCATGTGCAGGTAGCGGCGGTCCCAGTCGAGACTCGCTTCGACCTCGTCGCCGACGAGCGGCAGCGCCGCATCGGCCGCAAGCTTGTGCAGGATGCGACCGGCTTCGCCCTTGCGCGTGTCGAGCACGCGCCATTCGCGGCCGTCCGCGGCGCGCAGCATTCCGGTGTCGCCCGGCTGGCCACCGCCGAGCGGGTAGAACACCGTGCGGTCGAGCACGACCTCGCCCGGGCTCGTCCCGAGCACCCGTGCCGTGCAGTGTTGCAGGTACGCGTCCTGCTGGAACAGCCAATCGGTCATGCGCTCCTCCGGCCAGTGAGTGTAGCCGAGGTCCCGCACCCCTCCGGCCCGGGATCGACCCCGGAGCCGAGGTGGAACCGGCCGGCCGCTCACGCTTTCGCGAGGGCGGCCACCGCGACTACGCCGCGCGCATTCGCGTCGCCTCGTCGAGCGATGCGGCGAGTTCGCGCAGCAGGCGGGCGCCGTCGCCGCGCCAGGCACTGCCGTGCATGCAGGCGAGCGTCGTCGGCGCCTCGCGCGCGAAGCGTTCGAGCGTGGCTCGCGTCTGCGGGGCGTGCGCGTAATAGTCCATCGGCTGGCGGAACGCCTCGCTCGGGCCGAGGATGTCGGACTCCGTCACGGCGACTTCGCCGGGCCCGCCCTGCGTGAACAAGTCGCCGCAAAAGAATGTGTGCGTGGTGACGTCCAGCATCATTCCGCACTCCCACGCGTGCGGCACGTGTGGTGTGTCGAACCAGCGCAG
>DATMIB010000032.1:0-2326 GCA_035554635.1 Steroidobacteraceae bacterium | reverse complement strand
CGCTGGTCACGTTCCTCGCCCGCGGGCACCTGCTCATCGAGGGCGTGCCCGGCACCGCGAAGACCCTCCTCGCGCGCGCGTTCGCCGCCGCGCTGTCGGTCGGGTTCAACCGGATCCAGTTCACGCCCGACCTCATGCCGGGCGACGTGCTCGGCACGAACCTCTTCGACTTCCGGACGAACGCGTTCGTCCTCACGAAGGGCCCCATCTTCACGGACGTGCTCGTCGCGGACGAGATCAACCGCACGCCGCCGAAGACCCAGGCCGCGCTGCTCGAGGCGATGCAGGAACGCACGGTCAGCTACGCCGGCGTGACGCACCCGTTGCCGGCGCCGTTTTTCGTGCTGGCGACACAGAACCCACTCGAGCAGGCCGGCACGTATCCGTTGCCGGAGGCGCAGCTCGACCGCTTCCTGCTGCACGTGCGCGTCGACTATCCGAGCGAGCGCGAGGAACGCGACATCCTCGCCCAGACCACCGGCGCGCGCTCGGCCAGGGTGCCACGCGTGATGGGCGGCGAGGAACTGCTCGCGCTGCAGGCACTCGTGCGCGACGTGCACCTGGGCGACGACCTGTTGTCGTGGATCACGCGTCTCGTGCGTGCGAGCCGGCCGGCCGACGGCGCACCCACCGAGGTTCGGCAGTGGGTCAAATGGGGAGCCGGCCCGCGCGCGGGCCAGTCGCTGGTGCTGGCCGCCAAAGCGCGCGCGCTGCTGCACGGCCGCCTCGCCGCGACACGTGACGACGTCGTTGCGCTGGCCGCGCCCGTGATGCGCCATCGCCTGCTGCTGTCCTTCGCCGCCGAGGCCGACCAGCAGAGCGCCGACGACGTCGTCGAGGTCCTGCTGCGCAGCGTGCCCTACACCGCCTGAGCGACGGGTCCGCATGCGCGCCGGCTCCAGCATCGCCGACTTCATTCCGCCGCAGGTCCATGCGCGGCTGAAGGACTTGCGCCTGACCTCGCGTCGTGCCGCCGGACTCGAAGGCCTCGGCCTGCACCACAGCCGCAGCCGCGGCGCCGGTCTCGAGTTTGCGCAGTACCGCGCCTACGAACCCGGCGACGAGCTGCGCCTGGTCGACTGGAAGCTCTACGCGCGGTCGGACCGCTTTTTCGTGCGCGAGGCCGAACGCGAGAGCCCGCTGGCCGTGTGGATCCTGGTCGACGCGACGGCGTCGATGGCACAGGAGGACGCGGCCCGCCCCGGCTGGTCGCGGCTCACGGCCGCCAAGGGGCTCGCCGCCTGTGTCGCCGAACTGGCGCTGCGCCAGGGCGATCGCTTCGGGCTCGTGGCGTTGCGCGACGACGGGCTGCAACTCGTGGCACCCGCTTCGTCCGTACGACAGCGCGATCGCCTGCTGCTCGAACTCGGCGCCCTGCGGGCCGGTGGCCGCTGGCCGACCTTCGCGCAACTGCACCCGCTGTGGGAACGCATCGGCGCGGGGGACCTCGTCGTGCTGTTGAGCGACCTGTTCGACGCCGGCGCGGTCGAGGTCGCGACCCGGCTAGCATCGGCACGACGCGAAGTCGTCGCGATCCAGTTGCTGACGGCCGAGGAGCGCGACTTTCCGTTCCAGGGCGGTCACCGCTTCCGCGACCCGGAGACGGGCGCCGAACTGCTCGGCGACGGTCCGGCGATGCGCGCCGAATTCCTGACGCGGTTTGGCCAGGCACGCCGTGACACAAACGCGCGGCTCGACGCGAGCGGCATCCGTCACGCCGAGTTCGTGCTCGACCAGCCGCTCGACCTGCCACTGCGACGGTTGTTCGGAGCGCGCGACGCCGCGGAGTACGCATGAACTTCGGGCTGCTGCTGCCCGCGGGCCTGGCGGCGCTCGGCGCATTGCTACTGCCGCTGCTGATCCACCTCGCGCGTCGCAGCGAGCAGCGACCCACCGTGTTCGCCGCGCTGCAGTGGTTGCAAGCGAAGTCCCGCCCGCGCCATCGCGTCCGTTTCGACGAGTGGCCGCTGCTGCTCGTGCGCCTGTTGCTGCTGGCGTTACTGGCGCTGCTGCTGGCGCGACCAGTGCTGTTCGGGCTCGGCGACAGCCGGCCGCGCGTCGCCGTCGTGCCCGGTGTCGACGTGCAGCAGGCACGCGCGCAACGCGTCGCCGCCGATGCGCGTTGGCTCTGGCTCTTGCCGGCGTTTCCGGGGTTCGAAGGCGCGCCGCCTGCCGTGGAGGCCGGTGAGTCCGCCGCGCCAACCGCGTCGACACGTTCGGCTGCGTTCGCATCGTCCGCGTCGGTCACGAGCCTGCTGCGCGAACTCGACGCGAGCCTGCCTCAGGAAGCCCCGCTGACGGTGCTGGTGCCGGAGCGGCTCGAAGG
>DATMIB010000031.1:0-2835 GCA_035554635.1 Steroidobacteraceae bacterium | reverse complement strand
CAAGGCAAAGAGCGGCAGCGATTTCAGCCACACCGGCCAGTTCTCCTTCACCAAGGGGGTGGAGCCGAAGCTGGTAGGCCTGACGCTGGCCGGGCCCGATTCGGGCGAAGCCCGCATCGAACTGGGCAACTGGTAAGCCGTGATGCGAGCGCCACAGCGGCCGCTCGGGGTTCTCGTCGCGCTGGCGCTGGCCAGTGCGCCGGCGCTCGCCGACGATTTGCGTGACCTGCATTTCGGCGAGGCCCTGTTCCACGCCTACCAGGGGCAGCACTTCGACGCGCTCGAGCGGCTCGACACCGAGCTCGGCCAGTACTACGGTCTCGACGAGCCGTCGCTCGACTCGCTGCACCCCCACATCCGCACGGCCGAGTTCGACGTCGGCGACTTCGAGCTCAACTACCGCATGCACCATCGTGCGGGCCGCGCGATCAAGGCCGTGCTCGAGGCCAACGTCGACGACGCGGTGCGCAACGAAGCCGCGTACCGTCTCGCCCGGATCCACTTCCAGAAGGACCAGCTCGACGAGGCCCAGCACGCGCTCGCGCGGATGCGCGGCGAAGTGCCCGCGTCGATCCACGACGATGTCGAGTTCCTGCGTGCCAACATCCTGCTCGGCACCGGGCATCCGGCCGAGGCCGCGACGGTGCTGCGACCGCTGCAGGACTCGGGCACGCTCGCCGGTTTCAGCGCCTACAACCTCGGCATTGCGTTGCTGCAGCAGGGTGAGGCGCAGGCCGGCATCGAGCAGCTCGACCGCGCCGGCCAGGTGAAGGTCGACGACGCCGCGACGCGGGCGATCCGCGACAAGTCCAACTTCGTGCTCGGTACGCTGCTGTTCGAGTCGGGCGATTTCGCCCGCGCGGGCCAGGCGCTCGATCGTGTCCGGCTGGAAGGGCCGTTTTCGAACCAGGCGCTGCTGCGGGCCGGTTGGGCGGAGAACTCGGCGCAGCATTTCGACCGTGCGCTCGTGCCGTGGAACCTGCTGCTGCAGCGCGAGCCGACCGATGCCGCCGTGCAGGAGGCGCTGCTCGCCGTCCCGCGCGCGTACGCACAGCTCGACGTGCACGGGCGCGCCGCGCAGCTGTACGGCCAGGCGCTCGAAACGTACGGCGTCCAGCTCGAGCGTGTCGACGCGTCGATCGAGAGCATTCGCGACGGCCACTTCCTCGCCGCCTTGGTCCGCGAGGAAATCCACCAGGACAACACCTGGGTCGTGCGTCTGCGTGCATTGCCGGACGCGCCGGAAACCTATTACCTGACGGAGCTGCTGGCCTCGCACGACTTCCAGACCGCGCTGCAGAACTACCTGGACCTCGAGGACATCCACGCCCGGCTGGCCGGGTGGCAGCGCAGCTTCGACGCCTTCGACGACCTGATCGCACTGCGTGGCCGCTATTACGAACCGCTGCTGCCCGGGGTCGATGCGCGGTTCCGCGACGTCGACGCGCAACTGCGACTGCGGCTCGAGCAACGCCGGCACGTCGCCGGCCGCCTGCAGGACCTGCTCACGGCCCCGCGCCCGGAGCTGCTCGCGACCACCGACGAGCGCATCGATGCCGAACGCCTGGCGGCGTTGCGCCGGCAACTGCCCGGCGATGAGAGTGCCGACTCGTTCGAGCTGCGGCAGCGCGTGGCGCGCCTCGAAGGCGTGCTCACGTGGCGGCTGCGCACCGAGTACCACGAGCGGCTCACGCAGGCGCACGTGCACCTGCAGGAACTCGAGGCCCACGTCGCAACGACGGAGGCCCAGTACCAGTCCTTCGTGCGGGCCCGCCAGGCGGCCATCCACGGGTACACCGGCTACGACGTCCGCCTCGCGCGGCTGCGCGAACGCGTGACGTCGGCGCTGCAGCGCGTGGAACTGGTGAAGGCGCGGCAGGGCCACCTGATCGAGACGGCCGCTATCCATCGGCTGCAGCAGCGCCGCGGACGCCTCGCGGAACTGCAGACGCAGGCGCGCTATGCGGTGGCCGACAGCTACGACCGCGCGGCGCGCCTGCAATCGACGACGGTGCAGCCATGAACCGCCGACTCGCACTGCCGATGGTGATCGCCGCCGTGCTCGGCGCCGCCGGATGCGCCGAGACGCCGGAGCGTCACACGCTCGCGGAGCTGCGTGGCGTCGAGCCCGACCTGCGCGAAGTGCCCGTCGAGCAGGGGCTCGACAAGGCCATGGCGGGCTACCGGCGCTTCCTCGCGGAAACCCCGGAGACGACGATGACGCCGGAGGCCATGCGCCGGCTCGCCGACCTGCAGATCGAGAAGCAGTTCGGGCTCCAGGGCGGCGACGGCAAGCCACGCGAAATGGCGGCGCCCGAGCGCGCTGGCACGACCGCCGCCGCCGCCGTGTCGTCGACGCCACGCTCGGCCGCACCGGCCCGTGCGACCGAAACGGAGCGCGAGTTCGAGCAGCGCGCGACGGCGCAGGTATCGCTGACCTCGGCTGGCGGCGACGCCGCGGCAGCAATCGCCGGCAGCGACGCGCCGGAAGGACCGGCCGAGGCGATCGCGCTGTACGACCGGCTGCTGGCCGAGTACCCGAATTACGAGCACGCCGACAAAGTGCTCTACCAGAAGTCGCGGGCCTACGACGAACTCGGTCGCACCGAAGAGGCCATGCAGACCATGGCGGTGATGATCGAGCGCTACCCGCACTCGGGCCACTACGACGAGGTGCAGTTCCGCCGGGCGGAACATTTCTTCACGCACCGCAAGTATCGCGAGGCCGAGGCGGCCTACGGCGCGGTCATCAGCCTCGGCGCAGCGTCCTCGTACTACGAACTCGCGCTCTACAAGCTCGGCTGGACGCTCTACAAGCAGGATTTCTACGAGGAA
>DATMIB010000030.1:0-6040 GCA_035554635.1 Steroidobacteraceae bacterium | reverse complement strand
GTATTGCCAGCTCGAATTCAGGTTCGACGGCGCGACACTGCCGGCCGTCCTGTGCGAGGCCCTGGCGGAACCAGGGCACGTGTCGTGCCGCCTGCGCGAGCCGGACGGCCTCGAGTTCGCGGCAGTCGAGGCCTTCGCCGCCCAGCAGCGCGGCTTGGCACGCGCCAGCATCGACGGCACGACGGCGCCGGTCGTGGAACTGATCCTGCCGATAGCGACCCCAGCGACGCCTTAGGCGAGGAAAGAGTCTAGAGTCTAGAGTCTAGAGTCTAGAGTTTAGAGGGTTCAGTCCGGGCTGATGCTTTACAGGCTGGTCCGGGTTGATCCTTTACACCGGAACCTCGATCAGCCGCCCAACATGCTCGTCCAAGCGGGCGAGCATGTAGGTGGCGAAGTATAGCGACCAGACGCCGTCTTCGATCTCCTGCAGTCCGATCACCTCGCCGGCAAATACGCTGCCCAAGAAGAGCCGCTGGTTGTTCCATCGGAACTGGCCGACCGCGGAGACGCGCCGCTGCTGGTAGTGGCCGGGATAGTCGACGGGTCGCAGGCGATTGGGGTAAGGCCGCAGCGACGGCCGGTAAAGCTCCGCCGGCGTGTGATCGGCGAGCGCCTCGTGCGGTCGCTCGTGGTTGAACTCGTGGCGGAAGCGATCGAAGCGGCGTTGTTGCTCGGCAAGGTTGGCGGCGGGAGGCCGAGTGCACTCCTGCTTCAAGGTCCGGTGCATGCGTTCGTGGCTGGCGTTGTCCTGCGGCGAGGCCGGGCGGCTGCGTTCGATGCGGATGTCGAGCTTCAGCCAGTGCAGCGAGAGCCGACTGAGGCGCCCGACACCGGCGCTAGCAAACGGTGGACCGCCGTCGGAGTGGACGGTCTCGGGCAGCCCGACCTCGCGCATCAGTGCATCGGTGTGTCGCTGGACCGGGGCGCCGCAAGTGTCGGGCCGCGCCACGAGTTGCAGCAACGTGCGGCTCGCCAGGTCGGTGGTCGTCAGTGAATGGCAGTCACGATGGTCGCCGGTGCGAAACTTGCCCTTGAAGTCGAAGGTCCACAGGTCGTTCGGCCACGGCGGCGTTCGCGCCATGGTGCCGGCACGCTCAGGCAAGCGTCGGCGGGGCCGTCGCGCGGCGACCAGCCCCTCCCGCTTGAGGATCGCGGCGACCGTGCTGCGACACGGCCAGGCCACCGCTGGCCACCGTCGGCAGGCCACGGCGCGCAGCTTGCGCGGTCCCCAATAGGGGTGTTCCTGGCGCAACTCGAGCAGTTGCTCAACGATGCCGTCGGCCGTGCGATGCGGACAGCGGGCGGTAGCGTGAGAGCGATCACTCAACCCCACCTCACCCTCGCGTCGATACCGTTCCAGCCACAAATAGCCGGTCGGCCGACTCACCCCGGCGCCCCGACACAGCTCCGCCATGGTGAAATCGCCGCTCAGATACGCTTCGACAAACCGCAGTCGCTCGTCCATCCGGGTGCTCTCGTTCCAGGGCATGGCGCACCTCCTCGGTTCGCCATGCGAAACTCCACCCGGTGTAAAGAATCAACCTGGACTGTTGTGTAAAGGATCGGCCAGACAGAACAGTCGGAGGCGCGCTGCGCCCCCGGGCTGCCGCAGGCAGCCCTCCGGTTCCGACTAGACTCTGAACTCTGAACTCTAGACTCTTCTTGCTAACCGCTAACCGCTAGCCACTAGCCACTCATTTCGGCCACCAACCGCTCTAAACTTCCGGGATGCCTTCCCGCGTCGTCCTGGCCATCTCCGGTGGCGTCGATTCCGCCGTCTCCGCCGTGCTGCTGCGCCAGGCGGGCTACGACGTGCACGGCCTCTTCATGCGCAACTGGGACGAGGACGAGGACGGCTACTGCACGGCCGCGGCCGACCTGCAGGACGCGCGCAAGGTCTGCGACGAACTCGGCATCCCGCTGCACGCAGTGACCTTCGCTGCCGAATACCGCGATCGCGTGTTCGCGCACTTCCTCGACGAACTGAAGGCCGGCCGGACGCCGAACCCCGACGTCGCCTGCAATCGCGAGATCAAGTTCGGCGTCTGCTTCGAGCACGCGATGCGGCTTGGCGCGGAGTACTTCGCGACGGGCCACTACGCGCGCACCGAGGGCGGCCGGCTGCTGCGCGCCGTCGACGCGAACAAGGACCAGACCTACTTCCTGCACACCGTGCCGGGGGAGATGCTCGCGCGCACGCTGTTCCCGATCGGTGCGTTGCCCAAGCACGAAGTACGACGCATCGCGCAGGAGCAGGCGCTGCCGGTGCACGACAAGCGCGACAGCACCGGCATCTGCTTCATCGGCGAGCGGCCGTTCGCGGAATTCCTGCAGACCTACCTGCCCGCGCACCCCGGCCCGATCGAGACGCCCGAAGGCCGGCGGCTCGGCACGCACCGTGGCCTGATGTATTACACGCTCGGCCAGCGCCAGGGGCTCGACGTCGGCGGCGTACGTGGTGCCGCGGAAAAGCCGTGGTACGTCGCGCAGAAACTGCTCGACCGCAACACGCTCGTCGTCGTACAGCAGCACGACCACCCGCTGTTGCTCAGCGACGAAATCACGACCGAACCGGCGCAGTGGGTTGCGGCCCGGCCGCCGGTCGCGGTCAATGCAAGCTTCCGCTGCACGGTCAAGACCCGCTACCGCCAGGCGGACCAGCCGTGCGAAGTGCAGGTGCTGGACGACGGGCGCTGCGTGGTGCGCACCGCGTCGGCGCAACGCGCGGTAACTCCCGGCCAGTCCGTCGTGTTCTACGACGGCCAGGTTTGCCTCGGCGGCGCCGTGATCGCCGCCACGGCGACGACCGCGCACCCGGTCGAATCGGCGGGCGTTTCGAGTCTATAATCCGGCGGTTTGGTCGCGCTTTCCTGCCCGCCCCGGAGGTTTCATGAGAGACAGTTTCAAGACGCGGACGTCACTTGCGGTCGGCAACCAGTCGTACGAGGTCTACAGCCTCGCGGCACTGCAGGATGCGGACCTCGGCCGCCTGCCGTTCTCGCTCAAGATCCTGCTCGAGAACCTCCTGCGATTCGAGGACGGCGTCAACGTCACGCGCGAGGACGTCGAGGCGCTGCTCAAGTGGGAAGCCAAGGCGACGCCGAGCTACGAGATCGCCTTCACGCCGGCGCGCGTGATCTTGCAGGACTTCACCGGCGTCCCCGCCATCGTCGACCTCGCCGCGATGCGCGAAGCGATGGTGCGTCTCGGCGGCGACCCGCAGGAAATCAATCCGCTCGCCCCGGCCGAGCTCGTCATCGACCACTCCGTGCAGGTCGACGAATACGGCGCGGCGGACGCGGCACGCAAGAACACGACCATCGAGTTCGCGCGCAACGGCGAGCGCTACTCGTTCCTGCGCTGGGGCCAGACGGCGTTCCGCAATTTCAACGTCGTGCCGCCCAGCACGGGCATCGTGCACCAGGTCAACGTCGAGCACCTCGCGCGCGTCGTCTTCGCCGAGGACAAGGACGGCGTGAAGCGCGCGTTCCCCGACACGCTGGTCGGCACCGACTCGCACACGACGATGGTCAACGGCCTCGGCGTGCTCGGCTGGGGCGTCGGCGGCATCGAGGCCGAGGCCGCGATGCTCGGCCAGCCCGTGACGATGCTGATCCCGCAGGTCATCGGCTTCCGGCTCAAGGGCGCGCTGCCCGCCGGCACGACTGCGACCGACCTCGTGCTGACGGTCACCGAAATGCTGCGCAAGAAGGGCGTGGTCGACAAGTTCGTCGAGTTCTTCGGCGACGGCCTGTCGCAGTTGCCGCTCGCCGACCGCGCGACGATCGCCAACATGTCGCCGGAGTTCGGCAGCACGGTCGCGATCTTCCCGATCGACGACGAGACGATCCGTTACCTCGAGCTCACGGGCCGCCCGGCCGAGCAGGTCGCGCTGGTCGAGGCCTATGCGAAGGCGCAGGGCCTCTGGCGCACGAACGGCATGCGCGAAGCCGAGTACACCGACGTGCTCGAACTCGACCTCGCCACGGTCGAGCCGAGCCTGGCCGGCCCCAAGCGGCCGCAGGACCGCGTGCCCCTCAAGACCTCGCAGACCACCTATCGCAAGCACCTCGCGTCGATGTCGACCGAGCGCGCGACCAAGAACCCGGCCGCGACGGGCAAGGCACCGGTCGTCTCCGGCGGGCAGTCGTTCGAGCTGACCGACGGCGCAGTGCTGATCGCGGCGATCACGAGCTGCACCAACACCTCGAACCCGAGCGTGCTCATGGCTGCGGGCCTGCTCGCCCGTAACGCGCGCAAGCGCGGCCTCGTCGCGAAGCCGTGGGTCAAGACGAGCCTCGCACCGGGCTCGCGGGTCGTCACCGACTACCTGCAGAAGGCCGGCCTGCTCGCCGACCTCGAGGCGGTCGGCTTCTACGTCGTGGGCTACGGCTGCACGACCTGCATCGGCAACTCCGGCCCGCTGCGCCCGGAAATCTCCGACGGCGTCCGCTCGGGCGACATCATCGCCACGTCGGTGCTGTCCGGGAACCGCAACTTCGAGGGCCGCGTGCACGCGGAAGTGAAAATGAACTTCCTCGCTTCGCCGCCGCTCGTGGTCGCCTACGCGCTCGCGGGCACGATGGACATCGATCTCGACAAGGACCCGATCGGCGTCGACGCCGATGGCCAGCCCGTGTGCCTCAAGGAGATCTGGCCCTCGGCGCACGAAGTGGCGACCACGGTCGGTGCCGCGGTCGACTCGGCGATGTTCAAGAAGAGCTATTCGAGCGTCTTCACGGGCGACGAGCACTGGCAGTCGATCGACGTGCCGAAGGACGAGGTCTACCAGTGGCAGGCGACCTCGACCTACGTGCGCAACCCGCCCTACTTCCACGACATGACGATGAGCCCGGCGCCGGTCGGCGACATCCGCGCCGCGCGCGCGCTCGCCGTGCTCGGCGACTCGGTCACGACCGACCACATCTCGCCGGCCGGCAACATCGCCAAGGCCAGCCCGGCGGCGAAGTACCTGATGGCGCAGGGCGTGCAGCCCGCGGACTTCAACCAGTACGGCGCGCGTCGTGGCAACCACGAGGTGATGATGCGCGGCACGTTCGCCAACATCCGCCTGCGCAACCTGCTGCTGCCCGGCACCGAAGGCGGCGTGACGCTGCACATCCCGACCGGCGAGCAGATGTCGATCTACGACGCGGCCATGAAGTACAAGGCCGAGGGCACGCCGCTGATCGTGATCGCCGGCAAGGAATACGGCACGGGCTCGTCGCGTGACTGGGCCGCGAAGGGCACGATGCTGCTCGGCGTCAAGGCGGTCATCGCCGAGAGCTTCGAGCGCATCCACCGCTCCAACCTGATCGGCATGGGCGTGCTGCCGCTGCAGTTCAAGGAAGGCCAGAACGCCGCATCGATCGGGCTCACCGGCAAGGAGAGCTTCGAGATCATCGGGCTCAACGGCGGCGCCGCAAAGGTCGTCACGATCGTGGCCACGCCGCCGACGGGCGCGCCGATCCAGTTCGAGGCGCGCGTGCGCATCGACACGCCGAAGGAGCGCGAGTACTTCCAGCACGGCGGCATCCTGCAGTACGTGATTCGCCAGCTCGCAGGCCAGGGCAAGGCCGCCGCGTAAGCGCACGGAGGCTGCGCAAGCATGAGCGCGCGGGAGGCCGGTTGGAGCCGGCCTCCCGCCTGCGCCGTCGTTCCTTCACTGCCTCGGCAGCCATGCTTCACGGTCGTCGTGGCCGATACGCCCATCCGAGCTGGAAGCCCACGTCGGGCGTGTTGTTCATGTTCGCCAGGTTCTCGGTCAGCGCGAACGTGAGCAGGTGCGAGCCGCGGTGGTACCGCACGCCGACGCTCAGCTGGTACTTGTTCGACGTCAGCGCCGATAGCCCGGTGTCGTCGCTGTCGAAGATGCTGGGGCTCGCATACAGCTGCAGGATCGAGTGCACGCGTGTGGCGAGGTGCGACTCGAAACCCAGCACCACTGTCGGTACCACGCGGGCATCCGGCTGAGCATCGCCGTCGGACCCGGAATAACCGACCACTGCAAACGAGCCGTAGAACGCGTGTCGATTGCCAC
>DATMIB010000029.1:0-10153 GCA_035554635.1 Steroidobacteraceae bacterium | reverse complement strand
GGAGGCGAGGTCCGAGCACAGGAACGCCGCCGCATTGCCGACTTCTTCGGTCGTCACGTTGCGCCTGAGCGGGGTCGCTGCGGCCACTTGGCCCAGCATCTTGCGGAAGTTGCTCACACCTGCCGCGGCCAGCGTCTTGATCGGGCCGGCGGAGATCGCGTTGACGCGAATGTTGTGTGGACCCAGGTCCGCGGCCAGGAACCGCACGTTCGCCTCGAGGCTCGCCTTGGCGAGACCCATGACGTTGTAGCTCGGGATCGAGCGCACGGCGCCGAGGTACGAGAGCGTGATCAGCGCGCCGGCGCGGCCCTGCATCAGCGGCAGGCCGGCGCGCGCGAGCGCGGTCAGGCTGTAGCTGGAAATGTCGTGCGCGATCTGGAACGACTCGCGCGTCGTGCTCTCGACGAACCCGCCGGCCAGCGCCTCGCGCGGCGCAAAGGCGACGGAATGCACGATGATGTCGAGATGGTCCCAGACCTGGCGCAACTCGGAGAACGCGCTGTCGATTTCCGCGTCGGAGGCCACGTCCATCTGCAGGGTCGCCCTGGAGTCGAACGCGCTCGCCATCTCGACGACGCGATCCTTGAGACGATCGTTCTGGTAGGTGAACGCGAGCTCCGCGCCTTCACGATGCATCGCCTCGGCGATGCCGTGTGCAATCGAACGCTCCGAGGCGAGCCCCACGATCAGGGCGCGCTTGCCAGTCAGAAATCCCACTTGGTCAGCCTCCGCTTCGACTCGAATCGACGTACAGGACGAGACGCTGGCCCGTGCGCAGCGAGGACGACTGGCGCAGGCGGTTCCAGGTCATGATCTCACGGACGGTGACGTTGAAGCGGTCCGCGATCTCCGAGAGTGTGTCGCCACGACGAACCTTGTAGGTCGTCATGGCGCCGTCGCCCGATGCGGCGGCACGTGAACCGCCGGCACCCGGGATCTCGAGTCGTGCGCCGGGCACGAGCCCCGCCTGGTTCGACAGGCCGTTGGCCGAGGCGAGCGTGGGCACCGTGACGCCGTAACGGCGCGCGACACCCCAGAGCGTGTCGCCGGACTTGACGACGTGCACGCGCGGTTTCGACGACGAGGCTTGCTTCGACGGCCGCTGTCGCTCCGGCAACTGCGCCGCGATGTCCTCGCGTGGCGCGGCCAGCATCGCGAGCGTCGCGCTGGCGCCCGCGGCAGGCTGCGGCACCAGCAGTGACTGGCCCGGGTGGATCACGGCACCCTTGAGGTCATTTGCGGCGCGGAGCGTCTCGATCGGCACGCCGTACTCTCGAGCGATGGCGCTCAAAGTGTCGCCGCGCCGCACGCGATGGCGCACTTCCGGCGGCGGCTCGACGGCGGCGACGAGCACCTTGCCCTCGGCCTCGAGGGTCGCCTGGTCCAGCATCGCCTGGCGGAACTGCTCCGCGTTCGGAATCGGCAGCAGCAGCCGGTGCGGCCCCTTGGGCGGCGTCGTCATGCGGTTGTAACCCGGGTTCAACGCGAACATGTCGTCGCGCGTGATGCCCGCGAGGTCGGCCGCGTCGCCGAGGTGTACCTGCCGGCCCGGATCGACGACGTCGAAGTAGGGCTTGTTCGGGATCGCCGCGAACGTGAGGCCGTACGCACCCGGGTCGCGCACGATGCGGCTGATCGCGAGCAGCTTCGGCACGTAGTCGCGCGTCTCGGAACGCAGTTCGAGGCTCCAGAAGTCGGTCGACAGGCCGCGCTCCTGGTTGCGGCGAACGGCCGAACGCACGGTGCCTTCGCCGCCGTTGTAGGCCGCGATCGCGAGGAACCAGTCGCCGCCGAAATAGGTGTTGAGGTATTGCAGGTAGGAAAGGGCGGCCTGCGTCGCCTCGATCACGTCGCGGCGTTCGTCGATCCACCAGTCCTGCTCGAGGCCGTAGTGCTTGCCGGACGACGGGATGAACTGCCACAGGCCCGAGGCGCGGCTGCGCGAGTACGCCACCGGGTTGAACGCGCTTTCCACGACCGGCAGCAGCGCGAGTTCGAGCGGCATCCCGCGCTTCTCGATCTCGGTGACGATGTAGTGCAGGTAACGCGAACCGCGCTTGAACGTGCGGTCGAGGAAGTCCGGGCGGCTGCGATAGAGCTCGACCTCGCGGTCGACCGCAAAATGCTGCACGTCGGGCAACGCATAGCCGTCACGGATGCGGTCGAGGATGTCCTCGTACTGGTCGGGCGGCAGGTGCGGCACGGTGTGCGCAAGTCCGGGCCCGGGAATCGTGACGGTGTTGCGGTCGAGCGCCGGGCGGTCGGCCGGGTGTTCGGGCGCGGGCGGCAGGCTCGAATAAGTCGAGTCGGTCGTGGCGCAACCCGCGAGCAGCGCCGTTGCGAGCAACGGCACGCACGCGAACCTGGTGAGGAAGCTTCGGCTGGTGTTCATGTCGTCCTAGCGAAAGCCGTCCTTCCAGGCACGCACGGCCGCGAAGACGTCGGTGGCGGTGGGCAACGGCCGGCCGGCGTGGCGTTCGGCCGCGGCCCGCACCGACGGTGTCCGTGTGCGCAGGAAGGGGTTGATGCGACGCTCGCGTCCGATCGTGGACGGGAGCGTGACTTCGTCGCGCTCGCGACGCCGGCCGACCTCGGCCAGCGCCTCGCGGACGTCGTTGTTGTCGGGCTCGACCGCGGCGGCAAACCGCAGGTTCGACTGCGTGTATTCATGGCCGCAGTAGACCGCCGTCGTGTCTGGCAAGACTGCGATGCGGTCGAGGGAATCGAGCATTTGCGCTGCAGTGCCTTCGAAAAGCCGGCCACAGCCAGCGCTGAACAAGGTGTCGCCACAGAAAACGGCGCCGTGGCCGACGAATGCGATGTGCCCGAGCGTGTGACCGGGTATCGCCATCACGTCGAACCGCAGCCCGAGCGCCGCCAGGTCGACCGTGCTGCCTTCGTCGAGCCTCTCGGCCGCGCCCGGCACCGCCTCGCGGGCGGGGCCGTGGACCGAAGCGCCGTGCTTCGCCGCCAGCGCCGCCACGCCACCGACGTGGTCGGCGTGGTGGTGCGTGACGAGGATCGCGCGAAGCTCGAGGCCCATCCGCTGCAAGGCCGTCTCCACGGGCCGGTCGTCACCCGGATCTACCACCACTGCAGCGCCCGGGTCTGCCGGCGCGCGGAGCAGCCAGATGTAGTTGTCCGAGAACGCCCGAACCGGGCTCACTTGCAGCATCTGCTGGAGACTCCTCAGTCGTCCGCGGCCAATGAGTCCGGGCGCCGGTATTAGAGCCGGTCACGCCACAAATTTCCACCGCCAGACGCACGTTTTTTCAACGCTGCACAGGCACTTGCCGCTATCCTTGCGCCGATGAATCCGACCCCGACAAACCCTGCTGCCGCGGCCGACCGCTGGCTGGAATCCCCGCTGGGCGCGGCCGTGCTGGACCTCGAGACCCGGTTGCTGCAGCACGAACTGTCGGACGTCGTCGGGTTCGAGCTTCTCCAGGTCGGGCGCTGGGGCGACTCGGGCGTGCTGTGCGCCGGTGCGCGCACCCAGCACCGCACCCTCGTCGCGCCCGATGCGGCGGGCCCCGGTGCGATCCGGGGGCATTACGACGCGTTGCCGATCGCGACCAACTCCGTCGAGGCGGTGTTGCTGCCACATACGCTGGAACATGCGACGCGGCCACACCAGTTGCTGCGCGAAGTCGAGCGGATCCTGGTCGGCGAGGGCAGCCTCGTGATCTGCGCGTTCAGTCCGTGGGGCCCGTGGGGCGCGCGGCATTTCCTCGCGCGGGGCGACTTTCCGCCGCACGCCACCCGCATGTTGAGCGAGCGGCGCACGCGCGACTGGCTGAGCCTGCTCGGTTTCGAGATTGTCGCCGCGCGTCGTTACCTTTTTGCGCCACCGTGGGCACAAGGCATGGTCGGACTGCGGTCCGACAGCTGGCTCGAGGCACAAGGGCCACGGCTCGCTCCGCCACTGGCCGGCGCCTACCTGCTCAAGGCGAAGAAGCGCGTGCATGCGGTGACGCCGATCCGGCCGGCGTGGACCAGCCGCCCCGTGATCGTCGGCGGCGCCCCCGAGCCCACCACGAGACAGGCCGCATGAGCACGGTGGCCAGCGGTTCCGCGCACGTCGTGCAACCGGGCGACGTAATCGTCTACACGGACGGCGCCTGCAAAGGCAACCCCGGTCCGGGCGGCTGGGGTGCGTTGCTGATTTCCGGCGAGCACCGCAAGGAGCTCTACGGCGGCGAGTCGGTCACGACCAACAACCGCATGGAACTGACCGCCGCCATCGAGGCGCTCGCGGCGCTCAAGCGTCGCTGCCGCGTGCACCTCTACACCGACTCGCAGTACGTTCGTAACGGCATCACCGAATGGCTGCCGCAGTGGAAGCGTCGCGGCTGGAAGACGGCCGACAAGAAGCCGGTCAAGAACGCGGACCTGTGGGTGTTGCTCGAGGCGCAGATCGGACGGCACGAGGTGGACTGGCACTGGGTCAAGGGCCATGCCGGCCACCCGGGCAACGAGCGGGCCGATCAGCTCGCGAACGAGGGGATAAGGGCGATAGGAAGAGTCTAGAGTCTAGAGTTCAGAGTCTAGTCGGAAGCGCTTCACCTCTCCCGCACGCGGGAGAAGTTGCGCAATGCGCGGGGTGAGGGCTCCGACTGAACTCTGGACTCTGAACTCTGGACTCTTGCTTTAAACTACTCCGATCTGCATCCCGGGCCGCCTCCATGGACTTCATCGACCTCAAGACCCAGTACCGTCGTCTCAAGCCGTCGGTCGACGCACGCATCGCGAAGGTGCTCGAGCACGGCCAGTACGTCATGGGTCCGGAGGTCGCCGAACTCGAACAGCGGCTCGCAGAGTACGTCGGCACCCGCCACTGCATCGGCGTCGCGAGCGGTACCGATGCGCTGATGATGTCGCTGATGGCGCTCGGCGTCGGTCACGACGATGAAGTGATCACCGTGCCGTTCACGTTCTTCGCGACCGCCGAAGTCGTCGCGCTGCTCGGGGCGAAGCCGGTGTTCATCGACGTCGACCGGCGCAGCTACAACATGGATCCGGCCAGGCTCGAGGCTGCGATCACGCCGCGCACGAAGGCGATCATGCCGGTCTCCCTGTACGGCCAGTGCCCCGACATCGACGCAATCGAGCAGATCGCGCGCAAGCACGGGCTGCCCGTGATCGAGGACGCCGCGCAGAGCTTTGGCGCCACCTACAAGGGCAAGCGTTCGGGCGGGCTCACCGCCATCGGCGCCACTTCGTTCTTCCCGTCGAAGCCGCTCGGGTGCTACGGGGACGGCGGTGCGCTCTTCACCAACGACGACGACCACGCGCGCGTGCTGCGTGAGATCCGTATCCACGGCCAGGATCGTCGTTACCACCACCCGCGGCTCGGGATCACCGGCCGTCTCGATTCGATCCAGGCCGCGGTACTGCTGGCCAAGCTCGAGACCTTCGACGAGGAGGTGCGGGCCCGCGCGCGGCTCGGCGCGCGCTACGCCGAGCTGATCGGCATCAAGTTCGGCAAGGGCGCACAGGCGCAGGTCCAGGCGCCCGAAGTCGATACGTTCAACACCTGCGTCTTCGCGCAGTACACGGTCGAGGTCGACAACCGCGAGATCGTCGAGACGCGCATGAAGCAGCTCGGCGTGCCGACCGCGGTGCACTATCCGCTCGCGCTGCACATGCAGCCGGTGTTCAAGCACCTCGGCCACAGGGAAGGCGACTTCCCGAACTCCGAGTCGGCCGCGCGCCGCGTCATCAGCCTGCCGATGCACCCGTACCTGACGGACGAGCAGCAGGTCCGCGTGGTCGACGCGCTGGCCCAGGCCGTGGCCTGAGGAAGAGTCTAGAGTTTAGAGTCTAGTCGGAAGCTCAGTTGCATCTGCGCGTGATGACCCAGTCTCGAACAGCGAATTCCGGACGGAACGGCCGCCGATGGCGGCTCCGCTTCCGACTGAACTCTAGACTCAAGACTCTGTACTCTTTCCCTCCCCATGCGTCAGATCGTCTTCGACACTGAAACGACCGGGCTCGAGCCGGAACAGGGGCACCGCATCATCGAGATCGGTGCGATCGAGCTCGTGAACCGGCGCCGCACGGGGCGCCAGTTCCACCGCTACCTGTGCCCCGACCGCGAGATCGATCCCGGCGCTGTGCAGGTACACGGCCTGACGACCGAGTTCCTGAGCGGCCAGCCGCGGTTCGCGGACGTCTTCCAGGACTTGCGCGAATTCCTCGCCGGCGCCGAACTGATCATCCACAACGCGGCGTTCGACGTGGCCTTCCTCGACGCCGAGTTCAAGTGGCTCGCCGAAAAGCAGCCGGACCTCGCCGGGTTCTGCACGCGCGACCTGTGCGGCGTGCTCGACACGCTGCCGCTCGCGCGCCAGATGCACCCGGGCCAGCGCAACAGCCTCGACGCGCTGTGCAAGCGCTATTCGGTCGACAACTCGCACCGCGACCTGCACGGGGCGTTGCTCGACGCCGACCTGCTGCTCGAAGTCTATCTGGCGATGACCGGCGGGCAGGGCGCGCTCACGCTCGACGACCATGGCCTCGCGGCGACGCAGGCGAGCGCTTCGAGCACGCGCGCTGTGCGGCCGGCGGGCACGCTGGTCGTGCGTCGTGCGACCGAACCCGAGCTGGCAGCGCACGAGACGCTGCTCAAGCTGCTCGACAAGACCAGCGGCGGCAAGACGGCCTGGCGTCGGTTCGAGCCCGCCGTCGCCGAAGAGCCCGTCACCGCGCCTGCATGAACCCGACGCTGGCCCAGGCGTTTGCACGCGGATTTCTCGGGCAGTCGCCCGATTGGTACAAGCTGACGATCCTCGGGTTCCTCCTCGTCAATCCGCTGCTGATGGTGGTGTTCGGCCCGGTCGTCACCGGCTGGATCGTGCTGGCCGAGTTCATCCTCACGCTCGCGATGGCACTGCGCTGCTATCCGCTGCAGCCGGGTGGGCTGCTGGCGATCGAGGCCGTGCTGATCGGCCTGACCACGCCCGAAAGCGTCTACGAGGAAGTCACGCAGGCGTTCCCGGTCCTGTTGCTGCTGATCTTCATGGTCGCGGGTATCTACTTCCTGCGCGACCTGCTGCTGTACGTGTTCACGCGGCTCATCCTGCGCGTGCGCTCGCGCGAACTGCTCGCGCTGACATTCTGTGCAGCGGCCGCACTGCTCTCGGCCTTCCTCGACGCGCTCACCGTCGTTGCGGTCGCGGTGACCGTCGGCATGGGGTTCTACGAGGTGTTCCATCGCGTCGCCTCGGGCAAGACGCACACGGCCTTGCACCACGACACGGCGACCGACGAGGAGATCCAGGCGCAGCAGCGCGAGAACCTCGACGGCTTCCGCGCCTTCCTGCGCTCGCTGATGATGCACGGCGCGGTCGGCACGGCCATCGGCGGCGTCATGACCCAGGTCGGCGAGCCGCAGAACCTGTTGATCGCGGAACATGCCGAATGGAATTTCGGTGCGTTCTTCCTGGCCATGGCGCCGGTGTCCATCCCGGTGGCGATCGCGGGTTTCGCGACCTGCTGGGTCGTCGAGCGCCTTGGCTGGTTCGGTTATGGCACGCCGCTGCCCGAAGCGACGCGGGCGGTGCTCGAGGACTTCGCCCGCGACCGCGCTTCGCGCTGGACCGCCAGGGACAGGCAGACGCTGATCGTGCAGGGCATCGTCGCCGTACTGCTCGTGCTGGCGCTCGCGTTCCACGTCGCGGAGGTCGGGTTGATCGGCTTGATGGTGATCATCCTCGCCACGAGTTTCACCGGCGTAACGGAGGAGCACCGGCTCGGCAAGGCATTCGAGGCGGCGCTGCCGTTCGCGGCGCTGCTCGTCGTGTTCTTCGTGATCGTCGCCGAGATCCACGACCAGCACCTGTTCGAGCCGATGATCGCGTACGTGCTCTCGCTCGAGGGCCAGGCGCAGGCCGCCATGCTGTACCTCGCCTCGGGCGTGCTGTCGACGATCAGCGACAACGTCTTCGTCGCGAGCGTCTACGTCACCGAGGTCAAGGCTGCCTTCCTGCAGGGAGTGGTGAGCCGTGAGCAGTTCGAATGGCTGGCGGTGGCAATCAACACCGGCACCAACATCCCGAGCGTGGCGACGCCGAACGGCCAGGCCGCGTTCCTGTTCCTGCTGACTTCGACGCTGGCGCCGCTGATCCGGCTGGGCTACGGGCGGATGCTGTGGATGGCCCTGCCGTATTTCGTCGTCATGACCACGGTCGGGCTGCTGGCCCTGGTCTCGGCGACCGCCGGGGTCTGACGGTCCCGGGGGTTTGACGGCGTTCTCAATCCGGACGGGGGTTTCATGGCATCCTTGCGGGAACGGAATCACAACAATCGTCGGTCGGGGAGCATGCCCAAGTTCAACCTGCGTAACCTGAACGTCGGGATCATCGGTCTCGGCTACGTCGGCCTGCCGCTCGCCGTCGAGTTCGGCAAGCGTTTCCAGACGGTCGGCTTCGACATCAAGCCGGAGCGCATCGACGAACTGCGCAAGGGCGTCGACAGCACGCTCGAGGCGAGCCCACAGGAGCTGGCCGAGGCCGAGAAGCTCAGCTTCACGACGAGCCTCGACGACCTCCGCAGCTGTCGCGTTTTCATCGTCACCGTGCCGACACCGATCGACGAGTACAAGCGGCCGGACCTGACGCCGCTCGTCAAGTCGAGCGAATCGGTGGGCAAGGTGCTCAAGAAGGGCGACGTCGTCGTGTACGAGTCGACCGTGTACCCCGGTTGCACCGAAGAGGTCTGCGTGCCGATCCTCGAGCGCGTCTCGGGGCTCAAGTTCAACAAGGATTTCTACGCCGGTTACAGCCCCGAGCGCATCAACCCGGGCGACAAGGAACACCGCGTCACGACGATCAAGAAGGTGACCTCCGGCTCTACGCCCGAGGTAGCCGAGTTCGTCGATTCGCTCTACCGCAGCATCGTCAAGGTCGGCACGCACAAGGCCTCGAGCATCAAGGTGGCGGAGGCCGCCAAGGTGATCGAGAACACGCAGCGCGACGTCAACATCGCGCTGATCAACGAGCTCGCGCTGATCTTCAACCGCCTCGGCATCGACACCGAGGAGGTGCTGCTCGCCGCGGGCAGCAAGTGGAACTTCCTGCCGTTCCGACCGGGGCTCGTCGGCGGCCACTGCATCGGCGTAGACCCGTACTACCTGACGCACAAGGCGCAGGCGATCGGCTACCACCCGGAGATGATCCTCGCGGGCCGGCGCATCAACGACAACATGGGCATCTACGTGGCCCAGCAGGTCGCGCAGCTGATGATCCGCCGGCGCATCCAGGTGCGCGACTCGCGCATCCTCGTCATGGGGCTCACGTTCAAGGAGAACTGCCCCGACGTGCGCAACACCAAGATCGTCGACGTCGTGCGCGAGCTCGAGAAGTTCGGCGCAAAGGTCGACGTCTGCGATCCTTGGGCCGACCCGGACGAGGCCATGCACGAGTACGGGTTTCGACCGGTCAAGCTCAAGAAGGCGAAGCCGGGAACCTACGACGCCGTCGTGCTCGGCGTGGCGCACGCCGAATTCAGGCAGATGGGCATCGACAAGGTCCGTGCGCTCGCCAAGAAGAACCACGTGCTGTACGACATCAAGTACGTGTTCAAGCCTGGCGAAGTCGACGGCAGGCTGTAAGAGGGAAGAGTCTAGAGTTTAGAGTCTAGTCGGAGGCGCGTGCGCGCCCAGCTGCGACTGCTGGGTTCTGAATCCCGTTCAGATTCCGATGCCGACTCCGACTAGACTCTAGACTCTGTACTCTGAACTCTTCCGAGTCCGGGCTCCGCTTCCGACTAGACTCTGAACTCTGAACTCTAGACTCTTCCTCCCATGAAGTACCTCGTCACTGGCGCCGCCGGCTTCATCGGTTACCACACCTCGCGGCTGTTGCTCGAGCGTGGCGACGAGGTCGTCGGGCTCGACAACCTCAACGACTACTACGATGTCCGGTTGAAGCTCGCGCGGCTCGAACAGCTGCAGGCGATGCCGGGCTTCCGTTTCGTCAAGCTCGACCTGGCCGATCGGGCCGGGATGACGGAGTTGTTCGCGCGCGAAAAATTCCAGCGCGTGATCCACCTGGGCGCGCAGGCCGGCGTGCGTTATTCGATCCAGAACCCGCTCGCCTATGTCGACAGCAACGTCGTCGGCACGGCCAACGTGCTCGAGGGGTGCCGTCAC
>DATMIB010000028.1:0-4229 GCA_035554635.1 Steroidobacteraceae bacterium | reverse complement strand
GTGCCAGAGGTCGGGCACCAGGTCCCGCACCGCGGCGATCACCGCGCGCCAGCCGGTCCCGCCGGCCTCGGCGGCGGCAATGTGCCGACGCAGCGCCGCCACCAGCCCGCGCGTGGTCGTTTCGCGCCGCAGTGCCCGCAGGTCGAGCGCGGACGCCATGGCGGCGTTCGTCGATGCGTCCGGTGCAGACGCGCGTTGCGACGCTGCGGCTGGCGGCGGCCATGCACACGGCGGACGAGGCTGCGAAAGCAGCCCGCGTCGCGACACGGCGACGATCTCGCGTGGCGGTTGCGGACTCGCCAACAATGCGCAAGCCGTGTCGGCCATCGTCAGCCCGGTGCCGACCAGCAGCACGCGCGCGGGGGGCGCCGTGCCAGCTGCGGCGGCGGCATCGACCTCGTGCTGCCAGGGATTCGCGACGTAGACGCCCGACTTTGCCAGCGCACGCAACGCCGGCGGGCCCGCGGGCGCCTGGTGCCCGAGCGCGAGCACGACCGCGTCGGCGGCGATGGAGTCGCCGTCGGCCAGCCGCAGGTGCCACGAGTGCTCCGCGCGGTCCTCGACCGCATCGACGACGGTGCCGGACACCTGCTGCAGCCGCACGCGAGCGGGCGCAGTCGCTGCGGCCTCCCGCAGCCTTGCGCCGAGGTAGTCGCCGTACACGGCGCGCGGAGCGAACACGCCCTCGTGCGCGGGCAAGCCGCGCTGCGCGAGGTAGTTGCAGAAGTCCCGTGGCCGGCGTTCGTCCACCGACATGCGCCCGGCCGGCACGTTGAGCAGCGCCTGCGGCCAGTGCCCTGCGTAGGCGAGTCCGGGGCCGAACCGCCCCGACCTCTCGACGAGCACGATCGTGCACGTTGCCGCGGGAGGATCGCGCAACAGCGCGAGTGCCAGCGCCGTGCCGCTGAAGCCGGCGCCGACGATCACGAGCGTCGCGTGGCGCACATGGGCGTCGATTCGGTTACCGTCCATGCCGGCATTGTTCCGAACCGCCGGTCGTGGCGTCGGTAACCCGCCGGTGACAATACGGTCTTTCGACGCGCCGCACCGTTGAACCTTGATAGTCGTCGCGCGTCGAATGGCAGGCCTTTCCCTGGAGCGCAGAATGAGTCGTAAATCGAAGAGAAACCGTCCCGACACGCAGGCCGAGAACGCCTCGGCACCCGTCAAGGCGGCCGGCACGAACAGCCGGCGCGGGTTGATCGCGGGGCTCATCGTCGCCGTGCTCGTGGTCGCGCTGGCGGTGGTGGCGCTGCGCAAGCAGTCGGCCACTCCGGACGGCTCCTCCG
The DNA here is from genome assembly GCA_035554635.1 of Steroidobacteraceae bacterium. GTDB lineage: Bacteria > Pseudomonadota > Gammaproteobacteria > Steroidobacterales > Steroidobacteraceae > RPQJ01. The sequence continues at coordinate 2,940 of DATMIB010000028.1, read as the reverse complement.
ACAGCTCCGCCGCGCTCGCCAGCGAGCACGCGCCGACGCTCGGCAATGCCGATGCGCGCGTGCACGTCGTCGAATTCCTCGATCCGGCCTGCGAGACCTGTGCGCAGTTCTTCCCGGTCGTGAAGCAGCTCATCGCCGAGAACCCGGGGAAGATCCGTCTCTCGACGCGTCACGTCGCGTTCCACCAGGGGGCCGAGTTCGCCGTCCGCGCGCTCGAGGCGAGCCGCGCACAGGACAAGTACTGGGAAACGCTGGAAGCGCTGCTCGCGTCGCAGTCGAGCTGGGCACCGCACCACACCGTCCAGCCGGACCTCGTCGTGCCGGTGCTCGAACGCGTCGGGCTCGACATGGCGCGGCTGCGCGCCGACATGGACAGCGCCGAAATCACGAGCCGCATCGAACGCGACCGCACCGACGCGATCACGCTCAAGGTGACTGCGACGCCCGAATACTTCGTCAACGGCCGACCGCTGCCGAGCTTCGGCTACGAGCAGTTGCTCACGCTCGTGCGCGAGGAACTGGACCGGGCGTATCGATGAGCGACGGGCCACCCGGTGCCGGCGGCGCACGCATCGTCCTGTACGTGCAGGCGCTCGTGTACCTCGTCACCGGTGCCTGGCCGCTCGTGCACCTCGAGAGCTTCGAATGGGTGACCGGGGAGAAGTACGACGACTTCCTGGTCCATACGGTCGGGCTGCTGCTCGTCGTGGTCGGCGCCGTCCTGCTGCGCGCCTTGCGCCGGGCGGTGTTGACGGCCGAGCTGCTGTGGGTGGCCGCGGGCACTGCGGCGTCGCTGCTCGTGATCGACGTCGTGTACTGGTGGAACGGTCGCCTGTCGCCCGTCTACCTCGCCGACGCCGCGATCGAGGCGGTCTTCCTCGTGACCGCGCTGCGACTCGCGCGCAGGTCGGAACCCCACGATCGCCACCCGTGAAAGGCCCGATCGGCATGCGCACAAACCGCAATGCCATGGGGACACGGCTGCGATTCCCCGTCCACATCGGCTGCAAATGAACGGGCTTGCCGCGACGGCTGCGACACGGCAGTTTACGTTGCATCTGTTATCAATTTCGATCGGACACCTTTCGCTCCCCATGCTGATCCCCGCCTTGCCCAAGGAAGAGCAACTTCGCCGCGAGTCGCTGCGCGACCTCGACATCCTCGAAACGCCCGCGCAGGTGCGTTGCGAACGGCTCACGCGCCTGGCGCGACAGATGTTCGACGTGCCCGCCGCACTGGTGCACCTCGCCGACGGCGAACGCGGGGGCTCGAACCTGACCTCCGAACTGCGTGACGCGTTGCTGGAGTTCGTGCCGCACGTGCACGCCACGCCCGGCAGCGAGGTGTTCGTCGTCGAGAACGCGCTCAACGATCCGCGCTTCCGCGACAATCCGCTCGTCGCCGCCGCGCCGCACGTGCGCTTTTTCGCCGGTTGCCGCCTCGAGGCGGAACCGGGCATGGCGTTCGGCACGTTCTGCATCCTCGACGTCGCGCCGCGCCGCTTTTCCGGCGAGGAGATCTACCAGCTGCGCGACCTCGCGCGCATGGCGGAGCGCGAACTGATCGCGCTCGCGTACCGGACATGCGAGTTGCGGGCGTCCCCGCCGTCGGCCGCACCGGCGCGCAACGTCGCCAAGGACGTCGCCTAGCCGGGTCTCGCGGCTTCGAGCGCGCGCCCACAAGGCGGCGTACCATCGGTCCCCCGACAGCATCACTCGCGGGGGACAAGATGTCTTACACGTCAGGATGTGCCTGTGGCGCCGTGCAGCTCGAGCTCGCGGGAGAACCGCCGATCCAGGCGTACTGCCACTGCAGTTCGTGCCGCGGGTGGCTCGGCGCGCCGTTGCACGCGGCCACGCTGTGGCCGACCAGCAGCGTCAAGGTGACCAAGGGCGCCGACAATCTCGGCATGTACCAGCGGACGGAGAAGAGCCTCCGGCAGTTCTGCAAGAGCTGCGGCGCGCCCGTGCTCGTGGGTCACCCCGGCATCGGCATGACCGACGTGCCGGCCGGCTCGATCAGGTCGTTCACGTTCAGCCCGGCGCTGCACGTCCACTATGGCGAGAAGGTCATGGCCGTGCGCGACGGCCTGCCCAAGTTCAAGGATTTCCCGAAGGATTTCGGCGGTTCCGGCGACATGCTGCCGGAGTGATCGACGCGGCCGGCGGGCGCACCGGGCGGCCGAGTCGCTCCGCATTTGCTCTCATGGTTGAGACGCGGTTATCGCGCAATAACTGCGCGCTCTTGGCCGGCGCCCACGCGGGTCAATAGCCTTTGCAGCGGAACCGGGCCTCGCGGCAGGTCCGCGAAGCCACCCACAAGCAGCCAGGGAGCCTACATGCGTCGCTATCCTCGCCCGCCCGTCGCGGCGGCCTTCGGTGTCCTCTCCGTGGCCGTCGTGCCCGCCGTGCTCGCGGCCGAGCCCATCGCCGACGAACTCGAGACGGTCGTCGTGACCGCCACGCGCGGACGCGCCGCCTCGAACCTCGAGACGCCGGTGCCGGTGGACGTCGTCGACGCCAGCCAGATCGCCTCGGCCGGCGCCTTCGGCGGCGAACTCGGACAGACGCTGCAGGTGCTGGTGCCGTCGTTCAACCTGCCCCGCCAGTCGAACTCCGGCAGCGCCGACCTCGTGCGTCCCGCACAGCTGCGCGGCATGAGCCCCGACCAGGTGCTCGTGCTCGTCAACGGCAAGCGGCGCCACACGACCTCGGTGACCGGCATCGATTCGAAGATCGGCCGCGGCACCGCGCCGGTCGACTTCAACTCGATCCCGTCGAACGCGATCAAGCGCATCGAGGTGCTGCGCGACGGCGCGGGTGCGCAATACGGCTCGGACGCGATCGCCGGCGTCGTCAACATCATTCTCGACGACCGCGCCGAAGGCGTCGACTTCGCCGCGAGCTACGGCCGGCACTACACCGACTTCGAGCCGATCGG
>DATMIB010000027.1:0-3220 GCA_035554635.1 Steroidobacteraceae bacterium | reverse complement strand
GGAAGTCCCGCTGCCCCGCGACCGGCACCTTGAGGGCCGCCTCCAGCGCGAGCGACCACGGCACCGGCAGCGACACCCCCGTGTAACGCACGCCCAGGGTCGGGTCGAGCAGGCCATTGCGCGCACGGGCACCGATCGATGCGTACTGAAGCGCGTCGAGGTCCATCACGACGTTCATCTGGTCGCGCGCGAGGCCGCGACGACCCTTGTCCGACATGCCGAACGCCGAGTGGAACTGCTCGATTGCGCCGTCGAGCATGCCGCCACCGTAGGCCGCGGCGCTGACGATCACGAAGGCGCCCCAGTGCGGCGTCAGTTGCCGGTGCAGCGTGACGTCGAGTTCGCCGAGCTCGAGGTCGACCAGGTAGTTCTCGCCGGGCAAGTCGCGGATCGCGGCGAGGTCCACGCTCGTGAGGCCGTCGCGCTCCGGCCGCGCCTGCAAGTACTTCTCGACCGGGTCGCTCAGCGCCCACGTGTTCTGGTAGCCGAACTCCGTTTCGATCGCCCAGCCACCGGGCGCGATCGCACCGGAATAGGCTGGCCGCATGTCGAGCCGCAGGTAGCCGAACGGCGTCAGGTCGCGCGCCCGCAGCGGCCCGTAGAACGGCCGGCCTGACACCTCCGTACGCTCGGCCGGTGGCTGCGGGTCCGGCGTGGTCGCCGCCGTGTGGGCGGCCAGCGGCCATGCGAGCACCGCCGCGAGCCACGTGGCGGGACACGCCGCGAGCCAGTGTGGGCGCCGCACCGCGTGATCCATCCGTGCCACCTCGTCGCCGCCGCGCGATCGAGGCCACACTGCATGCGCTTGCGGGCGCCCGGCAATCCGTCGCGGTCCGTTCGCTGCGCCGGCGCGCACTGTCGGAGCCGTGACGTCAGTTCGACAGCAGCAGCAACCCCGCCAGCACGAACAAGCCGACGAACAGCGTCTCGCCGACGATGATTGCGACCGGGCGCCACCCGACGCGTGCCAGATCGCCGAGCGAGGTCTTGGTGCCGAGGGCCGCGATGGCGGTGACCAGGCACCACCGCGACGCGTCCTGCAGCGAGCCGCCGATCGCAGGCGGCACCCACCCGAGCGAATTCAGCACGACGAGCCCCGCGAAGCCGAGCAGGAACACCGGCAGCAGCGGTGGTGCACCCTCGCCTTCGCCACCGTGCAACCCCGCCCGTTGCACCGCGAACGACACGGCCAGCACGACCGGGAGCAGCATGGCGACGCGGAACAGCTTCACGATCGTCGCGGTGTCGCCGGCCGACGTCGATACGCTGTAGCCCGCGCCGACGACCTGCGCGACGTCATGGATGGTCGCGCCGAGGAACACGCCGGCCGTGCGCTCGTCGAGGCCGACGCCCCCGGCCACGAGCGGGTACAGCACCATCGCAATCGTCGACAGCGCGGTCACCGCGACGACCGTCATCACGGTGTCGCGCTCGTGGTGTTCGTGCCGTGGCAGCACCGAGGCGATGGCCAAGGCGGCCGATGCACCGCAGATGCCGACCGAGCCGCCCGTCAGGATGCCGAACGCGGTCGACTGGCGCGTCGCGCGCGCAAGCAGCATGCCGCACAACACGGTCAGGACGACGGCGCCGGCCGTGAGCGCGATCGCTGCGCCACCGAGCGACTGCACCTGCGCGAGCGTGATGCGCGCCCCCAGCAAGGCCACGCCGAACCGCAGCACGTTGCGCGAGGCGAAGTCCAGCCCAGGGCGACAGCGTGCGTCCTGCGACAGGAAGTTCACGGCAATGCCGAGCAGCAACGCGAACAGCATCACGGGCGAGGCGTAGTGGTCGGCGAGCCACGAGGCCGCCAGTGCGACCAGGGTCGCGATGACGAGCCCGGGCGCGAGGGTACGAGGCGATGGCATGGACTGGCGGTTTCCCCGTGGTCGGCGGTCCTCCGCACGAGGACGGCGCATCATAATGGCCGGGCGTGCGAACGGTTCAGCCCGTCGACGGTCCATTAGCCATGCGCAAGCGAACGGATCCCTCGCGTCCCCGCCCGTCGGAGATCACTCCGGCAGAGCGCTACTACAATCGCCGGGAGATCGTGGCCGGACTGCTCGCGGCCGGCCTCGTCGGCATCAACTGGCCCGACGCCCACGCCGCACCGGCCACGCTCGAGTTCAGCCGCAACACGCGGTTGAGCCTGAAGGAGGCGCCAAATTCTTTCGAAGATATAACTACTTACAACAACTTTTACGAATTTGGCACAGAAAAGTCCGACCCCGCCAAGCGGTCGGGCAAGTTCCGGCCCAAGCCGTGGACCGTGACCGTGTCGGGCGAGGCTGAAAAGACGGGCACCTTCGCCGTCGAGGACCTGCTGCGACCGCACGCGCTCGAGGAGCGCATCTACCGCCTGCGCTGTGTCGAAGCCTGGTCGATGGTCGTGCCCTGGGTCGGGCTGCCGCTGGGCGACCTGCTGAAGCGTTTCCAGCCCACCTCGCGTGCGAAGTACGTGGCGTTCAAGACCGTCATGCGGCCCGCGGAAATGCCGGGGCAGCGATTTCCGGTGCTCGACTGGCCGTACGTCGAGGGCCTGCGCATCGACGAAGCCATGCATCCGCTGACGCTGTTCGTGGTCGGCATCTACGGCCGCGAGTTGCCGAACCAGAACGGCGCGCCCTTGCGGCTCGTGGTGCCGTGGAAGTACGGCTTCAAGGGCATCAAGTCGATCGTCGGCATCCATTTCACCGAGCGCATGCCACCGACCAGCTGGAACCTGTCGGCGCCGCGCGAGTACGGCTTTTACGCGAACGTGAACCCGGCCGTGGACCACCCGCGCTGGAGCCAGGCCAGCGAACGCCGCATCGGCGCGAGCCTGTTCGCGGCCAAGCAGCCGACGTTGCCGTTCAACGGCTACGCCGAGCAGGTCGGCGCGCTCTACCGTGGCATGGACCTGCGGAAGTTCTACTGAATGGCCACGGCCGCCCCCCCGGCTTCGCCGAGACGACCCGCGACGCGGCGGTTCCGGTTCGACAAGCCCGTCACCTTTCTCGTGCTTGCGGTGCCGCTGCTGTGGCTCGCCGGTCGCACGCTGCAACTGGGAGGGCTGTCGCTCGGGCCGAACCCGGTCGAGGCGCTGCTGCACGGCCTCGGCTCCTGGGGCCTGCGCCTGCTGCTGATCACGCTGTGCGTGCGCCCCGCCGCCGTGCTGCTCCGGCAGCCGCGCCTGATGCGCCTGCGCCGCATGGTCGGTGTGTGGGCGTTCAGCTACCTCGTG
>DATMIB010000026.1:0-5670 GCA_035554635.1 Steroidobacteraceae bacterium | reverse complement strand
GTACGCCTGCATCCCGAGCCGCTGCTGTTCGGCGTCGGCCCGAACCTGCTCGGTCGCGTGTTCGACAGCGTCGGCCGTCCGCTCGACGGCGGGCCGCCCGTGGCCGCGCGCGCACGGCGGCGCATCGAGGGACTGGCGATCAACCCGGCCTGGCGCGCGCTGCCGCGCGACTTCATCGAGACCGGCGTCGCCACGATCGACGTCATGAACAGTCTCGTGCGCGGACAGAAGTTGCCGCTGTTCTCGGCCGGCGGGCTGCCGCACGACCGGCTCGCGGCCGAGATCGCGCAGCGTGCGCGTCTGCGCGGCGCCGCCGGCGACGAGAGCTTCGCGGTGGTCTTCGCGGGCATCGGCGTGCCGCACGACACTGCCGAGCAGTTCCGGCTCGCGATGGAGTCGAGCGGTGCGCTCGGGCACACCGCGATGTTCCTGAACCTCGCCGACGAACCCGGCATGCAGCGACTGCTGACGCCGCGGTACGCGCTGACCGCGGCCGAATACCTCGCGTTCGACGAGGGCCGGCACGTGCTGGTGATCCTCACCGACATGACCAATTACTGCGAGGCGTTGCGCGAAGTCTCGGCGAGCCACGGCGAGATCCCCGGCCGCAAGGGCTACCCCGGCTACATGTACTCGGACCTCGCCTCGCTCTACGAGCGCGCCGGCTGCATCCGCGGTCGTCGCGGCACGCTGACGCAGTTGCCGATCCTGACGATGCCGGGCGACGACATCGGCCATCCGATCCCCGACCTGACCGGTTACATCACCGAAGGCCAGATCGTGCTCGACCGCGAGCTCGACCGGCGCGGCATCTACCCGCCGGTGCGCGTGCTGCCGAGCCTGTCGCGGCTGATGGACGCCGGCATCGGCGAGGGCTACACCGACGCCGACCACCCGGCCCTCGCCCACCAGCTGTTCGCGGCCTATGCGCGCGCGCTGCGCATGCGCGTGCTGGCGAGTGTCATGGGCGAGCAGGGCCTGTCGGCGGCCGACCGGCGCTTCCTCGCGTTCGCCGACCGGTTCGAGCGCGGCTTCGTGCACCAGGAGCGCGCGCTCACGCTCGAGGAAAGCCTCGAGGCCGGCTGGACCGTGCTGCGCGACCTGCCGGCCGCCGAACTGACGCGGCTCTCGAACGCGCAGGTCGAGCGTCATCTCGTCGCCGCGGGCACGGGCCATGCCTGACACACAGGCGCCCGCCGCCACGCGCGCCGCGCTGCTCGAACTTCGCGACGAGCGTCGGCTCGTGCAGGAGGGGTACGAGCTGCTCGACGAAAAGCGGATGCTGCTCGCGGCCGAGACGCTGCGCCAGCTACGTGTCGCGGTCGAGGCGCAGCGACAGATCGACACCGAGTGGGCCGCGGCACGACGGGCGCTGGTGGCCGCGATCGCGGTGCACGGCCTTGACGACCTGACGGTCGAGCCGCCCAGCCCGCTCACGGACGCGCGGCTCGACGTCGTGCAGTCGTCGTTCCTCGGGCTCGAGCTGGAGCACGCGCGGTTCGAAGACGTGTCTTGTCGTCCCGCCGCGGCGCCCGTCCGCGACACGGCCGAACTGCGGCGCTGCGCTACAGCGTTCCGCAGCGTCGTGGCTGCGGTGGTCGAACAGGCGGCCCGTCACGCGAACCTGCGTCGGCTGGTTGCCGAGTACCGCCGCACCGAGCGTCGCGCGCGCGCACTCGAGAACGTGCTGTTACCCGAGCTGGACGGATCGCTGCGCTTCGTCGAGGAGCAACTCGACGCGCTCGACCAGGAAGAAGCCGTTCGCGTACGCAACGCGACGCGACCCGACCGGGCCTGAGCCACGGACGGCGGGCGGGGCGCCCGCGCAAATCCTCGTCCCCGTGCGCCCGGTGACGACGCTACTGCTGCGCGTCGTCGCCCGTGCCCGGATACAACGCCACCTGGTGCATCGTCTTCACGTCGGCGACGCCGCCGCTGCCGTGGCACAAACCGCAGGTTTCCACGGTGCCGGAGGCCAGCGCGCCGGTCTCGGTCTTCGCGGCCGCGAACGATGCGCCATTCAGCTCCATGTGCGTCTGCGCGGACGCGCCGTCGTGACACGCCGAGCACGCCGCAGCGTTCGGCGTCACGGCGCGGTCGTCGGTGTAGACCGCGGGGTTCGCACCGGCGTCGAATGTCGTCGGCGACACGCCGCTTCCGGGCGTCGCGTCCACCGGGTAGTAGGTGTCGGGCAGGTGGCAGCCCTCGCAATTGTTGAGATGCCCCGGGTAGGTCACGCCCGTGAACCGGATCGGCGTGTTGCCAAAACCGCAGACATCGATCTTGCCGGCGTGGATCGCGTGGATCATGTACTTGAAATCGATCGGCACGTCGTCGGCGCCGAGTTCGGTCACGCATTGCGAACCCGCGACGCGACGTGCGATGTCGGTGGCGTTGGGGTTGTGACAGGTCGCGCAGACCTGCAGGTCGTCGGTGCGGTTGTTGCCGTGCAGGGTCAGCACGCCGTGGCACTGGTCGCAGCGCGCGATGTCGACGACCTCGCGGCGCGGCTGTGGCGTTGCGTCGGTGACGCCGGCGAACGAGTGCACGTTGCGCACTGGGATGCGATCGACGGCGCCGTCGGCGTTCGCGTCGACCGCCGGGTGGCCTTCGAGCGCGACGATCGCCGTGCCTGTCGCCGTCGCCGGCATGGGCGTCGTCGAGGTGACCGTGAACGTGCCGTCGCCGTTCGCAACCGAGCTGCCGCCGCAGGCCGTGAGCGGATTGAGCTGCAGCGGCTGCGCCGGCACGAGCCCGCTGCCGAGATTGAAGTAATCGGGGTGCGTGGACCAGCCGATGTCGATCGCGAGCCGGCTCGCGCCGCCGGCGCACTGCGTGAACGGCGCATCCGACTGGATGTTCCACACAGTGCCGCCCGCCGGATTGTTCACGCGGAAGCGAACGCTCGGCGACTGGCCCGGCGTCGTGTTGGTGACTTCGAGCAGTTCATAAGCGAACTGCTCCGCCGCACGCCGCTCGGGCACGAAGTGCACGTCCTCCGCCCGGAGGCCGAACCCGGAGTCCGGCCCGTGACAGGTCGAGCACTCGGCGTCGGTCGCGACGATGCCGGCATGGTTCGCGCCGGTCGAGAAATCGACGTCGTCGTGACAGGAGCCACAGCCGCGGATGCTCGGCTGCGTGCGCCAGTTCTGTGCCTGCGGCGTCGCCGCGTCGTCTTCCTTGTGACAGGTACCGCACTCGCGCACGTCGGCCGGGAACTCGACCTCGCTGTAGTCGTTGACCGAGTTGCCGAAGCCGTAGATCACGTACGGCGTGCCCGCACGCACGCTCGGCAGCAGGTGGCCGTAGTGGATCTTGTGGATCATCACGGTCATGTCGACCGTGTTGCCGCTCTGCGCGTCCGTCGAAGAGGCGTTGTGGCAGACGACGCAGTACTGCGTGTCGGTGCGTGCGCCGCCGTGGAACTGCAGCTTGTCGTGGCACTGCTCGCAGGTGTCGTCGTCGACGATCTCGCGGCCCGATTGCGTCGTTTCCACGCCGGTGGCGGGCGTGAAGGTGTACGGCGCGTTGGAAACGAGCAGCGACGTGGCCGCGGGGTAGTTGCGGATCTCGAGCCCGAGGCGGTGCACGAGGTTCGCGTCGTAGGTCATGCCGGGCACGGCCCGCACGTCCGTGGCGAACGTATACGTGTATGTGCCGTCGCCGTGGTCGACGAGCGTGCCGCTCGTGCCGGGCTCGGTCGTGCCCTGCTGTGCCGGCTCAGTGCCCGGCCAGGCGCCGCTCCCCGGCGATTCGGTGCGTTGCGTGATCGACTCCCACTGCCGCTGCCCGGTGGCGTTCGTCACGAGACGCGCGAGTGCGAAGCTGACGTTCGCGGGCGCGAGCGCGGTCAATGGCCGGCCCTGCTCGTCGACGACGAAGAACGTGACGACCGGCTTGCCGGTGTCCGGCGGGACGAACACACCCGTGACGTCCGGCACGATGCCGGCGAGTGAACTGGTCGTGATCGGCACGGGCGCCGCGCCGCCGGTCGGACCGGTCGGGCCCGTGGGCCCGGTCGGCCCGCCGGGACCGTCGGGGCCCTGCGCTCCCTGCGGACCGTTGTCGCCTTCGCAGGCGGTGAGCCCCAGCAGCGAGAGGCCCAGCAACGCCAGCAACGAGGCACGCCGGCCGCGCCGACTGTCGAGCGTACGTCCGTGTCCCATGACGACTCCCCGCGACCAGGCAACCGTGGCGATTTACGCGCGCCCGCCGGCCGCCATTCAAGCCATCGGCGTGACATGCGCCTGCAAGCGCAGGCTGTCGGACGCCGCCAAACAAAAGACGGGGGAGCCTGGGCTCCCCCGCCGTGGACCACGCTGGCCGCTGGTCACCTCAGCTGTCGTCGTCCTCGTGCGCCGCGACCGCGTCGGCGATCCGGCCCTCGGCGTGACACACCGCGCAGCTCTCGCCGCCACCGGTGCCGCTCGCGGTGTTGGCGTCGATGTGCGCGAGCGTCGACGGCGCGTTGTGGCAGGAGCCGCAGGCAGCCGCCCCCGGACCGCGACGTTCGGGCTTGGTCGGATCCCAGGTGGCCGCGTTCGCCGCCGTCACGAGGTTCGCCTGCTCCTGGCGCACGACCGACCACGCGTAGCTGGTGTTCTCCGGCAGCTCGTACGTGCCCGGCTCGTGGCAGGCCTGGCAGTCGTGCACCTGCAGCGGATACGGCACGTCCTGGAACACCATCGGACCGCTGCCACCCGAGGTGAGCGGATTGCCCCGGATGAAGTTGAACGGATCGTCGGGGTTCTGCTCGGCGCGGAACGGCGCTGCATGGATCGAGTGGATCATGTCCTTGAAGTTGTTCGACTGCTGCTTGTACAGGTACTCCGCACCGCCCGGCGCCAGCGGGAACGTCGCGAGCCCCTCGAACAGGTTCGAGTTCGAGAGCTCTGGGTTGTGACACGTGGCGCAGTACTGCGGGTTCTCGGCGCGACCCGCGTTGCTGTGGAAGCCGACGCGTTCATGACAGGTGTCGCACCGCTCGATCGCGACCACCATGCGCTTCAGCGTGTCGGCGCCGTCGATGCCTTTGAGCGCAGCCTGCCCGCTGATGTTCATGTTGTTGATCGTGAGGTAGCTCTCGATCGCGACACCCTTCAGCGTCAGGTTCGCGTAGTTCGGGAACCCGATCGGCGCGGCCGGGTTAATGCCGGCCACCGTCGTGTGGTAACCCTCCGCGTCCGGATCGGTCAGCGAGGCGATCACGCCGGCCGTGGAGAAGTTGACGCCGGTCGGCTGGTCGACCGCGACGAGGTTCAGGTTCGTCGTATTGTTGTAGAACGTGCGCGTCGCACCGCCGAAGTTGTTCCAGTCGAGCGGCATCGGGATCGCAGGGCCGTTCGAATCGCCGTCGGCTTGTGCCGGCGGCAGCGGCATCGGCGCGCTCCAGGCGAGCTTCATGTTGAGACCGCCGATGGTCACGCCCGTCGGCAACGCCTTCAGGTTCACGGGCGCGCCGTCGAGCAGCACGCGGAACTTGACCACCGGACGGCCGTTGGTCGCGTCGGGCACGGTCACCGACGCGATTTCGTATGCGACCGTCATTGCTCCCGGATACAACTCGGGATTGTTCGGCGTCGAGTACGGCGTCGCGTGTTGCTGTGCGACCGCGACCGAACGGCCCGGACCGTGGCACAGGATGCACTGCTGGTTGTCGGGCTGGTTGCC
>DATMIB010000025.1:0-16904 GCA_035554635.1 Steroidobacteraceae bacterium | reverse complement strand
ATCGTGACCACGACCGGTTCGCCGCGGTATTGCTGCAACATCAGGTGCTCGCCGCTCGCGGTGGTGAAATGCACGGGCAACTGGTACAGCGAGTCGCCGGGCATCTCGCCCGCTGCGGGCATCGAGTGGCCCGCGTGTGCGGAATGGTCGACCGGCGCTGCGAACGTCGCGCTGGCACCGGCAGGACCGCCTGCCCACGCTGCAGTCGAGCCGACGAGCAGTGCAACGGCACCCATGCACGCAGCCATCAGACGGGTTCCGGCAGGGATCATCATGGCTGGGTTCCTCCATCACTCGCGCACCGGAAGCCCAGGTTCGCGGTGGTGTAATTCGCTTCGAGCGCGCTCAGCATCGCGACGCGCATCAGCACGGCGTACTCGTCGCGGTTCTCCGCGCTCAGCGCGCTCGCGCCACAGAACTTGAGCTTCTCCGGGTCGCCCTGGTTGCGGCTGTCGCTGCTGACCATCAGCCCGGTGTAATCCTCGACCCATTCCCAGACCAGGCCGTGCAGGTCGCGCACCCCGTGGACGTTGGCGGGTGTGCGCCCGACGTCGGGCAACGCACCGCCCGAGGTCTGCGCGTACCAGCCGAGGATGCGCTCCTTCCACACGGGGTCCTGACGCGCATCGCTGCGCGTTTCGTCGGCCGCAGCCGCGTATTCCCACTCGTACCAGGTCGGCAGTCGCGCGCCTTGCGCCTGGCAGTACGCACGCGCCGCGTACCAGCTCACCTGTGTCACGGGCTGGTTCGGGCGGGCCTTGTCGCCCAGGGTCGTCGCGCCCGCCCATTGGCTCAGGTAGGTCGGCTCCGCGAAAAGCTTCGCGACGCGGTCGCGCTGCCACTGCGGATGTGCCTGCACGAACGCGAGGAATTGCGCGTTCGTGACCGGCTCGCGGTCGAGTGCGTAACGCTCGACCGTCGCCTGCTTCACGCCCGCCCCCGGCGCGAGCACCGAGGCGAACGTCGCGGGCCCGATCGATGCGCGCGATGCTGGCGATTGCGCCGAGGCCGGCATCGCCGTCGCGACCGACGCGACGGCGACGCCTGCCAACCATCCCTGGTGCTCGATGAACATGGTCAGTGGGCCGCCCCCGCGGGCCGCGGCGTGGTCTTGCGGACTTCGGCGACCTCGGCAGCGGTGACCGCCTCGCCCTTGTTGCCGAAGCTGTTGCGCACGTAGGTCAGGATGTTGGCGATCTCGTCGTCGGTGAGCTGGCTCATCGGCGGCATCACTGAGTCGTAGGTCTTGCCGTTGACGTCGACCTTGCCCGTGAGCCCGTTGACGACCACCGCGATCGACCGCTTCTTGTCGGTCATCAGGTAGTCGGACTGCGCGAGCGGCGGGAACACGCCTTCCATGCCGGCGCCGTTCGCCTGGTGGCAGACCGAGCACGTGCCCGTGTAGCGCGCCTCGCCGGCCTTGACCTGCTGCTCGAGCGTGAGCGTGCCCGATTCCGCGGCCGACGCCGCAGCGGCCACGACGCCCTGCTCGGCCGCATAGTCGCCGAGGTACACCGAGTCGACTTCCTTGCCCGAGTAGACGAGCTTGTTCTCCTCGCCGTCGATCTTGAGGATGCCGAGCGCGCCCTTGTTGAAGGCGCGGAACAGCGAATGGTCGACCAGCACGTAGCTGCCCGGCACCTCGGCGTGAAATTCGGCGATCGCGGAGCCGCCCGCGGGGATCAGCGTCGTCTGCACGTTCTCCTGGTAGCGCGTACCGCCCTCGAACCAGACCTTGTCGAAGATCTCGCCGATGACGTGGAAGCTCGAGACCAGGTTCGGGCCGCCGTTGCCGATGTACATGCGCACGCTCTCCCCGGTCTTCGCCTTGAGCGCGTTGTCGCCGACGAGCGCACCTTCGGCACCGTTGAACAGCACGTAGGTCGGGTTCTCGTCGATGGCCTTCTGCATGTCGAACGGCTGCAGGCCTTTTTCGCGGTACTTGCCGGTCGTGTAGAAGTCGCCCTGCATCACGTAGAACTCGTGGTCGACCTTGGGGAAGCCGCCGGGCGGCTCGACCAGGATCAGGCCATACATGCCGTTCGCGACGTGCATGCCCACCGGTGCGGTCGCGCAGTGGTAGACGTAGAGGCCCTGGTTCAGCGCCTTGAACGTGAACTGCGATTCGTGGCCCGGTGCGGTGAAGCTCGAGGTCGCGCCGCCACCCGGGCCGGTCACGCCGTGCAGGTCGATGTTGTGCGGCATCTTCGACGACGGGTGGTTGCGCAGGTGGAACTCGACGGTGTCGCCCTGGCGCACCCGGATGAAGCTGCCGGGCACGGTGCCGCCGAATGTCCAGAACGTGTACTTCACGCCCTCGGAGATCTCCTTCTCGACTTCCCTGACTTCCAGTTCGACGATCACCTTGGCCGGATAGTTGCGATTGACCGCCGGCGGCACGTGCGGCGGCGAAGTGAGCACGGCCTTGATCGGTGCGCCCTTGGGCGGACCGAAGTCGCCCTTGAGCGAACCACCGGTGTCGCCGGGCGCGAGTGCCACCGCGGCCGGCTTCGCCTCGGCCGACGCCATCGGCGCCAGGCCCGGGGCATGCGAGACCAGCGCCGTGATCGCCGCCACGCCGAAGGTGGCGGCCACTGCATTCGTGATTCGGGTCATGTCGATGTTCACCTGTCTCGAGGGTTACCGGTCGGCGTGAACGGCACGAGCACTCGCATCGCGACGCTGCCGACCTTTCCTGGACACAGTATTGAAAGGGACCGACCCCGGCCTCCTTGACCTCGGACAAGCCCGCCGGCCTTTCGGGTCGTGGAAATCCGAAATGCGTCGTCGGAATTACGCGATCCGCGGCCGTCGCGCAAGCTACCGCACGCGCACTGGGGGATTACCATCGACCCATGGACCAAGCCAAAGAGAACGCCGTCTTCGCGCTGGCGCGCGAACTGAGCCCGCGCCGCAACACCACCGGCGCCACAGCGGTCGACGGGCTCGTCGACGAGCAGTTGCGCCACTTCGCGATCGACCCGGGCAGCGAGTTCGGCCAGCGCCTCGGTGACCTGGCGCGCCACCTCTACGAGGGCAACGCGGCCGCACACCGGCTCTGGGAGGTCGCCGTGCGCGAGCTCGCGAGCCTCGAGCAGCACGACCGTGTCGCGCGGTTCAACGCCAAGCGCTTCCTCTGCTTCCAGCTGGCCAAGATCCTCGACACGCTGCAGAACCCGCTGCGCAAGACCTACCAGTCGCTGCTGACGGAGCCGGGCCAGTCCGCCGTCAAGGGTCCCTACCCGATCTTCGACAACGTGACCGCGCTGTTCAGCGCGACGCCGGTCATCACGCGCACGGCCACCTACCTGTACGCGTGCACCGAGTGGGTCGAGGACGCGTTCAAGGGCCGCGAACCCCTGCTCGAGATCTACTCGCGGCTGCTCAACCCGACTTCGATCAGCCTCGCCAACCACATCGTCGACCTCGAGGCAGGGCCGCTCGCCGGTGAGTACCTGGCGTGGAACTTCAACTCCGGCATGGCCGCCATCGACGCGACGCTCGCGAACCTCGTGGGGTACGAGGACGTCGTGCTGTCGAGCCGCAACATCTACGGCGGCACCTACCAGTTGCTGCACGACTGGTACGGCAAGAAGAGCAACCTCGCGGTCGCGGTCGAGTGGTTCGACGGCTTCACGGTCGACGACTTCAGTCGCGTGCTCGATGCGGTCCGCGCCAAGCACCGCGAGCGGATCGAGCGCGGCCGTCGCATCTATGTGTTCCTCGAGTCTCCCTGCAACCCGCACGGTTACGTGCTCGACGTGCCTGCGATCTGTCGCGCCGCGCACGAACTCGGGCTCACGGTGATCTGCGACGCCACGGTCGGAACGCCCGTGCTGCAGCCGGTGCTGCGGCGCGAAGACCCGATGGAGCGCCCCGACTTCGTGATCCACTCCTACACCAAAGACCTCGCCGGCGCCGGCACGACGACCGCGGGCGTGTGCATCGGTCGCAACGAGCGCATGTTCATCCCGAAGGGCGAGGCGGTCACCGTAACCGGCCCCGACGGCAAGCCGTGCACGTACCGCTGGGACGAGACGCTGTTCTGGAACGTCTACTACGTGAAAGGTGCGTTCCTCGATGCCGACAAGGCATTCGAGGTCATCAACGGCATGCGCACCGTGGAACTGCGCGTGCTGCAGAAGGCGATCAACACGCTCGTGCTTGCACGCGCGCTCGCGGGCCACCCGGCCATCGGCGTGCGCTGTGGCGCCGTCGAGGGCAACGAGAACTACGCGCTGCGCGAGCAGCAGATGTTCCTGGGGCTCCCTGCGCCGCTGTTCACGATCGACTTCGACACGGAGCTCGGCCGTGGGATCGGGCGCGAGGCGTTCCAGCGCTTCTTCGATTGCCTCGAGCCGGCGTTCGGGTTGCAGGTGACGCTCGGCCAGTCCAACACCGTGGTCGTGTGCCCCGCGCTCACGAGCCACTCGGAACTGTCGGCCGAGGCGCTCCACGAGGCCGGCATTTCGCTCACGACGATCCGCATCGCGGTCGGCGACGAGGACCCGCGCACGCTGCTCGCGCACCTGATGCAGGCGGCAGCGATCGCACTCGAGCCCGAATGCCCGGGGTTTGTCGCGCAGTTCCCGAAGCCCCGCGACATCGATGCGCTCTACGAGTCGACCTACGTCGACGTGCACCGCCGTTTTGCGGCGAGCCGCCGACGGATGCGCGACTTGTTGGCGTGAGGTGATGCCCGCGACGGCCGCGTGCTGGCGGAAATCAGCTGCTGGCGATCGCGCGACCCGCGTCGGGCCGCAGCGTCCACAGCACCCACTTGCCGAGCACCGTGAACAGCGCCACGGCCGCGAACGCGAACAGCGTGCCCTCGATGTAATGCATCGACGCGTAGTTCTTCTCGTCCGCCGCGAGCAGCACGAGCACCGGCGTGAAGAAGAAGCCGTGCAGCCAGGCCTTGTCCGTGACCGACAGCACGAGCCCCAGCAGGAGCACGACCGCACACGCCGCGCGCAGCGCCGGCTCCATGATCGGCTCGAGCAGGGTCAGCACCAGCAGCGTCGCGCCCAGCGCAGTGGCGAGCCGGGTCACTGCCCGCCCAGCCGTGCCCTCGAGCCACGGGTCGCCCAGCGCCGCGACGATCAACGGCAGCCACCACACTTCCTGGATCGAAGTCGAGCGCGCCAGGAACCACGCGAGCAGCACCAGCACCGCGAGCAGCAGCGCGTAGCTCAACGCGGTGCGCGACTCGACGGCGAGGGTCCGCACGGCCAGGTTCCGGCCGACCGTCTTCACGAGCAGCAGTCCGTAGGCACAGCCCATGAACAAGGCGAGTGCCTTGCGGGCGACATCGCCGGCCACGGCGGGCTCGCAGGAACCGATCAGTGCTGCCGCGAGCACGGCCAGCAGCCCACGGTGATAGCCGAGCGAGCTGGCGGCACCGGTCGCGGCCGCGACCGCAACGATCAAGGCCGCCACGCCGTCGGTGAAATTTGCGGTGATGGCGGCCGCCGCATAGACGAACGGGATCAGGATGCCGAACGGCGCGAGTTGGCGCACCTGCACCCCGAGGTGGAACGCGAGTACGCTGCCGAGCACTGCATAGTGCGCAATTTCATCGTGGCCGCTGGCATAAGCGGCCAGCGCCGGCCCGACCAGCAGGACGACGAGCCCGGATGCGCGTCGGATTGAATGCAGGCTTTTCAGGTCCAACTCAGGTGGCCTCCACCCTGACGCCGACTCGCGTGCAACATTTTTGCCATGAATCGGTCGGACTCCGGAATCAATGGCTTACGGGTCGCTCCGTCGCGACACACGCTTACATATGTAAAAACGACCGACGGGAACGCCTCACCAACCTATAGTCCGCGCACCACGTGCGCCGTGATCTTTGCAACGCCTCCGCTACGGGATCCCATGTCGCCTTCATCCATGACTCGTCGTCGTCGACTGCGCTCGATGCTCGTCCTGCTCGGCACCACCGGCGCCGCGACCCTGCTGGCCGCATGCGGTGGCGGCGGGAGTGGTGGCGGAAATGATGGTGGTGGAGACAGTTCCGGCGCTTGTGGCGAAACCGCGCGCAAGCAATGGGTGCTCGACGTGACGCGCGACTGGTACCTGTTTCCCGAAACCCTGCCGGCCACCGTGGACCTCGCCGCGTACGCCACGGCGGAGGGGCTGCTCGATGCCCTGACCGCGACGGCGCGCAGCCAGGGAAAAGACCGCTACTTCAGTTACCTGACCACGCGAGGTGCAGAAAATTCCCTGTTCGACGAAGGCGAGTTCGTAGGATTCGGGTTCCGCACGCGCACCGACGACAGCAACCGGCCGATCGTGCTCGACGTCTACGAAGCGAGCCCGGCAGCCGCCGCGGGGTTGCGGCGTGGCGACGAAATCGTCGCAGTCGACGCTGGCAGCGGCTACGTGGCGGTGTCGCAATCGCTCGTCGGTGGCGTGACGATTACCGACTTGCTCGGGCCCGCGACGGCCGGCGTCACGCGCGGCCTGCGCATCCTGCGCAATGGCAGCACGTTCGACACATCGATGACCAAGCGGACCGTGACGCTGGACCCCGTGCCCAACGACTTCGGCACGGCCGTGCTGCCGCTCGCGGGCACGACTGGCGTCGGTTACGTACACCTGCGCAGCTACATCTCCACGGCCGATGCGCAGTTGCGCACCGCGTTCGCGACGCTGCGGGCGCAGGGGCTGCAGTACTTCATCGTCGACCTGCGCTACAACGGCGGCGGCCTCGTCAGCACGGCGCAACTGATCGATGACCTGCTCGGTGCCGATCGAGTCACGAGCGACGTGCAATACAGGATGGTGCACAACGCGGCCCGCTCGAGCCAGAACGCGACCGTGCGGTTCCAGCCGCAGGCGCAATCGGTGGCACCCGTGCGCATCGCGTTCCTGACCACCGCCGCGACCGCCTCGGCGAGCGAAATCAACATCAACACGATGAAGCCCTGGGTCGAGATCGCGATCGTCGGCAGCGACACGCTTGGCAAGCCCGTGGGGCAGTACGCGTTCGACCTGTCGAACTCCTGTGAGGACCGCCTGCGCCTGATCGCCTTCAAGACCGTCAACGCGCTCGACCAGGGCGATTACTACGACGGCCTGGCGAGTTCCGTGCCCTTTGCGTGCGCCGCCCCCGACACGCCGGACGCGCCGATGGGCGCGGTCGACGACAGCATGGTCGAGGAAGCGATGTACTGGCTCGGCAATGGCGCCTGTCGCACCGTGATGAGCGCGGGCGCGGTCGACGGCCAGTTCAAGCCGGCGGCGGAACAACGTGCGGCGTCGTACCCGCGGCCGCAACAGCCGTCGGACGTGGAACACTGGCTGCCCGGCGTGCAGTGACCTCCACGTCTCCCATACGTGGGAGAGGTCGGCCGCAGGCCGGGTGAGGGCTCTGAAGACCGGAGGCCCAGGCCGTCCGATTCCCTTCCCGCTCCTGGTCGGCCGCGCATCGTGCAGTGCGCGGGCAGACCGCGCCCTGCACGGCGTCACCTTGCTCGAACGGGCGCGCGACGAGGGTGGCGACGGTGCAGCATCGAGTCCGCGGACGCCGCGCGCCTGACGTTCGAGCGGCGGCGGCCGACAAGTCGCGGCAAGGGAAATCGCACGTCCTGACCTCCCGGAATTTTTCCCTCACCCGCGCTGTGCGCGACCTCTCCCGCGAGCGGGAGAGGTGGAGATCACCAGTCGGGGTCGGCGATGTTGCGCTCCTCGATCGGCCGACCGAGCGTCAGCAACATGGCCCAGTCGTCGGTGCTGGTCGCGGCGATCGACAACGTCATCGGGCCGAGCGGCGTGCGACCGCCAAGCAGCAGCGACGCGCCCACGACCGGCTCCTCACGGATGCCGTCGATGCGTCCGGCCATGTCGGCGCCGTGCAGGCTCGCGCCGAGGTAAATCGCCTGGCCGAACATCGGGCTGATGTCGGCCACCTTGTGCAGATACATCGCCGACGTCGACCAGTACGAGGTACCGCGCAACTGTCCGAGCCCGAGGCCCGGGAAGCTGGTCGGTCCGCCGAGCGTGAACACGTCGTAGAACGGCAGCTCGCCCTCGAAGCTGGCGCCGCCGCTCGCACGCACGGAGACGACGTTGCCGTCGATGGGCCACGACTTGAGCACGGAACCCTCCAGCCGGTCGTACTCCCGCGGCGAGCCCAGGGCGTCGAGGCCGCGGAAATAGCGCGTGCGCACGAGCCAGCCCTGTGTCGCCAGCGCGTCGTGGTCGCGATCGTCGTAGACCACCGACGCGGCAAGACCGCCATACGCCTGTCGTTCGATGTTCGCCAACTCCGGCACGGCGATGTCGCGCGTGGCCGACTGGAAGCCGTTGCGCACGCCGAGCCGCAACTCGAGCGTCGTGCCGAACGTGCGCCCGGCGTCGAGGAACGCGTAGCCCGAGTCGAAGTCGTAACGCGTGACGATGTCGTCGCCGATGTAGATGTCCTCGGTCGACCGCGCGAGCCGCCCACCCGGCTCGACGAACCAACTGTGCGACGCGTCGAGCGGCTGGTACAGCGAGGCCTCGAACAGCGACGTGCGGCCGAACTGCACGAGGCCGTGGAACTCGCCGCCACGCGTGTTGATCCACGGCCGCAGGTAGTCGGACGCCAGCACGAAGGCATTGGCGCCCTCGGTGCCGATCGCGAGGCCGAGGTCGAACCGCAGGATGTTCGGGCCGAGCGATTTTTCGCTCGCGTCCACCTGCAGCGAAGGACGGTCAGGGTCGCCCGAGAGCGAATACTGCACACCGTCGAAGTCGCCGAGCGCGAAGACGCCGTTGATCGCCTCGGCGAGCTGCTTGCCGTCGACGGTCTGGCCGGCTTCGAGCCCGAGACGCGACCGCACGTACTGCTCCTGGACACGACTGAGCCCGGCGAGCTTGACTTCGCCCAGCTCGATGCGGCGCATGTCGGGCCGTTGCGTCGAATCGCGCCACGCGCGGTACTCGGCCTCGGGCAGCGAATACCGTCGCAACGACGCCCGCTGCTCGTCGGCCGCGCGCCGGCCGATCGGAATCGCCTCGGCCACCCGCTCGAACGAGCCCGAGCCGATGTCGCCCATCGGGACGACGATCCCGACGTCCTTCGGCCCGAGCGACTCGAGCTGCTGCCGCTCGTTGGCGCCGATCAGCACGTCGAGCGTGCGCGAGATCATGCCGAGCGGCGATTGCAGCTGTTCCGGCGTCGGCGGCGGTGTCGGCACCGCGACGGCGATCACGACGTCGGCGCAGGTCTGCCGCGCGATGTCGACAGGCACGTTGCGCGTGAGACCGCCGTCGCCGAGCGTGCGACCGTCGATCTGCACCGGCGCGAAGACGCCCGGCACGGACATGCTCGCGCGCATGGCACGCGCGAGGTCGCCGTCGGCGAGCACGACCATCTCGCCGTTCATCATGTCGGTCGCGATGGCGCGGAACGGGATCGGCAGGCGGTCGAAGTCCGAGGTGCCGAGGCTGCGTGCGACCAGGTCGCGGATGGTCTGCTCGACGTACTGGGAATTGATGAAGGCGGTCGGCGCGGCCACGGCGCCGTCGCGGAAGCCGAACTCGAGCGAGTTGCTGTAGGTGCGGCCGGTCAGCTTGCGCCGCATCGGCAGCTTGGCGCGCTGGCCGACGAAGCCGATCGTCTCGGCCCACGAGATCTTGCGGATCGCGTCCTCGACCTCCGCCGCCGTCATGCCCGCCGCGTAGGTGCCGCCGACGAGCGCGCCCATGCTGGTGCCGACGACGCAGTCGATCGGGATACGCATGTCCTCGAGCAGTGTGAGCACCCCGACATGGGCCGCACCTTTCGCTCCGCCGCCCCCAAGCACGAGCCCGATGCGCGGCCGGGACTTCGTGGTCACCGCCGTCGACATCGCAGTCGTCGTCGCTCTCGTCGTCGCTGTCGTCGTCGCTGTCGCAGTCGTGTTTGCAGTCGTCGGCGTGCCGACCGCACTCGCACCGGACGTCCGCGCGGCATCGTCGACCACCGCCGCAGACGCATCGAACGTGGCGGCCGCAGTGGCGGCAGACGGGGCGCCAGGAGCGCTGGCGCCCGCGAGCAGCAGCAGTGCCGCGACCGCGGACAGCGTGACGCCCGGCCGACGCAGCCTGCTGCGTCGGGCCACGGCCCGCACCGACGACGATCGTTTCATCGCAGATCCTCGGCCGGCGGCAGGCCGGCTCGCGGCGCATCCTACCGCAGCGTGTTCAGTCCGGCGGTGACGCGCCTTCGAGGTCGAGCAGCGCGAGACACTCGACGTGGTGCGTGCCCGGGAAGAAATCGAACGGTGCCAGCGCACGCACGCGATAGCCCGCCTCTTCGAACGCGGCCAGATCACGCGCCAGCGTGCCCGCACTGCACGACAGGTAGGCGATGCGTCCGGGTCGCAGCTCATGCGCCAGTGCGTCGTGTACGCCTGTTTCGAGGCCCGATCGCGGCGGATTGACGTAGGCCACGCGGTCCTCGGCCGCCTGCTGCTCCTGCCACCACGCGCGGATCTGCGGCATGCGTTGCGCACAGGTGCCACGCAGCACCTGCGCCCGCGGTGCGTTGTGCGCGACGCATTCGACCGCGCCACCGGCCAGTTCGATGCCGAGCGCCGCCGCCCCGGCCTCGCTCCAGCGTCGCAGCGACGTGCCGAGCCCGCAATACAGGTCGAGCACTGCAACCCCGGGACGCGGGTCCAGGTGTGCGGCGGCAACGTCGAGCGAGGTCGCGTGCAGTTCCGGCAGCAGTTGCTGGAACGCGGTCGGCCCGTGCACGGCCTCGCCCGGCCCGATCGACTGCGGCACGCCCCACAGCAACTGCCAACCCGAACGTGCAAACAGCTTGCGACCCGCACTCGGGTGCAGGTGCAGCCAGAGGCCCTCGACCCCGGTCGCGACGACGTTCGAGACAAGGTCGTCGAGCCGGTCTCGCTCGACGTGTCTCGCCTTCACGATCAGCGTCGCCTGGGCACCGGCCACGTGCAGGTACGCAAGCGGCAGCGCGTCCGCGGGCGGGGCATGCGCCCGCAGGCACTGCACGAGACGATTGACGCGTGGCGTGTGCACCGGGCAGTCGTGGATGGCGATCAGCTCGTCACGACGCATCAGGCCGAAGCGCCAGCCCGCGTCGACATCCCAGCGGGCGTTCAGCGTGACGCGGTCACGGTAGCCCAGGCGCCGGCCTGCGACGTCCGCCCGTACCGGCTGCAGGCGATCGACCCACGGCGCCAGCGTGCGTGCGAGGTAGTGCTGCTTCTGCGCGAGACTCGCTTCCGTCGCCAGGTGTCGATGCCGGCAGCCGTGGCACGCCGGCTCGC
Source organism: Steroidobacteraceae bacterium (assembly GCA_035554635.1). Taxonomy (GTDB): domain Bacteria; phylum Pseudomonadota; class Gammaproteobacteria; order Steroidobacterales; family Steroidobacteraceae; genus RPQJ01. The sequence goes on along the minus strand of DATMIB010000025.1, from coordinate 5,634 downwards.
ATCCGGCGGCAATCGATTCGTGTACGCTCACGCGCGTATGGTGCGACGAATCGCACGTCGCCGACAGGCCTTTCGCGACATGACGAGAATCCCCGACTTCGACGACGTCAAGGCGGCGGCCAAGCGCATCGCCGGCCACGCTCGACGCACGCCGCTGCTCGCCGGCACGCCGCTCGACCGCCTCACGGGCGGTCGCGTGCTGCTCAAGCTCGAGACGTTGCAGCACACCGGTTCCTTCAAGTTCCGCGGCGCCTGGAACCGGCTCACGCAGCTCGACGCGAAGCAGCGCGCCGCCGGTGTGGTGGCGTTTTCCTCGGGCAACCACGCGCAGGGCGTGGCCGAGGCCGCACGCCTCCTGGGGCTCCGAGCGACGATCGTGATGCCCGCCGACGCACCGCGCGTGAAAAAGCAGAACACGCTCGACATGGGCGCCGAGGTCGTCGAGTACGACCGCGTCCACGAGAGCCGCGAGCAGATCGCGGCGCGGATCGCACAGGAACGCGGTGCGACGTTGGTTCCCTCGTTCGACGACCCGGACGTCATCGCCGGCCAGGGCACGGTCGGTCTCGAGATCGCCGAGCAGGCCGCCGACTTCGGGTTCACGCTCGACGACGTCGTGGTCTGCTGCAGCGGCGGCGGCCTGACGGCAGGCATCGCGCTCGCGCTGGAACGGCTCGCGCCACAGGCGCGGCTGTGGACCGCGGAACCCGAGCACTACGACGACCATCGCCGCTCGCTCGAATCTGGCAGACGCCAGCGCAACGAACCGGGCGTGCCCGCCTCGTTCTGCGACGCCTTGCTCGCGCCGATGCCTGGCGAACTGACGTTCGCAATCAACCAGCCGCGCCTGCATGGCGGCCTGACCGTGACGGATGCCGAAGTGCGCCGTGCCATCGCGTTTGCGGCGCGTACGCTCAAGCTGGTCGTGGAGCCCGGCGGCGCCGTCGCGCTTGCCTGCGTGCTGACGGGCAAGCTCGACGTGCGCGACCGCACCGTGGCGGTGACGGTGTCGGGCGGCAACGTCGAGGACGCGCTGCTGGCCGAGATCCTGGCGCAACCGTAAGTCGCGGCCGGCGGGTGCCACAGCGTTCCAGCTGTCGCACGTCAGGCCAGCAGCGACACGATCTCCGCTTCGACGTCGCGCGCTTTCGTGATCCGCAGCCGCGCCAGCGTCACGGGCAGGCGGAACCGACGCGGCCCGGCACTGCCGGGGTTGAGGTACAGCACGCCGTCCCGGCGTTCGAGCAGCGGGCGGTGCGAATGACCCGAGACGACGACGTCGACACCGTCCGCCAACGGATCGAGCGCGAGCTGCCTGAGATCGTGCAGAACGTGCAGCCGGCGGCCGGCAATCGTGACGTCGGCAACGTCGTCCAGGTCGTGGGCCCAGCGCAGGTCGACGTTGCCGCGGATCGCGACGACCTGCGGCGCCAGCGTCCGCAGCGCCACGAGCACCTCCGGCGTGCCGATGTCGCCCGCGTGCACGATCACGTCGGCGCCGGCGAGCGCGGCCGCGGCCTCCGGCCGCAGCAGGCCGTGCGTGTCCGAGATCACGCCGACCGTTTGCGACGGCCAGCGCGAAGAGGATGACGTTGCGTGCTGCATGCGCAGCGTAAGGTGCGCGTGCCGGCCGGCGCCCGCAAGCGGATGTGACTGGCCACCGCCCCGGCCCTTGCTTACAGTTGTCCGATGGTTTCCGGCTTCCTGCTGTCGGCGCTCGCGATCGGCTACCTGCTGGTGCTGTTCGGCGTCGCGTTCTACGGCGAGCGTCGCTCGGTCTACCCGGGCTTCGTCCGGCTGCGACCGTGGATCTACAGCCTCGCGCTCGGCGTCTATTGCACGACCTGGACGTTCTTCGGCGCGGTCGGCACCGCGGTCCGCGACGGGTGGACCTACGTTCCGATCTACCTCGGACCGGTGCTCGTGTTCCTGTTCGCGATGCCGTTCCTCGAACGGCTGATCGCGGTCGTCCGCGCGCACAACATCACTTCGATCTCGGACCTGATCTCGTCACGGTTCGGCAAGAGCCCGGCGCTGGCGGCACTCGTCGCGATCATTGCGCTGACGGCCGGCGTGCCGTACCTCGCGCTGCAGTACAAGGCGGTCGGCACCAGCATCGACGTACTGACCGGTTCCGAGGGCGCCTCGGTCACCTGGCACGGCGACACCGCGCTCTACGTCGCGTTGCTGATGGCGCTGTTCGCGATCCTGTTCGGCACGCGGCGTCTCGATGCCACCGAGCACCACGAGGGCGTCATGCTGGCGATCGCGTTCGAGTCGGTCGTCAAGCTGCTCGCGTTCGCGGCGGTCGGGCTCTTTGCGCTGCTGCACCTCGACGACGCGCCGGCGCTCGCGGCCACCGCACTGGGCTCACCGGCGAGCCTGTATTCGGGCAACTTCCTGGTCGCGACCGGTCTCGCCGCGGCGGCGATCTTCTGCCTGCCACGCCAGTTCCTGGTCGGTTTCGTCGAGTGCGCCGACGTCGCCGACGTGCGCAAGGCGCGCCTGGTCTTCACGGGCTACCTGATCGCGTTCACGGTGCTGATCGTGCCGATCGTGCTCGCCGGTCTCGGCAGCGGGCTCGACGCACGCCATCACCCGGATTCCTTCGTACTCACGCTGCCGATGGAACGCGGCGCCGGCGCCCTCGCGGTGCTCGCCTTCCTCGGCGGCCTCTCGGCCGCGACCGCGATGGCGATCGTCTCGAGCATCGCGCTCGCGACCATGATCACGAACGACCTGGTCATGCCCGTGCTCTGGCGCAGCCGCTGGCTCAAGCCGACCGAGGGCCGCGACGTCGGCCGCTACGTGCTGTGGCTCCGGCGCGCCGCGATCGTCGCGCTGGCCATGCTCGCGTACGGCTATTACCGCAACACGATCACGCCGCAGAGCCTCGCCTCGATCGGCCTGCTCGCGTTCGCCGCCTTCGCGCAGTTCGCACCGCCGATCCTCGCCGGGCTCTACTGGCGCCGCGCCACGCGCACGGCGGTGTTCTGGGGCCTGTTGACGGGCTTTGCGATCTGGGTCTACACGGTGCTGCTGCCGAACTTCGCCGCGGGTGGCCTGATCGGCCCGAGCATCGTGCAACGCGACGGGCCGTGGGACGCGTTCTGGACCCAGGCGCAGGCGTGGCTCGGCTTGTCGCACCTGAGTCCGGCCACGCGCGGATCGCTGCTCGCGTTCGGCGGCAACGTGCTGGTGCTGGTCACGCTGTCGCTGGTCGCGCGGTCGACGCTGCGCGAGCGCATGGCCGCCACGGCGTTCGTGCGCCCCGCGCTGCACGAGCCGTCGGGGCGTCCCGCGGGCAACGCACGCGTGGGCGACGTGCTCGCGATCGCCGAGCGCATCGTCGGCTCGCAGGCGGCACAGGCCGCGCTGCTCGAGTACTCGACGCAGACGCTGCGCCCGCCGCCAAAGCCGACCGACCCGGCCGACCGCGGCGTCATGCAGCACATGGAGCGCGTGCTCGCCGGTGCGATCGGCGCCTCCTCGGCGCGCCTGATCTTCACGCACGCCTTGCGGGGCCGCGGCCTTGCGGCCGAGGAAGTCGCCGAAATCCTCGACGAGACCTCGCAGGAACTGCGCTTCAGTCGCCAGTTGCTGCAGGCGACCATGGAGAACGTCTCGCAGGGCATCTCGGTGGCCGACGGCGACGGTCGCATCGTCGCCTGGAACGGCCGCTACCTCGAGATGTTCGAGTACCCGCCCGACATGGTCCGCGTCGGCACGCCGGTCGCCGACCTGATTCGCTGGAACGCGCAGCGCGGCGAGTTCGGCGACACCGACCCCGAGGCGCAGATCCGCAAGCGGATTGCGCACATGCAGGCCGGCACGCGCTACGTGATCCAGCGCCAGCGCGGCAACGGCCGGGTGTACGAGATCCGCGGCCAGCCGATGCCCGACGGCGGCTACGTCACGACGTACACCGACATCACTGAGTTCAAGCACAACGAGCAGCAGCTGCTCGAGTCGAAGCAGACGCTCGAGCAACGTGTGTCGGAACGCACGGTCGAGCTGTCGAAGGCGCTCGCCGCCGAAGCCGAGGCGAAACGCGCCGCCGAGCAGGCCAACGCGACCAAGACGCGCTTCGTCGCCGCCGCGAGCCACGACCTTCTGCAACCGCTCAACGCGGCGCGCCTGTTCGCCTCGGCACTGACCGACGAAACCGACGGCGCCTCGGTGCGCGAAATCGCAACGCGCATCGAAGGGTCGCTGCGCGCGGCCGAGGAAGTGCTCGACGACATGCTCGACATCGCGCGACTCGAGAGCGGCGCGATGCGCACGGAGCTCGCCGTGTTTGCGCTCGACGACGTGCTGGCGGACCTCGAGCGCCAGTTCTCGCCGATCGCGGCCAAGCGCGGGCTCGACCTGCGCATCCGCCACGCCGACGCGCACGTGCGCACCGATCGCGTGCTGCTGCGCCGCGTGCTGCAGAACCTCGTCTCAAACGCTTTGCGATACACGCAGCGGGGTGGCGTGCTGGTCGCGTGCCGGCCGCGCGGCGAGCGGCTCGAGGTGCAGGTCTGGGACACTGGCCCCGGCATCGCCGAACAGCACCGCGCGGTCATCTTCAGCGAGTTCCGCGGCCTCGACCGTGCCTCGCCGTGGGGCGAGAAGGGTCTCGGGCTTGGCCTCTCGATCTGCGATCGCATCGCCCGGCTGCTGCAACTCGACCTGGGTCTGCGCTCACGCGTGGGTCGCGGCTCGGTCTTCAGCGTCGCGCTCGACGCCGTGCCGCGCCCGGCCCCGACGATCGTCACTGCCGTGACGGCGGGCCTGTCGCCGGTCTCGCCGGCAAGCCTGGCCGGCGGCACGGTGCTCTGCGTAGACAACGAACCGGAAATCCTCGACGGCATGCAGGCGCTCCTCGAGCGCTGGGGCCTGCGTGTGCTGCGTGCCGGCACCTGCGCGGAAGCGCGGCGGGCCTATGCCGAGCATGCGCCCGACGTCGTGCTGGCCGATTACCGGCTCGGCGAGGGCGACGGCGACGGGCTCGAACTGCTGCAGTCCTTGCGCGTCGAAGGCCTTGCGGCCACCCCGGGTGCACTGCTCACCGCGGACCACGGCACGGCCGTGGGCGAACGCGCAAGGGCCCTCGGCTACACGGTGCTGCGCAAGCCGGTCAAACCCGCTGCGCTGCGCGCACTGCTCGGTTCGCTGCTGGCCTCGGTGCGGCCTGCGGCTCCGCGTCAGGCATCGGCCCGTCCCGAGCCCGCCGGCAGCGCGTTCTAGTCCAGTTCCTCGGGCGGCGGCTTGACGCTGGCGCGGTCGATTGCGAGGCGTCCGGCCGCGAGCACCGCCTGGGTGCGCGTCGTGACGCCCAGCTTGCGCAGGATCGCCGTGACGTGGGCCTTGACCGTCGCCTCGGAGACGTCGAGGTCGTAGGCGATCTGCTTGTTGAGCAGGCCGGCGCAGAGCATGCCGAGCACGCGGAACTGCTGGGGCGTCAGCTCGGCGATCCGCCGCGCGATCTCGAGTTCCTCGGCCGAGGACGGCGGCGTGCGCGGCGGCTGGTACCCCGGCGGCGTGTAGATCTCGCCCGCCAGCACGGACTCGATCGCCCGCCCGATCTGGCCGGCCTCGGTCGATTTCGGGATGAACCCCTGCGCCCCGAACCGGAGCGCCGAGGCGATC
>DATMIB010000024.1:0-50566 GCA_035554635.1 Steroidobacteraceae bacterium | reverse complement strand
CCAGGCCCTTCCGCTGGAGAGCGCAACAGCAGCACGGCCGCGAGCACCGACGCCGCGAGCGCACCGGCCGGCGCCCAGGTGGCATACCAGGCACGCGTCGTCCGGCGCTGCCCTGCCGCGGCAGCCAGCGCCTGTTGCCGTGACCGGGCCAGCCGCGACCGCGTGGCCGCGTCGAGCGAATCGACGCTGTGGTCGAACGCGGCGCGTGCGCGTCGCTCGAACCCGTCCAATCCCTTCTCGTCGCGTCGTGTGCTCATGTCCACACCTCGGCCAGTTCGGCGCGCAGCGCCTGCAGCGCGCGGAAGTAATGCGTCTTCACGCTGCCCTCGGAACAGCCCATGGCGGCCGCCGTGGCGGCGACGTCGAGGCCCTCGAGGCAACGCAGCGTGAATGCCTCGAGCTGGCGCGCGGGCAGTCGTTCGAGCGCGCCCGCCAGTTCGGTGATCGCCTCGGCCTGCACGAGCTGCTCGCTCGGTTCCGGCAGCGCGTCGGGCACCTGCTCGAACGGGTCCGGCAGGTCGTCCTCACCGGCGCGGGCCGTCCCGGGCAACCAGCCAAAAAATTTCCGCTGCACCGAGCGCCGTCGCTGCAGGTCGTGGATGCCGTTGTAGAGGATCCGGTAGAACAATGGGCGCCATTCTTCGCTCGGCCGGCCAGCGTATTTCTCGGCCAGGCGCAGCATGGCGACCTGCACGACGTCGTGGGCGTCGTCGGCGTTGCGCAAGGACATTTGCGCGATCCGGAAGGCGCGTCGTTCCACACTGGCCAGGAAGCGGTCGAGTTCTCGGGCATGCGCAGCGTCCAGTCGGGCTTCCTCCAGGCGCGAACGGGGGTCGACGTCCGCCAGCGGGCGAACGACACCGTCGAGACTAGCAAAACCGCTCATGCCGTAGACTCGCCCCGCCCGCGTCTCCATGATCGACGACGACAAGAACGCCCGCGCCGTCAGTGGGTTGACGTCGGGTCCTGCAGCAGAAGATGTCCACGGCACCGAAACTGCATTCCAGCGCGGCTGTCAAGCCGTGGCTGCCACGTCCGCAGTGGCTGGCCCGCGGTCCACAGCGTTTTGTTAAGCCATTGAAATTGTTAGAGAATCACGAAAGCGGCGAATTTGTGGCCATTTCGTAAAACTCCTCGGCGGATTCGGCACTTGGACGACATGCACGCAAGCCATCCACAAAGTTATCCACAGGGTTTGTGGACAACGGAACGCGCCGGTCGGGCATGACCGCCTCACTGCTTGCGGTGGCGATCGATGCGCCGTTGCGCCGCCTGTTCGACTATCGGCTGCCACCCGGTGTCGATCCTGCATCGATACGGCTGGGCCAGCGCGTCTGGGTGCCGTTCGGGCGTCGCAAGGCCGTCGGTGTCGTCGTCGAATGCCGCGAGCGCTCGGCCCTGCCGGAGACGAAGCTGCGCAGTGCGCTGGCGCTGATCGACGACGAGCCCGTCGTCGACCCGGTGCTGCTCGACCTGCTGCGCTGGGCCGCCGAGTACTACCGCCACCCGATCGGCGAGGTGCTGGCGGCCGCCTTGCCGGTGGCGCTGCGCGGTGGCGCCGACGCCTTGCAGACGAGCGAGCGCTGGGTGCTGAGCGTCGCGGCGCGCACCGGTGCCTTGGCACCGCTCGGCAGCCGGGCCAGCAAGCTGCGCGAAATGGCGGCGTGGCTGGAGGCGCACGAACCGGCCGGCGCGGCGGAACTCGCCGCGGTCTCGCCGCGCTGGCGCGAGCACTTGCGCGAACTCGAGAAACGGGGCTGGGTCACGCGCACGCTGGAGGCGTCGGCCGGCCCCGCTGCCGCCGGCGCCCACGACGCGCCCGTCGTCACCGGTCCGGTGCTGACACCCGAGCAGCAAACCGCCGTGCAGGCGATCGCGGCCGCCCACGGCGGTTTCGCTTCGTTCGTGCTGCACGGCGTCACGGGCAGTGGCAAGACGGAGGTGTACCTCCGTGCGATTGCCGAGGTCGTCGCACGGGGCGAACAGGCGCTCGTGCTGGTGCCCGAGATCTCGCTCACGCCGCAGCTCGTGTCGCGGTTTGCGGCGCGCTTCCCGGGTCCGCTCGCGGTGCTGCACTCGGGGCTCGCCGACGGCGAGCGCCTGCAGGCCTGGCGCGCGGCGCGTGCCGGGTTGTCGCCGGTCGTCATCGGCACGCGTTCGGCCGTGTTTGCGCCATTGGCGAAGCCGGGCCTGGTCGTCGTCGACGAGGAACACGACGCCTCGTACAAGCAGCAGGAAGGCTTCCGCTATTCGGCGCGCGACCTGGCCCTCGCGCGCGCGCAGCGCCTCGGCGTACCCGTGGTGCTCGGGTCGGCGACGCCCTCGCTCGAGAGTCTCGAACGCGCGCGTTCGGGCAAGGCCCGCCTGCTGCGACTGCCCAACCGCACGGCGGGAGCCAAGCCGCCGGTGCTGCAACTGGTCGACCTGCGCGCGCACGCCGCGACCCAGGGCATCGCGACGCCCGCGGTGCTGGCGATCCAGCGTCACCTCGCGGCGAACGGCCAGGTCCTCGTGTACCTCAACCGTCGCGGCTACGCGCCGACGCTGTTCTGCCCCGGCTGTGGCTGGGTCGCGCCGTGTCCGCGCTGCGATGCGAGACTGACCGTGCACCGACGCGAGCGCTCGCTCGAATGCCACCATTGCGGCACCCACCGCGCCGCACCGGAGGCCTGCCCCAGTTGCGGCGAACCGGTGAAGCCGGTCGGCCAGGGCACCGAGCGTATCGAGGAGACACTCGCGGCGATGTTCCCGGACGTGCCACTCGTCCGGATCGATCGCGACGCGATGCGACGCCGCGGCGCACTCGAGCAGACGCTGCAACGCGTGCAGAGCGGTGAGGTGCGGTTGCTCGTCGGCACCCAGATGCTGACCAAGGGGCACCACTTTCCGGACGTCACGCTCGTGGTCGTGCTGAACGCCGATCAGGGACTGTTCGGCACCGACTTCCGCGCGGCCGAGCGCCTCGCGCAGACGATCGTGCAAGTCGCGGGTCGGGCCGGACGCGCGGAGCGCCCGGGGGAAGTGCTGATCCAGACGGAATACCCGTCGCACCCGCTGCTGCAGCAGCTGGTCGCGGGCGGCTATGACGCGTTCTCGGCGGCGGCGCTCGTCGAACGCGAACAGGCCGGCTGGCCGCCGTTCGCGCGAGTCGCGGTGCTGCGGGCCGAGGCGGCAGGCCGCGAAACCCCGCTCGCATTCCTGGAGCATGCGCGCGAACTGGCCGAGCAGTGCCGGGGGCAGGACGCGGTCGAATTGCTGGGGCCCGCTACGGCGCCCATGGAACGACGGGCTGGTCACTTCCGCGCGCAGCTGCTGCTGCATGCCGCGACGCATTCGCCGCTGCAGCGCGTGCTCGCGCGCTGGGTGCCGCTGCTCGAAGAAACGCCCACCGCACGCAAGGTGCGGTGGGCGCTGGACGTCGATCCGCTCGAACTGTTCTGAGACGAACGTCGGCGTCATCGACTAAGGGCGCCGCAGCGCCTGTGGCTGGCGTTACTGACCCGTGGGGCCCTGCTCGACGTCGGTCGGCGGCGACGTGGTGTCGTCGGTCGTCGACGTGCTGCTGGAGCTGTTGCTCGTGCCCGTCGTATCGCTGGAGCTCGACGACGAGGAGGAAGAGCTGGAACCCTGGTCGGCGTCCATGCTGCTGCCGCGCTGCGACTGGTGCCACGACTGCAACTCGTCACGCGTCAGCTTCTGGTCGCTGTTGGCGTCCATTGCGCTGAAGCTGGCCGAAAGTGTCGGGGCTGCGGTCGTCAGTTCGGTCTGCGACAGGTAGCCGTCGCCATTGGCGTCGGCCTGCGTCCAGTGTTCCGTCGACAGCAGGGCCTGGTCACTGCGCTGCTCGCCGGCGCCGGCGGACGCGGTGGCAGAGGTGTCGTTGCCCGGGGTTGCCGAGCTCGCCGGCGGGTAGGAAGAGCTGCTGCTCGAGGTGCTGGAGCTCGAATTGCCGGTCGTGCCCTGGTCAGCGTCCATGCTGCCCGTGGCGCTCGTGCCGGTCGCGGTGTCGGCGTCCGGTGCGGTCGACGTTGGAGCCGGCCGGCTGGTGTCGGTCTGTGTCGTGGACTGGGCCTGCTGACCCTCCGACCACGCGTCCGTGCCCGGCTCGGCGTGTGCCGCAGCCGCGCCCAGCAACACCGACGAAATCACTACGGCGAGAGCGTGCTTACGCATATCGATACCCTCCTTGGTATGGTGTCGTTGGGACCCGGTGGTCGGCGACGTGTTCCGGCAGCGAGCGTCTGTGATTGGCGACAGCGTGTGATTCCGGGCATTTTTCCGCGCGAAGATCGCTTCCGCGCCATGCAGCCGGTGCGGGCACGAGAAGAAGTTGCCGCGCACCGCGTCGGGCAATCGCACAACGTGTCGGCAAGGTCCGGCAGCGCGAAAGCCGTCTCGCTGCCGCGGGCGAGGCCGTACGACCGCCCGACGTGCACGTCGATCTCGCATCGCTGGGCCAAATTCCCTAGACTTCCGCCTGCCTCTGCGCCCTGAAGGCACTGCCTTGAAATACCTGATCGAAAAACTGCTGCGGGACGCCTTCGGCGCCCTGCCCGAAGAACTTTGCCCGCGTGATGCGATCGGCACCGTCGCGATCGAACGTACGCGGGATCCGACGCACGGCGACTTCGCCTCGAACGTCGCGCTGCAACTCGCCAAGGCGGCGAAGCGCAAGCCGCGCGATCTCGCGCAGGCGCTCGTCGCTGCATTGCCGCCGAGCGACCTCGTCTCGCGCGTCGAGATCGCAGGGCCCGGCTTCATCAACTTCTTCCTCGCGCCGGCCGCGTACCAGGCCGAGCTCGCGAAGGTCGTCGACGAAGGCCGCGGCTACGGCCGGACGCAGGCCGGTGGCGGCAAGCGCGTGCTGGTCGAATTCGTGTCGGCGAACCCGACGGGCCCGCTCCACGTCGGTCACGGCCGCCATGCCGCGTTCGGCGCGTCACTGGCGAACCTGCTCGACGCGGCCGGTTACGCCGTGCACCGCGAGTACTACATCAACGACGCCGGCCGGCAGATGGACATCCTCGCGGCGAGCGTCTGGCTGCGTTACCTGGAGAGCTTCGGCGAGGAGTTCCCGTTCCCGAGCAACGGCTACCGCGGCGACTACATCCGCCCGATCGCCACCAAGCTCGTCGAGCGCGCCGGGCGCGCGCTGGTGCGTCCCGCGGCCGAGGTCTTCGGCAACCTGCCACCGGATGCGCCCGAGGGCGACAAGGACGAGTACATCGACGCGGTGATCGAACGTGCGAAGTCCCTGCTCGGCCCGGACGGGTTCCGGCAGGCGTTCGACCTTGCGCTCGACGACATCATCGCCGACATCCGCGACGACCTCGAAGAGTTCGGCGTGCGCTACGACCGCTGGTTCAGCGAGCGCAGCCTTGCCGACGACGGCGCGATCGAGCACGCGCTCGACCTGCTGCGCAGGAACGGCGTCGTCTACGAAAAGGACGGCGCCGAGTGGTTCCGCGCGACCGACTTCGGCGACGAGAAGGACCGCGTGGTCGTGCGCGAAAACGGCATCAAGACCTACTTCGCCTCCGACATCGCCTACCACCTCAACAAGTGCGAGCGCGGTTTCGAGCAGCTCGTCGACGTGCTCGGCTCCGACCACCACGGCTACATCGCGCGCGTGCGCGCGGGGCTCGTCGCGATGGGCCAGTCCGGCGACTGCCTCGACGTGCGACTGATGCAGTTCGTGACGCTCTATCGCGGCGGCGAAAAAGTGCAGATGTCGACGCGGTCGGGCGAGTTCATCACGCTGCGCGAGCTGCGACGCGAAGTCGGCAACGACGCGTGCCGCTTTTTCTACGTCATGCGCAGCAACGAGCAGCACCTCGACTTCGACATGCAGCTCGCCGTCTCGCGGTCGAACGAGAACCCGGTCTATTACATCCAGTACGCCCACGCGCGCGTCTGCAGCGTGCTGCGCCAGATGCGCGAGAAGGGTTTCGAGCACGACGACGCCCGTGGAAGGGCCGCGCTCGCGCGCCTGGTCGAGCCACACGAGCAGGCCGTGCTGGCCGCGATGAGCCGGTACCCGGAGGTCGTCGAGGCCGCTGCGCAGCAGCGCGCACCGCACATGCTCGTGCACTACCTGCGCGAGCTCGCGACCGAGTTCCACGCCTACTACAACGCCCACCAGTTCCTGGTCGCCGACGAGGCACTGCGCGACGCGCGGATCGTCCTGGTCCGCGGCGTGCGCCAGGTCATCGCCAACGGCTTGTGCCTGCTCGGCGTGTCGGCACCGGAGGCGATGTAGACCATGTCGCCGACCGGCGCACGCACGCTGAGCCGCGATTACAAGGACGTCCGCCGCCACACACACGTCGCGGTCGGGCAGACATTCAGCGGCTGGGTCGGCCTGGGGCTCGGCCTCGCGATCGGTCTCGCGGTCGCGCTCGGCGTGCACCTGTACTACCGCAATCAGCTCGTGGCGCAGGCTGAACCCGTGCCGGTGCCGTCCCAGGCCCCGGCGTCGGCCGCGGCAACCGACGATGCGATCGTCGCGGCGGCCGGCGACACCGAGCCTGGCGCGCCCGACCTGGAGTTCTACGACCTGCTGCCCAAGCAGGAACTGGACGTGTCGGAGACGTCGAAGACCGCCGGGAGCGGTCCTGCCGTCGCGAGGCCGCCGCTGCCGACCGGGGACGCCGTGCTGCAGGCGGGGTCGTTCAAGCAGGCGACCGAGGCCGAGAAGATGGTGGCGCAGCTCGCGCTCTACGGCGTCGACGCGAAGATCCAGCGCGCCTCCGTCGACGACGAGACGTGGTACCGCGTCCGCATCGGCCCGATCGCGACCGTGGAGGAACTGCGCGAGGTGCAGTCCAAGCTGCGCGAGGCCGAGGTCACGGCCACCCCCGTCACGAGGATGGACGACGCGCCGTTGCCGTGAACTGGCCCGGGTCCCACGACCGACCGTGTCGGCGACGGTGGGCGAATGCCGTACCCCGAATGCGACAGGGCCCCGATCGACGGGGCCCTGAGCAATCACGGCAACGGGGTTCGAATCATCGGGCCGGACGACGTCGTGCCAGGCCCAGCCCCAGCAATCCCAGCCCGAGCAGTGCGAGCGAGCCGGGCTCCGGCACGTCCGTCTGGGGCTGCGTCGGCACCGCCGGGCCGGCGGGCGGCGTCTCGCCGGGTTCGTCGCCCGTCCCGGTCGGGGGCGTGAAGATCGGCGGCGTGTTGATGATCTCGTCGACGTAGTCGGGCGGCGACGTGCTGGTGCTGCCGCCGCTGCCCGGCTTCGGCGGTGGCGACGAAACGGCGCCTCCCTGTCCGTCGTCGGCCTGGGAAGACTCGGTACACAGCACTTCGAGCCGGGCGCGCTTGCCGTCGGTCTTGCTCGGGCCCGCCACCTGTACGGCACAGCCTTTCTGCATCGTTGCCTGCGACTCGACCTGCGTGGCCGTGCCGAAATCGGCCAGCACACTCTGGGTCGTCACGGCCTGCGCCGAGGTCGCAACGAGAGTCAATCCGGCCGCGATCGGAAACAAGAAGGATGGAACGTGCTTTGCCATGTGTCGAATCCAGAAAAGTCGTTCTTCTTGCCACGAACAAAGCAAACCCTGTGCCAGAGTGAATTTATCGTTCATAAACAGCGAGATACGCTACTGTCATAATGCATCGCAGCACGTAATGGAAATTTGGCCGGCACGACGGGTCGCGGCGGCTGAACATAACGCGACGATCGATGGCGACCGTCGCCTTCAAACCCAACTGACTGCTTGCGAAAACAGCCGCCGGTCGCGTGATATTCGGCGTGCCGCCGCGAGCGGGCGCGCGTGCCGTAGGTGACAGCCGCAACACTGTCGCGTTTGGCGCGACTGTAAGGATTGCCGACATTTTCCTGTCTCGCCTCGTGGAACGAGTCTCGACGCCCGCACTTCAATGCTCGTTGCCTGAGCTCGCAGGAACGTCCTCGCCCTGCGGGCCGTGACGGCGGTCGAGCTGGCGCAGGCTGATCGCCTCGGCGACGTGCGCGACGCCGACCTGCGCCGCACCGCCGAGGTCCGCGATGGTGCGTGCTACGCGCAGCACCCGGTGATACCCGCGCGCCGACAATCCGAGCTGGCGCATGGCGCGCGACAGCAGCTCGAGTGCGGCGGGCTCGGCCGCGCAGGCCTCGCGCAGCGCATCGGCGACCAGGCTGGCGTTGAGCGTGCCCTGCCGCGCGAGCTGACGTGCACGCGCCTGCCCGACGCGACCTGCCACGGCGGCCGTGGTTTCGGTGCGCGCATCCGTCCCGAGCTCGTCGGACGTGACGCGACACACCTCGACGTGCAGGTCGATCCGGTCGAGCAACGGGCCCGAGACCCGACTGCGATACGCCTCGATACGTTCGGGCGGGCATCGGCAGCGACCGCCCTTGTCGCCGTAATGCCCGCAAGGACACGGGTTCATCGCGGCGACGAGCTGGAAGCGCGCCGGAAATTCGGCCTGTCGCGCCGCGCGCGAGACGACGATGCTGCCGCTCTCCATCGGCTCGCGCAGCACCTCGAGCACCTGGCGGTCGAACTCGGGCAGTTCGTCGAGGAACAGCACGCCGTGGTGGGCCAGCGAGATTTCGCCGGGCCGCGGCCGACTGCCACCGCCGACGAGCGCGACAGCGGACGCGGTGTGGTGCGGCGCGCGGAAGGGTCGCTGTCGCCAGTGCTCGAGTCGCACACCCGCGTACGACAGCGAGCGGATCGATGCGGCTTCGATCGCTTCATCCTCGGTCAACGGTGGCAGCAACCCGGGCAGTCGTTGCGCAAGCATGCTCTTGCCGCAACCTGGCGGACCGATGAGAAGCAGGCTGTGGGCGCCGGCCGCCGCTATTTCCAGCGCACGGCGCGCGCCGTGTTGTCCCCTGACATCGCCGAGGTCCTTGCCCCCGGAAGGCGTCCCCGTGACGTGTTCCCGAAATGCAGGCGCCACGGGCAGGACGGCCTTGCGGAGCGCGTCGAGACAGACCTCCTGCAGATGCGTAGCGACGCGCACCTGCGCGCCTCGCGCCAGTGTCGCCTCCCGTCCGTTCGCCGCCGGCACGACCAGCGCGTGACCCGCGCGCACGGCCTGAAGGGCGCTCGGCAGGATGCCACGCGTCGAGTGGATCGCGCCGCCCAGCGAAAGCTCGCCGTAAAGTTCCGTGCGCTCGAACGGCGCCGGCGGCAGGTGGTCCGCGGCGATGAGGATCCCGACCGCGATCGCAAGGTCGAAACGACCGCCCTCCTTCGGCAGGTCCGCCGGCGCGAGGTTGACGGTCACGCGACCCGCAGGGAACTCGTAGCCGCAATTGCCGAGCGCGGCACGTACACGGTCCTTGCTCTCCTTGACCGCGGTCTCGAGCAGGCCCACGACCGAGAACGCCGGCAGGCCATTTGCGACGTCGACCTCGACCCGCACGAGCGGCGCCTCCAGGCCCTGCGGCGTGCGGCTCAGCAACGTGGCGAGCGTCATGAGGGGGCGCGGCTCCGCGGCAATGAAGGCCTGTCATATCCGCGCCGCGCGCCTCGTGCCGCAACCCGTGAATCGAGGCGTTTCGCATAGAATGCCGCCATGAAGCTGCACCAGTTGCGTTACCTCGCCGCCGTCGCCCAGACCGGTCTCAACATCACGGCGGCCGCCGAAAAGCTGCACACCTCGCAGCCGGGCGTCAGCAAGCAGATCAAGCTGCTCGAGGACGAACTCGGGTTCCAGATCTTCGTGCGCGACGGCCGCAACCTGACGCGTGTGACGCCGGCGGGCCAGCAGGTGATCGAACGCGCGATCCGGATTTTGCGCGAGGTGCAGAACATCAAGCGGCTGTCCGACGACCTCAAGGACGAGGAGCGCGGCACGCTTTCGATCGCGACCACGCACACCCAGGCGCGTTACGTGCTGCCCGAAGTGATCAAGCAGTTTCGCGACCGCTATCCGGAAGTGCGGCTGCACCTGCACCAGGGCACCTCCGAGCAGATCGCCGAGATGGCGGCGCTCGACCGCATCGATTTCGCGATCGCGACCGGCTCGCAGTCGTTGTTCGAGGGATTTTCGCTGCTGCCCTGCTACCAGTGGCACCGGCACGTCGTCGTGCCGCGCAACCACCCGCTCGCGCGCTCGAAGAAGCTCACGCTCAAGCAGCTCGCGGCGCACCCGATCATCACCTACGTCTTCAGCTTCACCGGGCCGTCTTCGCTGCACGAGATCTTCGCGCGCGAGGGCCTGGTGCCGAACGTCGTGCTGACCGCGCGCGACGCCGACGTGATCAAGACCTACGTGCGGCTCGGCCTCGGTGTCGGCATCGTCGCGAGCATGGCGCTCGGCGAGCAGGAGGACGCGGACCTCGTGCACATCGACACCTCGGACCTGTTCCCGGCGCACACGACCTGGATCGGCTTCCGGCGCGGCGGCCTGCTGCGGAAGTTCCAGCTGGACTTCATCCAGCTGTTCGCGCCGCACCTGACGCGGCGGCTGATCGAGCGCGCGGCCGGCGCCTCGACGCAGGCCGACGTCGAGCAGCTCACCGCGGGCCTCGAACTGCCGCTCAAGTAACGCGCCGCGCCCGATGCGTAGGCGCTTGCGACCGATCCGTGACCACAATGGCCCGCCTCGCTGTCGGCGGATCACTCAAACATAAGCTTTCGTCTGAGCAAATGCCGGCGGGGCATGAGCTGTCACCGGTTCCTAACCGCCACTCGACTGACCGTGTAACCACGCCCGCCTAGCATCGATCTCCATCCTGCACGCCATGGAGATCCGACCGATGAGCTTCACGCCCGCCAGCCGGTGGACCGCCGCCGCCATCGCCGCGGCCGCGATCGCGCCCGTCACCGCGAGCCGTGCCGCGCCGACCACCGAAGAACTGCTGCAGAGGATCGACGAGTTGAGCCAGAAGGTGCTCGTGCTCGAACGCAAGCTCGAGATCCAGGACGAGACGACGCAGGCGGCCGTGAAGTCGACGCCGGTCGTGAAGGCGAGCCCACGCGGCTTCAGCATCGAGTCGGCGGACAAGCAGAACGTCGTCAAGCTGCGTGGCACGCTGCACTTCGACGGCCGTCATTTCCAGGACGACGCCACGCCGGAGACGGCGGACACCTGGCTGCTGCGACGCGTGCGCCCGACGATCGAGGGCACCCTCGGCGGGATCTACGACTTCCGCTTCACGCCAGATTTCGCGGGCGGCCGCACGATCATCCTGGATGCGTTCGCGGCCGCGCGGTTCCAGCCGTGGCTGACGGTGACGGCGGGCAAGTTCAAGGTGCCGGTCGGCCTCGAGCGCCTGCAGTCGGCCAACGACATGCGCTTCGTCGAGCGCGCGTTCCCCACCAGCCTGCTGCCGAACCGCGACCTCGGTGTTTCCATCGGCGGCGACCTGTTCGGCGGTGCGCTCAACTACTCGGTCGGCTATTACAACGGTGTCACCGATGGCGGCAGCAGCGACGGCATCGGCGACGTCGACACCGACACGGCCGGCGACTACGCGGCCCGTGTGTACCTCACGCCGTTCGCGAACTCCGAGAGCTTCGCGCTGCGCGGCCTCGGCTTCGGCATCGCCGGCACCATCAACTCGGTCTCGGGCGACGCCGCCAACCCGCTGCTGGCGTCGTACCGCACGCCCGGACAGCAGACGTTCTTCCGCTACCGCACGAACTCCACCGCCACGCCGGGCCCCTATGCGGACGGCGAGCGCCTGCGCTGGACGCCGCAGGCCTATTACTCGATCGGCCGTTTCGGCCTGCTGGGCGAGTACGCGGTCGTCGAGCAGGACATCTCGCGCGCGACGACCGCGGGCCTGCGCAGTGACACCGTCGAAACGACGGCCTGGCAGATCGCCGCGCACTGGTTCCTGACCGGCGAGGAGCAGTCGTTCAAGGGCTTCAAGCCGAACAGCGTGTTCGCACCGCAGAACGGCACCTGGGGCGCCTGGGAACTCGTCGCGCGCTACCACGAACTCGAAATCAGCGACGAGGCGTTCGCCGGCGGCTCGGCCTCGTTCGCGGACCCGCTGACCAACCCGCGCAAGGCTTCCGCCTACGGCATCGGGTTGAACTGGTACCTTAACGACAACCTCAAATGGGTGCTGAACTACGAAAAGACCGCGTTCGACGGTGGCGCCGCGACGGGCGACCGACCCGACGAAGAAGCCATCCTGACGCGCGTCGCCGTCGGGTTCTGACCGGAGACCACACATGACCGCCGACCGTTTCGTGAAACCTTTCGTGGCCGCGCTGTTCCTGGCGACCGCGCTGATGGCGTCGCCGCTGCTGCTCGCGGCACCGACGACGCTGCTCAACGTGTCGTACGACCCGACGCGCGAGCTCTACGACGACTACAACAAGGCCTTCGTGCAGTACTGGAAGCAGAAGACCGGCAAGGACGTCTCGATCCGCCAGTCGCACGGCGGCTCGGGCAAGCAGGCGCGCACCGTGATCGACGGCCTGCCCGCCGACGTCGTCACGCTCGCGCTCGGCTACGACGTGGATGCGCTCGCGACCCAGGGCAAGCTGCTGCCGTCGAACTGGCAGTCGCGGTTGCCGAACAACAGCGCGCCCTACACCTCGACGATCGTCTTCCTGGTGCGCAAGGGCAACCCCAAGGGCATCAAGGACTGGTCCGACCTCGTGAAGCCCGGCATCTCGGTGATCACCCCGAACCCCAAGACCTCGGGCGGGGCGCGCTGGAACTACCTCGCGGCCTGGGCGTATGCGCTCAAGCAGCCCGGCGGCAGCCCGGCGACGGCGCAGGCGTTCGTCGGCAAGCTGTTCAAGAACGTGCCGGTGCTCGACACGGGCGCGCGCGGCTCGACGACCACCTTCGCCCAGCGCGGCATCGGCGACGTGCTGCTCGCGTGGGAGAACGAGGCGTTTCTCGCCGTCAACGAGCTGGGCAAGGACAAGTTCGACATCGTCGTGCCGTCCCTGAGCATCCTCGCCGAGCCACCGGTCGCGGTGGTCGACAAGGTCGCGTTGCGTCGCGGCACGTCGGATGTCGCCCGCGCCTACCTCGAATACCTGTACTCGAAGCCGGCGCAGGAAATCATCGCGAAGCACTACTACCGTCCGCGCGATGCGGAGATCGCGGCGAAGTACTCCAACGTCTTCCCGAAGGTGGAACTGGTGACGATCGCCGACTTCGGCGGCTGGGGCAAAGCCCAGGCGACGCATTTCGCCGACGGCGGCGTCTTCGACAAGATCTACGCGCGCTGAGCCGCGCTCGGCAGGGTCCGGGCGCCGGCGCCGCGACCTCTGACACCGGCGTCGGGTTGCGGGAAAATGGGGGCCTCGCCCCCATTTTTCTTTGCCATTCCCGCACATGGTCGCCGGACGCCACTTGCCCCGTTTTCCCGCAGACGATCGACTCGCCGGCCTGAAAGGGCTCGGCGACGTGTTCCGCTACACGCGTCACGCCCTGGACCTGGTGTGGTCGACCAGCCGCCGGCTCACGATCGCACTCGCGCTGCTGACGCTGGTCGCGGGCGTGCTGCCTGCCGCAATCGCCTATGTCGGCGCACAGATCGTCGACGCCGTCGTCGCGGCCATTGCCGCCGGCGCGACCGACGACCTCTCGCACGTGCTCGGCTACGTCGCGCTGGAGGGCGTGCTGGTCGCCGCGCTCGCCGCGGCCCAGCGCGGGCTCTCGACCTGCCAGTCGCTGCTGCGCGCGCAGCTCGGCCAGCGCGTCAACGAGATGATCCTCGAGAAGGCGCTGACGCTCGAACTGCGTCACTTCGAGGATTCCGAGTTCTACGACCGGCTGACGCGGGCGCGCCGCGAGGCGTCGAGCCGGCCGCTCGCGCTGGTCATGAGCAGCTTCGGGCTGGTGCAGAACGCGATCGCCCTCGTGAGCTTCGGCACGCTGCTCGCGCAGTTCTCGCCGTGGGCGGTGGCCGTGCTGCTGCTCGCAGGCCTGCCGTCATTCGTGGCCGAGGCGAAGTTCTCCGGCGACGCGTTCCGGCTGTTCCGCTGGCGCTCGCCCGAGACGCGCATGCAGATGTACCTCGAGACGGTCATCGCACGCGAGGACCACGCCAAGGAGGTGAAGCTGTTCGAGCTCGGGCCGCGGCTGCTCGACCGCTACCGCGCAATCTTCCGCAAGGTCTTCCGCGAGGACCGTGCGCTCACGATCCGGCGCGACACCTGGGGCTTCTTCCTCGGCCTCGTGAGCACGGGCGCGTTCTACGCCGCGTACGCGTGGGTCGCGCTCAGTGCCGTGCGCGGCCGCATCACGCTCGGCGAGATGACGATGTACGTCATGCTGTTTCGGCAGGGCCAGTCGGCGGTGTCCGCGATCCTGTCGGCGATCGGCGGCATGTACGAGGACAACCTGTACCTGTCGACGCTGTACGAGTACCTCGACACACCGATCGAGGCCGGCACCGGCACGCGGACGGCGGGGCCGACACCGGGCGACGGCCTGCGGTTCGAGCACGTCACGTTCACCTATCCCGAGGCCGCCGAGCCCACCGTGCGCGACGTCAGCTTCCACCTGAAGCCTGGCGAAAGCCTGGCGCTGGTCGGCGAAAACGGCTCGGGCAAGACCACGCTGATAAAGCTGCTGACGCGCCTGTACGTGCCCGACTCGGGTCGCATCCTGCTCGACGGGCTGGATCTGGCCGAATGGCAGCCCGCGGCGCTGCGCCGGCGCATCGGCGTGATCTTCCAGGACTTCGCGCGTTACCAGCTCAAGGTCGGCGAGAACATCGGCGCCGGCGACGTGCGGCATTTCGAGGACGAGGCGCGCTGGCGCGCCGCGGCCGGGCTCGGCATGTCGGCGCCATTCATCGACGAGCTGCCGGCGGGCTACGACACGCAGCTCGGCAAGTGGTTCAAGGACGGTCGCGAGCTCTCCGGCGGCCAGTGGCAGAAGATCGCGTTGTCACGCGCGTTCATGCGCGAGGACGCGGACATCCTCGTGCTCGACGAACCGACGGCCGCGATGGACGCGCGGGCCGAGGCGCAGGTGTTCGGGCAATTCCAGTCGCTGGCGCGCGATCGCATGGTGATCCTGATCTCGCACCGCTTCTCGACCGTGCGCATGGCCGACCAGATCCTCGTGATCGAGGGCGGCCGCGTGCTCGAACGCGGCAGCCACGAGCAGCTGATGCAGCTCGGCGGCCACTACGCCGGGCTCTTTTCGCTGCAGGCGCGCGGGTATCGCTGAGCGACCCGCGTCGGGTCACGTCGGGTCGATCTGCGTCAAGCCGCGCAACGAGCTCGCCGTGCCGCTCATTTCTCCAGCGCGCAATCGACCGCTTGCGCACCGAGCAGGCGCACGCAGACCTGCGGGTCGATGCCGACGAGGTAGCCGCGGCGGCCGCCGTTGATGCAGATCCGTGGCAACGCGAGGATCGTGCGCTCGACGTAGACCGGCATCTTGCGTCGCGTCGCGAACGGCGACGTGCCGCCGACCAGATAACCACTGTGGCGGTTCGCGACCTCCGGCGCGCAGGGCTCGATCGACTTCACGCCGATCTGCCGCGCGAGGTTCTTGGTCGAGACGTTGCGGTTGCCGTGCATCAGCACGAGCAGCGGCGCGCCCTTCTCGTCCTGCATGACCAGCGTCTTGACCACGGTGTACGGGTCGAAGCCGAGCACCTCTGCGCTGTGCTGCGCGCCGCCGTGCTCCTTGTACTCGTACGGATGCTCGGTGAACTCGATGCGGTGCGCGCGCAGCAATGCGACGGCCGGTGTCTCGCTGACTCGGGTCGCCTTGGCCATGTGTCGCCTGTTTGCGCCGACGTCGCGGACGTCAAGCCTTGACGTCGAGCCGGTAGCCCGCACCCGACTCGGTCTTCAGCAGCGCCGGTTCGGCCGGGTCGACCTCGACCTTCTGCCGCAGCCGGTGCACGAGCTGCTTGAGCAACTGCCGGTCGCCGCTGCCGCGGTGGCCCCAGACGTGGGTCAGCAGCCGCTCGGTGCCGACCACGTGGCCGGCATTGGCGATCAGGATCTGCAGCAACCGCGTCTCGAGCTTGGTCAGCTTGACCGGCTCCGCTTCGCCGACGCGCAGCGTGTGCGCCTCGAGGTCGAGGTGCAGGCCGCCGGCCGACATTGCGCCACCGGTCTCGAGCCCTGCGCGCCGCAGCAACGCGCGCACGCGCGCCAGCAGCGTGCGCGGGCTGAACGGCTTGGTCAGGTAGTCGTCGGCCCCGAGATCGAGGGCACGCACGAGGTCTTCTTCCTCGCCGCGTGCCGTCAGCATCATGACCGGCACGCGCGACTGCTTGCGGATCGCTTCGCAGATCTCGAAGCCGGTGCCACCGGGCAGGTTGATGTCGAGGATCGCGAGGTCCGGCGCCTCGGCGGCGAACACGCGCAGCGCCGAAGGTACATCGATGGCCTTGACCACGACGAAACCGGCCTGTGCCAGCGCGAACGCGACCAGCGCGAGCAGGTCCGGGTCGTCGTCGACCGCGAGGATCTTCATGCGGCGGGCACCTGCGGCGTCACGGGCAGCGCGATGACCAGGCGCGTCAGGCCCTCTTCGGTGCGCGTGGCGCCGACGCGACCGCCGTGACGCTCGACGATGGACTTGACGATCCAGAGCCCGAGGCCGAGGCCGCGCGGCTCCGGCTCCTGGTCGGCGGCACGGTAGAAGCGCTCGAAGATCGAGCCGCGCTCGTTCTCGATTACGCCGGTGCCGGCGTCGTCGACGGTGACGACGAGTTCCGCGCCTTCCGACCGCGCCTTCACGTGCACCGTGCTGCCGTCGGGACCGAACTTGTTGGCATTGGCCAGCAGGTTGACGAAGACCTGCACGAGCCGCGGGCCGTCGCCGACGACGGCCGGCAGGTCGTCCGGCACGTCGACCTCGAGGATCTGGTTGCGCTGCGCGAACAGGCTGCCGACCATTTCGACCGCGTCGCGAATCAGGTCGGGCAGGTGCAGGTCCTGCTGCCGGATGGACAGCTGCCCGGACTCGATGCGCACGCTCTCGAGCAGGTTGTCGATCAGCCGCGTGAGCCTGAGCGAACCTCGCCGCAACGAGGTGACGAGTTCGGCGATCTGTTCGCGCGGCATCTCCTGCAGGTTCTCCTGCAGCAACTCGATCGACGCCAGCTGCGCCGCGAGCGGCGTGCGGAACTCGTGCGAGATGTTGGCGAGGATCGAGTCGCGCGCGCGCCGCACGGCCTCGAGGTCGGTCTCGTCGCGCATGACCTGCACCTGCAGGCCGTCGACCGGGCCCGCGCTGGTCAGCACGACCGTGCGCTTGGAGCCGTCGGCGCGCTGCAGGAACTCGGTCGCCTGGGCCTGGCCCCGCTCGCGGGCCGCGACGATCGGACAACTGGTCTCGCAGGGCCGCACGCCGTTCTCGTTCGGCGCCGGCTTGAGCACGTCGCCGCAGAAGCGGCCGCGCGCGGCTTCGGCGGACACGCCGAGCATGCTCTCGGCCTGCGGGTTCATGTGCCGAATGTAGCGTCGCGAGTCGACGGCGTAGACGCCCTCGACGACGCCGCGCAGCATTGCCTGCGCGTCGGCTTCGCGCCGGCGCAGCGTGGCCGTCAGGTCGACGAGGTTGCGACGCATGTCCTCGAGCGTGCGCGCCAGCGCGTCCACCTCGGGCCCGCCGCCGGCCAGCGGGATCGACGCCGAGAAGTCGCCGCGGCCGAGCCGGGTGGCCGAATCCGCCAGCGACTCGAGCGGCTGCACGAGGCGCCGCGCGAGCACCAGCGCGCCCGCGACCGCACCGAGCGCGAGCAGCACCGCGATCCAGCCCAGCCGGCGCACGAAGCCGGCGACGACCTTGTCGCTTTCGGACGTGGGCAGCCGCGCCTCGAGCAGCGATATCCCCTCGCCGGTCGACGCGAAGATCGGCGTGCTTGACGCGTAGACGTCGCGGGCCTCGATGCGCCGCGCGACGATCTCGGACCGCGTCAGCGCGGTGGAGTGCAGCTCCTTGAAGTCGGGCTCGACGTTGTCGAGCCAGTTCGACAGGCGCACCAGCCGCACGGTCATGTCGACCTCGTCGCTGAGCTGCCGCGCGAGCGAGGCGTCGAAATAACGCAGGCCGAGCACGCGCGTGTCGACGTAGTTCTGCACGGGCGCAACCGCGCCCATGAGCCCGTCCGGCTGCCAGGCGGGCGCCAGCATGAAGCGCTCGCCCTGGTCGCGGACAGCCTCGGTCACGTTGGTCCAGTCGATGTCCGCATGCGTGCTGCCGAGCACGTGCTGCCCGACGACCACGGCGCAGGCGGTGAGGTTCACGGCGGCGCAGGTGCGTCGCAGCGACAGCTCGAGCTGCGCGCGGTTGCCGGCGCGAATCAGGCGCTGCAGGGTCTGCCGGTCCGCGAGCAACCGCGTCGCGGTCAGCGTGTCTTCGCTGAAGCGGCGGATTTCCTCGCGACCCGCGGCGCCCCCGAGCTTGACCCGGCCGAGGGCCTGCTGCTCCGCCTGCTGACGCAGCAGGCCGACCCCGCTCAGCGCGAGCACCAGGATCGATCCCAGCACGAGGCCGCCGAGCGTCAGCACGAGCGTGCGCTCGAGCGTGGCCGGCCCGGTCACCAGCCGGCGCAGGCTCGCGATTCCCTGCCGCAACATCGCTTGGTAGTCGTCGATTTTCACAGGTCAGCCCGTACGTCGGTCGGCGCGCCACTCCACGAAGGTCTTGATCACCAGCGTCACGATCGCGAGCAGCGCGAGCACCGACGCCACGGCGAAGGCTGGCACGAACGCATACTCGTTATAGAGGATTTCGACCTGCAGCGGCATCGTGGTCGTCAGCCCGCGGATGTGGCCCGACACGACCGAGACCGCGCCGAACTCGCCCATCGCGCGTGCGTTGCAGAGGATCACGCCGTACAGCAGGCCCCAGCGGATCTTGGGCAACGTGACGCGGAGGAACGTCATCCAGGGCCCGGCACCGAGGGTGATTGCGGCCTCCTCCTCCTCGCTGCCCTGCTGCTGCATCAGCGGGATCAGTTCGCGCGCGACGTACGGAAACGTCACGAACGCGGTCGCCATGACGATGCCGGGCACCGCGAAGATGATCTGGATGTCGTTGTCCTGCAGCCACTGCCCCCACCAGCCGTGCGACCCGAACAGCATCACGAACACCAGGCCCGCGATCACGGGCGAGATCGCAAACGGCAGGTCGATCAGAGTGATCAGCAGGCTCTTGCCGCGGAACTCGAACTTGGCGATGGCCCACGCGGCAGCGATGCCGAACAGCGTGTTCAGCGGCACGACGATGGCGGCCGTCAGCAACGTCAGCTTGATCGACGCCAGCGTGTCGGGGTTGTCGAACGACTCGAGGTAGGCGCGCCAGCCCTCCGCCAGCGCCTGTGCGATCACGGCGCCGAGCGGCGCCAGCAGCAGCAGCGACAGGAACGCGATCGTGACGAAGATCAGCGTGGCGCGCGCTGCGCGCACGCCTGCCGGCACGTGGCTGCGCTTCTCGAACCCTGGTGCGGCGCCGGCCACGTCAGTGCCCCGCGCCCACGTGGCGTCGGCGACTCCACGCCTGCGCCAGGTTGATCGTGAACAGCAGCACGAACGACACCAGCAGCATGCTGAAACCGAGCGCGGCCGCGCCGTTGTAATCGAACTGCTCGAGCTTGATCACGATCAGCAGCGGCGTGATTTCGGTCTTGAGCGGCAGGTTGCCCGAGATGAACACGACGGAGCCGTACTCGCCGACGCCGCGCGCGAACGCCATCGTGAAACCCGTGACCAGTGCCGGCAGCACGGCTGGCAGCACGATGCGTCGGAAGACGTAGAACGGCCCGGCGCCGAGCGTCTCGGCGGCTTCTTCGAGGTCACGCTGGGCTTCGATCAGCGCCGGCTGCACCGACCGCACGACGAAGGGCAGGCCGATCAGCGTCAGCGCGACGACTACGCCGAGCCAGGTGTAGGCCACCTGCACGCCGAACTGCTCCTGCAACCGCACTCCGAGCCATCCGGTCGGCGAGAACACCGTCGCGAGCGCAATGCCGGAGACGGCGGTCGGCAGCGCAAACGGCAGGTCGATCAGCGCGTCGACGAGCCGGCGACCGGGAAACTCGTAACGCACGAGCGACCATGCGACGATGAAGCCGAACACGGCGTTGATCAGGGCCGCGACGAGCGCCGCGCCGAAACTCAGGCGATAGGACGCGACTGCGCGTTCGTCGAGCACGGTCGTCAGGAACTCCGACCAGGTCAGGTTCGTCGTCTTGAGGATCAGTGCCGCGAGCGGCAGCAGCACGAGTGCGCTCAGGAAGAACGTCGTGAAACCCAGCGTCAGGCCGAAACCCGGCAGGATGCTCGGCTGCCGGAACCAGGACGATGCCACGGGCTCAGGCCTCCACCGGCGCCTCGAGGCGCGCCGAGTTTACGATCAGCACCGGGCGCGGCGGCGTGCCTTCGAGCACGTTCGCGAGCCAGTCCCAGCGGATCGATGCGGGATCGGACGTGCCGAGCACGAGCATGCTGTCGTCGTAGCGCGCCAGTTCCGCCTGCAGTTCCTGGGCGACGTCGCCTGGCCGCATTTCGGTTCGCATGTCGAGGCCGTGATCGTTCAGCGCACTCGAGCGCGCGTCGAGCAGGTCGCGCATCCGCGCCGCCCGTTCGGCCTCGAGCGACTCCGCCGGATGGATCACCAGGTAAACCGCCTCGGCCGCGACGTGTCGTAACAGGCTCGCGGCGACCGCGAGCGTCGCGCGACGCGCACTCGGGTCCAGCGTGTGGATGATGACGTGCTTGGGCAGGGGCGCCGACGGCGGCACGCAGAGCAGCTGCGTCGCGCCGTTCTGCAGCTGCCAGCGCGCAGCGTCGGCGCTGCCGGCACCGGTCGCGAGGACGGGCATGCCCGGAGGCGCGCGATGACCGTTGCCGACCTGGCTGCCGACCCGCGTCTGCATGCGCGTACAGAGTGTCGCGAGCAGCGGCGAGTCCGTCAGTTCGCGTGTCGCATCCTCGCTGCCGGCGACGACCGTGAAACTCGAGATGGGCGTCGGCAGGATGTGGATGCGCCGCGCGCCGACCGCGACACGCAGCCCCGGTGTCACGGGGAACTGCCGTTGCTCGGGCAGCGTGCGCGAGACCTCGAGCAGCGAGCCCAGGCCGCCGTTGCCGTCGTTGCCCGGCGCCACCGGCACGGGGCCGTCGCTCGACATGCGCACGCGCAACCGCTCGACGGCGCCGCCGAACAGCAGTTCTTCGACCACGCCGTGGCCGACGAAGTTGGAGCGCACGTGCGCCGCGTCAGTCGCGAGCTCGACTTCCTCGGGGCGCAGCACCGCGACGATCTCGCGCGGCGACTCGGCACTGCGGGCGTCGAATCGCACGCCACGCGAAGTCCGGTAGCCGAGCAGCAGGTTCGCGGCGCCGAGGAACGTCGAGACGAATCGCGTGGCCGGTCGCGTGTAGAGGTCGTCCGGGCGGCCGCACTCGAGCAGGCGCCCCTGGTGCATCACGCCGATGCGGTCAGCGAGTGCGAAGGCCTCCTCCTGGTCGTGCGTGACGAGGATGGTGGTGATCTTGAGCTCGCGCTGGATCTGGCGGATGGTGCGGCGCAGTTCCTCGCGGATCTTGGCGTCGAGGGCGCCGAACGGCTCGTCCATCAGCAGCACTTCGGGCCGGTGCGCGAGCGCGCGCGCCACGGCGACGCGCTGCTGCTGGCCGCCGGAGAGTTGCGCGGGCAGGCGGTCGTCCATGCCCTCGAGCGCGACGAGCTTGAGCAGTTCCTTGCGGCGCGCGACACGCTCGGACGCGCGGACCTTGCGGACGCGCAGCGCGAACTCGATGTTGTCGCCGATCGACATGTGGCGGAACAGCGCGTAGTGCTGGAACACGAACCCGACCTGGCGCTGGCGCGCGGTCAGGTGCGTGACGTCCTTGCCGTGCAGCGACACGCGGCCGTGGTCGATCTCGGTCAGCCCGGCGATTGCGCGCAGCAGCGTGCTCTTGCCACTGCCGCTCGGCCCGAGCAGCACCAGGAATTCACCCTGCCGGACGTTCAGCGACACGTCGTTGACGACCGGTACGCCTTGGTACCGTTTGGTGACCTGGTCGAGGGCGATGGACATGCGCGCGCCGCGAAATCGAGTGGTTTGGAGCCATCCTAGGGGGGTGCGGTTACAGCGTCAGTCGCCCTTGGGTGACAATCCGGTAACAAGCGAGACGGGCCTTGGTGGAGTTGTCCCAATGTGGAGTGGGAAAAGTCTGTCGCCGGCACCCAGGGCCTCGCGCAGCACCCCGTGTGGGGACGCGTGACCGCGTCCCGATGCGAGCCCTGCGGCCCCGACGCGCTTCGGTTTACGATGCCCGGCAAAGAACTCCCGCGAACACCCCACGACCGCACGCACCATGGCCCTGCCCAACTACGAAAAGCTCGGCGTCTTCTACCTCGGACGCGAATACGACCCGACCACCCAGCAACTCGGCGCGGACCTGCTCTACGACTCGCGTGACCTGACCACGCATGCCGTCTGCATCGGCATGACCGGCAGCGGCAAGACCGGGCTGTGCCTGTCCCTGCTCGAGGAAGCGGCGATCGACGGCATCCCGGCCATCGCGATCGACCCGAAGGGTGACATCGCGAACCTCGCGCTGACCTTCCCGGAGCTGCGCGCCGAGGACTTCCGGCCCTGGGTCGATGCGGGCGAGGCCTCGCGCAAGGGCCAGTCGCTCGACGAGTTCGCTGCCGCCACGGCCGCGAACTGGCGCAAGGGTCTCGAGGAATGGGGCGAGGACGGTGCGCGCATCCAGCGCCTGCGTGACGCCGCCGACGTCACGATCTATACGCCGGGGTCGAACGCCGGTCGGCCGCTGTCGATCCTGCGCTCGTTCTCGGCGCCCGACGCGACGCTCGCCCGCGACGCCTCGGCGCTCAAGGAACGCGCGAGTTCGGCGGTCGCGGGCCTGCTCGCGTTGCTCGACATCGAGGCCGACCCGATCAAGAGCCGCGAGTACATCCTGCTGTCGGCGCTGCTCGACGCGGCCTGGCGCAAGGGCGAGGGCCTCGACCTCGCGTCGCTGATCCGCTCGGTGCAGCGGCCGCCGTTCGAGCAGGTCGGCGTGTTCGACCTCGAGAGCTTCTACCCGGCGAAGGACCGGACCGAGCTCGCATTGCGGATCAACGGCTTGCTGGCCTCGCCCGGGTTCGAAGCCTGGCTGCACGGCGACCCGCTCGACGTGCAGTCGATGCTCTACGACGCGCAGGGCAAGCCGCGCATCGCGATCGTCTCGATCGCGCACCTCAACGACGCCGAGCGCATGTTCGTCGTGACGTTGATCGCGAACGAACTGGTGGCGTGGATGCGCCGGCAGCCGGGCACGACGAGCCTGCGCGCGCTCTTCTACATGGACGAGGTGTTCGGCTACTTCCCGCCCGGTGCGATGCCACCGTCGAAGACGCCGCTGCTGACCCTGATGAAGCAGGCGCGTGCGTTCGGGCTCGGCGTGGTGCTCGCGACGCAGAACCCCGTCGACCTCGATTACAAGGGGCTCGGCAACGCGGGCACCTGGTTCATCGGCCGGCTGCAGACCGAGCGCGACAAGCTGCGCGTCATCGAGGGCCTGCTCGGCAGCAACGCCGCCGGCGGCATGGACCGCGCCCAGTTCGAGGCCGCGATGTCGAGCCTGCCGCCGCGCACGTTCCTGATGCGCAACGTGCACGACGACGCACCGGTCCTCCTGCGTACGCGCTGGGCGCTCTCGTACCTGCGCGGACCGCTGACGACGGCCGAGATTGCCCGGCTCGAAGGGGCCACCCCTGCCATCGAACCTCCGACTCCGGCGGTCGCGGCTGCGATCGCCGACCCGGGCGAGCGCACCGCCCACGCCCCGGCGTCGACCACGACGTCGAGCGCCCGGCCCGTGCTGCCGACGGGGTGGCACGAGCGGTTCCTCGCTGCCCGTGGCACCAGCGTCGAGTACGAACCGCGCCTCGGCGCGCGCGTGCGCACGCATTTCGTCGATGCACGCAACGGCGTCGACACCTGGACCGAGGCCTACCACCTGGCGCCGCTGGGCGCGGGCGGCCCGGCCTGGGAGCAGTCCGAAGTGTGCGACGCCGGCGCGCTCGACCTCGGCACACAGCCTGCGCCGGACGCGGCGTTCGCGAACGTGCCGGGCGGCGTACTGACGCCCAAGACACCGCAGCAGTACGCCAAGTCGCTGGTCGAACATGTGTATCGCTCGAGCGCACTGACCGTCTACCGCTGCCCCACGCTCAAGACGTCGGCGCCGGTCGGCGCCACCGAGGGCGAATTTCGCGCCCAGCTCGCGCAGGCGCTGCGTGAAAAGCGCGACGCCGCCGTCGATGCGTTGCGCAAGAAGTACGCGACGCGGCTCGACGCACTCGCGGACCGTCAGCGTCGCGCGGAACAGCGGCTGCAACGCGAGAAGGACCAGGCCAGCCAGGAGACCATGGCGTCGGCGATCAGCGTCGGCAGCAGCCTGCTCGGCGCACTGTTCGGCGGCGGTCGACGCTCGAGTGCCTTCGGCAAGGCCGCGACCGCCGCGCGCAGCGTCGGGCGGATCGGCAAGGAACGCACCGACGTCACCCATGCGTCGGCCGACGCCGAGGCGTTGCGGCGGCAGCACGGCGAACTCGAAGCCGAACTCGAAACCGAGGTCGCCACGATCGAATCGAGCTTCGATCCTGCGGCGATCGCGATCGAAGCCGTGGCCGTCAAGGCGCGCAAGTCGGACATCGAGGTCACCGAGCTGACGCTGGTCTGGCAACCGGCATGACGTAGAATCGGCCGCTCCCGGCTCACCCCGCACAGTCAACAGGCGCCGCGATGGACGACCTCATCCGCAAACTGACCAGCGACCTGGGCGTCAGCACCGACCAGGCCCGTGGCGGGCTCGTCGCGCTGCTGCGCGCGGGCCAGCAGAACATGAGCCGGCAGGACTTCGCCGCGTTCCTGGCCGACATTCCGGGGGCCGACCGGCTGCTCAAGAACGCCCCGGCGCCGAGTGCGATGAGTTCGCTTGCGGGCGGGCTCGGCTCGCTGCTGGGCGGTCGCTCGGGCGGCGCCGGCCGCTGGGCGGGGCTCGCTGCGTCGTTCGCCGAGCTCGGCGTCGGCATCGACACCGCGAAGAAGTTCGGCCCCATCGTGATCGACTACGTAAAGCAGCACGGCGGCGCCGACCTGGTCGAGAAGATGCGCGTCGCCCTGAAGGTCTGACGGCCGGCCCAAGTGACGCCGATTCCCTCGCGCCGCGTGCGGCGCATGGCGGGCGCGCTCGCGCTGCTGTGTGCGTCGCTGCTGGCAATGACGGCCTGTTCCCGCCCGCAGCCCGGCAGGGACCTGCAGCCGGGCAGCTATCGGGCCGTCGTCCGCGCCGGCGGCGCGCACGAGGTTCCGTTCGGCCTGGACATTGCACGCGAGGAACAGGGGTTCGTGCTGTACCTGCTCAACGGCGAGGAGCGCATACGCGTGACCGACGTGCAGGTGCAGTCAGGGCGCGTCACGGCGCAGATGCCCGGTTACGAAAGCACGTTGAGCGCACGCGTGTCCGGCGGCGAACTCGAAGGCACGCTCACGTTCGCCGACGCAGGCGACCGCAAGCGTGAATGGCCGTTCCAGGCAAAGCTCGGCGAGACCTGGCGCTTCTTCGCCGAACGTCGCAGCGACAACGCCGACATGGCCGGGCGCTGGGAACTCACGTTCACCGACGCCGCCGGACGTTCGAGCCAGGCGATCGCGGACCTGAGACAGCGCCACGACCAGGTCGACGGCACGGTGGTACGACCGACCGGCGACGAGCGTTACCTGGCCGGTGAGGTGCACGACGAGGAATTGCGCCTGTCGCGTTTCGACGGCGGCGCGCTGGTCGTATATCGCGGCAAGCTCGATGGGCAGGGCCGCTGGGTCGGCGAGGCGTGGTCGGACCGCGACGGCGCGCGGCGGTTCGTCGCGGTGCGCAACGCCGACGCCTTCGTCGACGCAACCGCGGCCACGGCTGTAACGCGACTGCGCGGCGATCCGGCCGAACCGCTGCGTTTCGAGTTCCCCGACCTCGACGGCCGGCCCGTGTCATCGGGCGACCCGCGCTTGAGCGGCCGGCCCGCGATCGTCGCGGCGCTCGGAAGCTGGAACCCGGCGTCGCACGACGCGGCGGCGCTGCTCGCGCAGTTCGAGCGCCGCTACGGCGAGCGCGGGCTCGCGATCGTCGGGATCATGTTCGAACGGCACGCCGACCCTGCGCGCGCCGTCGCGGCGATCCACCGCTTCCGGGCGGCACACGACCTGGGCTTCCCGACGTTGCTTGCAGGCACGGTCGACGGTGCCGCTTCCGCCCTGCCACGGCTCGACGGCGGCGTGCGGGTCTACCCGACGCTGCTGTTCCTCGACCGTGGCGGCCGTGTGCGCAAGGTCCATGCCGGCCTGCACGGGCCCGCAGCCGGGGTCCTGCACGAGCAGATGTTGCGCGAGTTCGAGCAGACGATCGAAGGGCTGCTGGCCGACGATGCGGCGGCGGGTCCGGCGACGTTCGCACCTGACGCGACGGGCGAGCAGCGATAGGGGGCGTACCGAGGGCGTTCCCCAGGACCTCCCGGTCTTCCCCCGCGCTCCTGGTCTCCCGCGCATCGTGATCGACGCGGAGGAACCGCGCCGATCACGGCGAGCCTTGCTCGAGCGGTCGCGCGACGAGGGTGGCGACGGCCCGGCGGAGCGAGCGTGACCGCCGCGCGACGAACGCTCGAGCAGCGGCGCTCGACAAGTCGCGCGAGGAAAGACCGAAGGTCCTGGGTACCGCGGACGCTAGCCTCCGCCGCCGTTCAGTTCAGTCGCGGAAGTTGGTGAACTGCAGCGGCAGGTCGTACTCGCCTTTCCGGACCAGCGCGATCGCGGCCTGCAGGTCGTCGCGGTTCTTGCCGGTCACGCGCACCTGGCGGTCCTGCAGCGCAGCCTGGACCTTGAGCTTCGAGTCCTTGATCTGGCGCTGGATCTTCTTGCCCAGCTCCGTCTCGATGCCCTCGCGCAGCGTCGCGACCTGCTTGGCCGTCTGGCCCGTCACGACCGGCTCGTCGACCTTGAGACAAGCCACGTCGATGCCGCGCTTGGAAAGCTTGAGCCGCAGGATCTCCAACATTTGCTTAAGTTGAAAATCAGCCTGCGCAGACAACGTAACGACGCTGTCTTTCAACTCGAACTTCGCATTCGTGCCCTTGAAGTCGAACCGCTGGCTGACCTCCCGCGCGGCCTGGTCGACGGCATTGCTGACCTCGTGGGCGTCCACTTCGGAGACGATGTCGAACGACGGCATGGGGCGCGGATCCTCGGGACGGGGGCCGCCAAGCCTACCGCGCGACGCGCGCGACGGCACCTCGGCACGCCGGTCCGATCGCACCACTGTTCAACACGAATACGAATGATTCGCGTTGACTAGTGCAGCGAGACGAAGCAAAGTGCGGACGCGACTCACTCACGGACGACGGTCATGCGCCAGCCCCTTTCGTTGCCGACCCGCGTTGGCATTGCCGTGTCGGCCGTACTCGCGACGGCGATGAGCACGCAAGCCCAGGACGCCCCGTCGCCGGAGCCGGGCGTGCTCGAACCGGCGATCGTCGTCATCGGTCAGCGCATCAACCTCGAGACCATCCCGGGCTCGGCCGTGGTGATCGACAGCGCCGTGCTCGAGGAGACACGCGTCCTCACGATCAACGAAGCGATGCGCAAGGTGCCCGGTATCTTCGCCCGCGACGAGGAAGGATTCGGGCTGCGGCCGAACCTGGGGCTCCGCGGCCTCAACCCGACGCGCTCGAGCAAGGTGCTGTTGCTCGAGGATGGCATCCCGCTGGCGTACGCGCCGTACGGCGACAACGCGACGTACTACCACCCGCCGGTCGAGCGGTTCGAGCGCATCGAGGTGCTCAAGGGGTCCGGCCAGATCCTGTTCGGGCCGCAGACGGTCGGCGGCGTCATCAATTACATCACGCCGCAAGTGCCGGAGCAGGCGGCCGGCCGTGTCATCGCGTCGCTCGGCGACCACGGCTATCGCGAGTTGCACGGGCAGTACGGCGACCGCTACGGCGACACCGGCTTCGTCGCGCACGGCACCTACAAGGAAACCGACGGCACGCGCGACAACATGCACTTCGAGGTGGCCGACCTCAACCTCAAGCTCGTGCACGACTTGAGCGACCGCCAGGCCGTCACGCTGCGCGCAAATTACTACGACGAGTCGTCGCAGGTCACCTATTCGGGCCTCACGCTCGCCGAGTGGCAGGCCGACCCGTACCAGAACCCGTTCGGCAACGACCACATGTACGCGTACCGCTGGGGCACTTCGCTGACCCACAGGTTCGAGCTGAACCCCGCCACGACGTTCACGACCAACGCCTACTACACGTTCTTCAATCGCGACTGGTGGCGCCAGTCGAGCAATTCGACGCAGCGTCCGAACGACGCGAGCGATCCGGCCTGCGCCGGCATGGCCAACCTGTCCGCGACCTGCGGCAACGAAGGCCGACTGCGCCAGTACTGGACCGCCGGCGTGGAGCCGCGCGTGTCGGTGCAGCACGGGCTGTTCGGCGTCGACAACGTGCTCGACGCCGGGCTGCGTTACCACCACGAGGACCAGTATCGCGTGCAGGCGAACGGCGACCTGCCGACCTCGCGTCGCCCGGGCACCGGACCGAACGCCGGCATCCGCGAGGACAGCGACCGCAACGTCGTCGCCGCCTCGGCCTTCGTCCAGAACCGCTTCGACCTCGGTCGCTGGAGCGTGACGCCCGGCGTGCGCTTCGAAAGCGTCGACTACGAGCGCGTCAACAACATGACCGGCGAAGCCGGCGAGACGAGCATCGACCAGTGGATCCCGGGCATCGGCGCGACCTTCGAGCCGGTCAGGGGCACCGTGCTCTTCGCCGGCGTGCACCGCGGTTTCGCCCCGCCGGGCGTGGCCGACATCGTCACCGCGAGCGGTGGCAGCGTCGACCTCGATCCGGAACTCTCGTGGAACTACGAACTCGGCATCCGCGGGACGCCGGCCGACGGCGTGTCATACGAAGCGACGCTGTTCCGCATGGACTTCGAAAACCAGATCGTGCCGGCCAGCGTTGCGGGCGGCGTCGGTTCGACGCTGACCAGCGCTGGAGAGACGCTGCAGCAGGGTCTGGAACTGGCCGGGCAGGTCGACAGCAGCGGCATCGTGCAGTGGCCGGTCGACCTCTTCGCACGCCTGGCCTACACCTGGCTCGCGGACGCGCAGTACGAAGGCGAGCGCTACAGCAACGTGCCAGGGTTCACGACCGTTCGTGTCACGGGCAACCGCCTGCCCTATGCGCCCGAGCACCTGTTGGCCGCGACCGTCGGGGCACGTCTCGGGTTCGGGCTCGAACTGGCGCTCGAGGGCGTCTACACGAGCGAGGCCTACACGGACGACCTCAACACCGTCGCGGTCGACTCGACGGGCCAGCGCGGGCAGATGCCGGGCTACACGGTTTGGAACCTGACGGCGAACTACACACTGCCGTTCTGCGATTGCACGGCCTATGCTGCCGCGAAGAACCTCGGCGACAAGCTGTACGTCGCCGACATGAGTCGCGGGCTCATCCCCGGCCCGCCGCGCACGTTCCAGGCGGGGATCGAAGTGAGGTTCTAGGGGAAGTGGCTAGTGGCTAGTGGCTAGTGGTTAGCGGCCGGTGCTGGTCAGTAACGTCGGTGCGGGTCAGAACGTCGGCGCCGGTACGAACGAAAACTCGCCTCCCAACGAAAAAGGGCGCCACACAGGCGCCCTTCTTCTTTTCCGACTGGCCACTAACCACTAACCACTAGCCACTTCTTCACGCATACGCCTTGGACATCGCCCGCAGGCGCCGGCGCTGCATGCGCATGCCGTGCTCGATCTGCTTGAGCCGCAGCCGGAAGCTCGTCTCCTCCCAGCGCTGCAACAGACGGTGCTTGCGGTCGGCGACCCATTCCTCGCGGACCTTGGACCATTCCTCGGCCGCCTTGCGGAAGGCCGCATACTCGGCCGCGACCCGCGCCTTGAGCCGTTCGACATGCTCGTCGGCGACGCCGCGACGGTGGCGCTGTTCGAGCGCCTGCTCGACCTTCTTGAACTGCATCGCGAGCTGCGCGCGCTGGATCTGCACGTCGGGCACGCGCTTCAGGTTGCTGGCAAGGCCGACGTACGAAAGCCCCGCGATGAGCCACTTGGTCGGGTCGTACTGCCACCACTTCACGCCGTTGCGGTAGTCGTTCTGGAAGATGTGGTGATAGTTGTGATAGCCCTCGCCGTAGGTGAGCACCGCGAGCACCGGGTTGTCGCGCGCCGTGTTCTCGTCCGTGTACGGCTGCGAACCCCACATGTGCGCGAGCGAGTTGATGAACCAGGTGAAGTGGTGGTTCACGACCAGCCGCAGCAGGCCCGCGAGCAGGAACACGCCGACGACCTCGCCCACCATCCAGCCCAGCAGCAGCGGGAAACCGGCGTTCATGAAGATCGTGAGGGGCAGGTAATAGCGATGCTGGAACATCACCATCGGGTCGCGTTCGAGGTCCTTCGCGTTGGTGAAGTCGTTCTTGCCGCTGGGGTAGTCGCGCAGGATCCAGCCCATGTGCGAAAACCAGAAGCCACGCTTCGCGCTGTACGGGTCCTTGTCCCAGTCGTCGACGAATCGATGGTGCGTGCGGTGCTGCGACGCCCAGACCAGGATGCTGTTCTGCAGCGACATGGCGCCGAACAGCATCAGGAACAGGCGCACGGACCAGTGCGCGTTGTAGGCACGGTGCGCCCAGAGGCGGTGGTAGCCCGCGGTGATCGCGATGCCGCCGGCCCAGAGACAGGCGAATGCGAGCAACCAGGCCGTGAGGCTGTAGCCGTGCGTGATGCCGTACCACGGCACGAGCACGATGGCCGCCAGCGGCGTGACCGTGAACAGGATCGTCGTCACCCAGTTGATGGGCGCGCGTTCGGGGGCGGCTGGGGAAACGTCGTTTTGCATCAGATCGTCCGTACTGCGTGGCAAACCCGGATAGACAACCTTCTGCAGTTTACCCGGCGAGACCGGGTCTCGCATGACCGCGTGTCCCGCAGTCGATCCAAATGCGTTGCATCGCACATTCGTCGCCAGTCGTGCGGCACTGCATCAAAAGTGCGTTAACGTTCGCTCCGCCCGGGTGCGGTCAACGAATCGCGCCGTGGAGCATTGACCCTGCAACGACGCACCCTGGAGACTCCTCGATGACCCGATCGGCGTTGACTGTCCTTGCCGTGCTGAGCCTCGCGGCGTCTTCGGCTTTCGGCCAGGTCGACATCGGCTCGCTCGACGACGGCGCGAAAAAGCGCGCCCCCGTGCAGCAGCCGACGCTCAAGCAGACCGGTGCGCCGGTAGTGCGCTCCGCGCAGAGCAACTGCGTACGCGAAGCGAACCGGCGCGGGTTCGCGGTACTGGAAACGAGCAACTTCCAGCAGTTGCAGGACGGCTGGTCGATCGACCTGCGCGTGCGCGACTCGCGCGGTCGCACGCAACAGGGATCGTGCTTCGTCGAGACGCGCAGTGGCGACGTCGACCTCTACGGCTTTGGTTGGGGCTGGGACGACGAGGGCGACGACCGGTTCGAATTCAACTGCTCGTCCGACGGCAACAAGTACCGCGAGTGCCAGCTCCCGGTCAACGGCCGCGCGCAGCTGGTCAAGCGTCGCTCGGACGCGGCCTGCATCGAGGGGCGCAGCTGGGGCCAGCGTGGCGACCGCGTCTGGGTCGACAAGGGCTGCCGTGCGCGTTTCGTGGTCGTCCGCGGCAGCAGCCCGGGCACCGGCAGCAGCACGATCGACTGTCAGTCCGAGAACGGGCGGTATCGCGAATGCGCGATTGGGCCCGGACGCTTCGGCCGGCTCGTGCGCGAGTACAGCAACGACCGTTGTCGCGAAGACCGTACCTGGGGCACGCGCAACGGCTCGGTCTGGGTGACCGAGGGCTGTCGTGGTCGGTTCGAGGTGCGACACGGGCAAGGCAATGGTCATGACGACGACGTCGCGGGCCTCGAGCAGGCGCGGCGCGCGTGCGTACGCGAGATCGAGCGCCAGGGCCACAGGGTGCGCGACGTGGACAACGTGTCCACGTCGGGTAACGATTACCGCATGATGCTCCGCGTGCAGACCGCCTCCGGCGAGACGCGCAACCTCAGCTGCCGCGTGAACCGGTCGTCGGGCAAGGTCAAGGTGGACTGGTAGCGAACGCGCCGCCGGTACACAGATCCAGCAGCGTCGGCCACGCCGCCTCGCAGGCGCGCGCGGCATCGGCCGACAGCTCTGCGCCGAGCTCGAAACAGCCTGCGCGAATGCCGAGCAGGAACGCCGGTGGCGCATCGCCTCCGACGACACGCCGATGCGTCTCGAGTACCTGTGACGGCGAGAGCGCGTGGCTCGTGTGCGCGTAGCGCGCGTCGGCCACTGGTTCCCGCAAGACCCAGGGCTGGTCTGCATCGACACAGGCGTCGATGAAGATCACGCGCTCGCGACCGGCGACGTCGAGCGCATGCTCGACCTGCAACTGGAAGTCGACGAGCACGTCGACGCCCGGCAACGCGAGCGCCTGCAGCCGCTCCGCAAGCAGCGGACCCACGGCGTCGTCACCGCGGCTGGGATTGCCGACCGCGAGCACGAGGATTCCCCCTCTGCCTTCTCCACCTCTCCCGCACGCGGGAAAGGTCGCGCGCAGCGCGGGTGAGGGCTCCGGATTCCGGACCCTCACCCCCACCCTCTCCCGCTGCACGGGAGAGGGAGCAGAACACTCCACCCTCTCGCGCTTCACGGGAGAGGGCGTACGAGCGGGCAGGACAGGTGCATTCATCCCCGCGCCAGTGCCGAGACCACCGTGCCGTCGCATTCGACGAGCTGCACCGACAGCGGCATCTGGCCTACCGCATGTGTGGCACACGACAGGCATGGATCGAACGCGCGCACGGCCACTTCGATGTGGTTGAGCAGCCCTTCGGTGATCTCGCGGCCGTCGAGGTACTTGCGCGCGACTTCGCGGATCGCGACGTTCATCGCCTGGTTGTTGTGCGTGGTCGAGACGATCAGGTTCGCGCGCACCACCTGGTCGTCGCCGTCGACGCGGTAGTGATGAATCAGTGTCCCGCGCGGCGCTTCGAGCACGCCGACGCCGCGCGCCTCGCGACGCCCGCCGGTTGCCGTCAGGTCCTGCCCGAGCAGGTCGTCGTCGTGCAGCAGGTCCTTGATCGCCTCGGCCGCGTGCAGCATCTCTATCATGCGCGCCCAGTGGAAGCCGAGCGTCGATCTCGCCGCGAGCCCGTCGTCGAACGCGAGGAACTCACGTCGTTCGCGGTCGGCGAGCGGTGTGGGAATGAAGTCGCAGGTCGTGACACGCGTCAGCGGGCCGACCCGGTACCACCCAGTCTCTGAGCCCTGCGTCTTGAAGTACGGGAACTTCATGTACGACCAGGCCTTGACGTCTTCGGCGATCAGTTCCCAGTAACGGTCGTACCCGGCGTGGTCGAACAGCGTGTGGCCGGACGCGTCGCGCGCGCGCAAGCCGCCGTGGTAAAGGTCGAGCGCGCCGTCGGCCCGCACGAGGCTCAACGTGCTCGCCGGGAACGAAGCGAACGTCCGGTAGAGCTCGAGGTTCTGCTCGAACAGCCGCTGCACGAGCCGCACGGCGTCGCGACTCCAGGCGATCACCTGGTAGGCGTCGACGAGCAACTCGTCGCGCTCCGCAACGGTCAGGCTCTTGTTCACGCCGCCGGGCACCGAGCCGGTGCCGTGGATGCGTTTGCCGGCGGTGTGACGGATCACTTCCTGGCCGTACCTGCGCAGCAGCACGCCCTGGCGCGCGACGTCGGGATGCTCCGCGGCGACACCGACGATGTTGCGCCGGGCGGCGTCGGAGTCGAAGCCGAACAGCAGGTCGGGCGAGGACAGGTGGAAGAAGTGCAGCGCGTGCGACTGCAGGATCTGCCCGTAATGCATGAGCCGGCGGATCTTCTCCGCGGTCGGCGTCAGCGTCGCGCCGACGACCTGGTCGAGCGCCTTGCACGCGGCGAGGTGATGGCTCACGGGGCAGATGCCGCAGAGCCGCTGCACCATGACGGGCACTTCCCAGTACGGGCGGCCCTGGATGAACTTCTCGAACGCGCGGAACTCGACGATGTGCAATCGCGCCTGCTCGACGTGCCCCGCCTCGTCGAGCAGCAGCGTCACCTTGCCGTGGCCTTCGACACGCGACAGCGGTTCGATCACGACCCGTCGCAGGTCCTGCGGGTGGGCAGCGGTTTCGAGCGATGGGTTCATGTCAGTCGTACCGGAGCAGGTTCGCGCCGACCCTCGGCGTACGGCCGTCGATCAGGTCGGTCAGGAATTTCCAGATCGCGTCGCCCGACGGCGGGCAGCCGGGCAGGAAGTAGTCGACCTTCACGACTTCGTGCAGCGGATGCACCTTGTCGAGCGGCAGTGGCAGCTCCGGATCGTTCGGGATCACGCCGCGCGCGACGCCCGGATCGGTGAGGTAGACCTCCTGCAGGCATTGGCCGAGGTCGAGGTGGTTGCGCTGCGCCGGCAGGCCGCCGTTGACGGCACAGGCGCCGACCGCGATGAGGATCTTGCAGTTGGCGCGGAACTCGCGCAGCACGTGCACGTTCTCGGCGTTGCAGAGGCCGCCTTCGACGATGCCGATGTCGCACGCGCCACAGCGCTTGATGTCGGTCAGCGGCGAACGGTCGAACTCGATCCGGTCGAGCAACGCGAACAGCCGCTCGTCGATGTCGAGCAACGACATGTGGCAGCCGAAGCACCCGGCGAGCGAGGTCGTCGCCACGCGCAGCTTGCGTCGCGTCACGCTGCTCACGTCGTCGGCTCCGGCGCGCGAGGCGCGTTCTCCTGTGCCTGCTGGTGCAACGGCTTGAGGTCGTAGCGACGCTGGCCGATCGGCACAGCGAATCCCCTGCGCTTGGGCAGGATCGCACCCACGGGACAGACCGCCATCGCCTTGTCATTCACGGTCGCCGTACTGTCGCGCAGCAGGCCGGTCGGCGAGTTGACCTCGAGGTGCTTGCCGAGCCCGCGACCGCCGAGGGCGAGCACGCTCTTGCCGTCGACTTCCGCCGAAGCGCGCACGCACAGCTCGCACAGGATGCAACGATTGAAGTCGAGCAGAATGTCGGGGTGCGACGCGTCGACCGGGCGGTCCGGGAAGAAGTGGTCGAACCGCGGCGAGGTCATCCGCAAGTCGTACGCGACGGCCTGCAGCTTGCAGTCGCCGCTCTTCTCGCACGACGGGCAGAAATGATTGCCCTCGACGAACAGCAGCTGCACGAGCATGCGACGCTCGTCGTTGAGTTCGCGCGTCTCGCTTTCCACCTTGAGCCCCGCGCGCGCGGGCGTCGTGCACGACGTCGCGTGCCAGCCGTTGACCTTGACCGTGCAGAGCTTGCAGCTGCCGTGCGGCCGGAACTCGGGGTGATAGCACAGGTGCGGGATGTGACGACCCGCCGCGAGCGCCGCCTGCAGGATCGTCTGCCCGGGTTCGAACGGCACGGCCTCGCCGTCGAGCTCGAAGGCCTCGGGCGCGGGGTCTTCTCCCCGCCCGCAACCGCGAGAGGGGCCGCCCGCCAGGCCTGATGAGGGCGACGCGCTCATGCGGACTCCCCGAGCAGGTGCGCACCGGGATCGTCACGGCCGGTGACGCGTCGTGCGCGGGCGAGCGCGCCGTCCAGGTCGAACGCGGGCTCGACGCCGTGCGCAACCAGCCTTCGCACGTAGGTCGGGCGGAAACGCTGCAGCGTGTCGGCCAACGGCTTGCCGGCGGATTCGCCGAGGCCGCAGTGACTGGCGCCGTGCAGCAGCCGCGCGAGCTGCTCGATCGTCTGCAGGTCGTGTTCCGAGCCCCGGCCGTCGCTGATCTTGTCCATGAGCCGGGCCAGCAACGAGGTGCCGACCCGGCACGGCGTGCAGAAGCCGCAGCTCTCGTCGGCGAAGAAGTGGGAGAAGTGGCGCGCGACCTCGAACATGTCGCGGCCGTCGTCGAACACGATCAACGCGCCGCCGGTCTCGATGTCCTCGAACGCGACGCGGCGATCGAATTCGTCCTGGTCGAGACAGCGCCCCGAGGGTCCGCCGCACTGCACGGCGATCGTGCGCCCGGCACCGCAATCGGCCAGCACCTCGCGGATCGTCACGCCGAAGGGGTATTCGTAGACGCCCGGTCGCGCACAGTCGCCCGACACCGACAGCAGCTTGGTGCCCGAGGACTTCGCCGTGCCGAGCGCGCGGAACCGGTCAGCGCCGTGCTCGAGGATCTGCGCGGCGGCGCAGTAGGTCTCGACGTTGTTCACGATCGTCGGCAGGCCGAGGTAACCCTTTTCGGCGAGTCGCGGCGGGCGGTTGCGCGGAATGCCGCGATTGCCCTCGAGCGACTCGACCAGCGCCGACGCCTCGCCACACACGTACGACCCGGCGCCGACGTGGATCTCGATGTCGAAGTCGAAGCCATCGCGGCCGCAGATCGACTGGCCGAGCAGCCCGCACGCGCGCCGCCGGTCGAGCACCTCGCGGAGGCCCTCGAGCAGATAGCGGTACTCGCCACGCAGGTACAGGAAACCGAGCTTCGCCTCGATGCCCAGTGCCGCGACCGTCATGCCCTCGAAGACGAGGTCGGCGTGACGCGTCAGCAGCAGGCGGTCCTTGAATGTGCCGGG
This sequence comes from Steroidobacteraceae bacterium, assembly GCA_035554635.1. GTDB lineage: Bacteria > Pseudomonadota > Gammaproteobacteria > Steroidobacterales > Steroidobacteraceae > RPQJ01. Next base: position 14,004 of record DATMIB010000024.1, on the reverse strand, counting down.
CTCGCCTTCATCCGCATTGCAGACGACGACGCGCGGGGTGACGGACTGTCGACGACAGCTCTCCCATTTGAGCCCGGTCGTGTAGCCGGCGCCACCGCGCCCGAGCAGGTTGGCGCGCTTGATCTCCTCGAGCACGACCTGTGTCGCGGCCGACGGGTCGGGACTGCGCTCGAGCGCGGCACGGATCGCAGCCCCTGGCACGAGCATTTCGGAAAGCAGCGGCCCGGCCCGGCACACGGTCTCCTCGACGACGAACAGTTCCGCCGGCCACTCGGCCAGCGGTCTGCGCGCGAGAATGCATTCGCAGATCAGGTCGATCCGCGCCTCGTCGAGCCGCGTGATTGGTCGCTGGTTCACCAGCAGCGACGGCGGCTGGTCGCAGAAACCGAGGAACGAGGCGCGCTCGACGCAGACGAGACCGTCTTCCGACGGCTTGCCGGGCTCGACCCAGAGCCGGTGACACATGCGTTCGAGCAGCGCGGCCGAGCCGTGCATGCGGTCGACGACGTCGTCCGAGAACAGGACGTGGTATCGGCCCAGCGGCTCGGTCGAGAGGAAATCGTAGAACGCGGCGACGCCGCGGACGCGCGAGATCGGCAACTGCAGACGGCGGGCGGCGTGCTCGAGCGCGGCGGGCGGCACGTGGTTGTAGCGCTCCTGCACTTCGCGCAGGACCTGCAGCAGCCGGGTCGAATCGCTTCCCCAATACGCCACCGCTGCGTCGACGCAGTCGGCGACGCCGGACAGGTCCATCGGCAACTCGGTCACGGGAATCAAATCCGTGCTGGGGTACTCGCGCCGCAAGGCTGCGATCGCGACGCGGACGGCACAATCGCGGAAATGCCTGACTGCACTCGTCGAAAATCGCGAGGCGTCAGTGGCCTCCCTGTACGAAGAGCCCCGCCGCGCGCAGCGCCTCGGCGAGCTGCGCCTCGATCTGCTCCGATTCGGTGCGTGCGACGCGTTGCAGGTGCAGTGTCGGGCCCGCCAGCAGTTCGAGCCCGCGTCGCAGCACGCTGCCCGCCGCACGGATGCCGGCCTTGTGCTGGTCGAAGCGCTGGGATGGCGCGTAGTGCGTCATGCCGACGTACAAGCCGAAGGGGTCGGGCCGGCTGTCGGCATAGTCGAGCAGCACGAGGTAGATGTTGTGCCTGCCGCGCCTGGCGCGCGTGAAGCGCGCGGCGACGTCGTACACGAGCGGCAGCCACTCGACGTAGCGCATCGGCAGCCAGTCCGGGATCGATGGCGCGGCGTGCAGCCACAGCCGCGACAGCATGGCTTCGACGTTGAGGCCGATCTCGCCGCGCATCCAGAGCTCGTGCACGCAGTGCGCACCCGCGACGCCGTCGCGACGGGCGAGTGCAGCCTCGAAATGCTGCTGCAGCTCGGCGTGCGGCAGGCGCCGCAGCGGGCGCTCGGCGGGCTTGATGCGACGCGGGACGGGCATCCTAGTAACCTAACGCGAAACGACGACCCGCGAGGGCTCGATGGCCACGAGCGACGACACGACGACGGCAGTGACGACGGGCAACGCGGTGTTCCTCGACTACGGCACCGTGAGCAGCCAGGGCGACCTCGACCCGACTCCGCTGCTGCGCGTGATGCCCGGGCTCGAGTTGCGGCACAACACGGCGCAGCATGAAGTCGACGCGGTGGTCGCCGACGCCTCGATCGTGCTGCTCAACAAGCTGCGCATCACGCGCGCGACGATCGCCGGCGCGCCCGGGCTTCGGCTGATCCTGCTGTCGGCCACGGGCACGAACAATGTCGACCTCGCCGCGGCCCGCGAACACGGCGTCGGCGTGTGCAACCTGCGCGACTACTGCACTGCTTCGGTCACGCAGCATGTGCTCGGCGTCGTGCTGCTGTTGACGCACCGACTGCGCGAGTACGACCGGCTGGTCCGCGACGGTGCCTGGCAACGCGGCGAGCATTTCTGCCTGCTCGATCACCCGATCCGCGAACTTGCCGGGCGCAAGCTCGGCATCGTGGGTCACGGCGTGCTCGGTCGTGCCGTGGCCCGCGCCGCACAGCTGGCGCTCGGCATGGAGGTGCTGGTCGCGCAGCGGCCCGGCGGCGAGCCGACGCCCGGCCGCGTCGAGCTCGACGACCTGCTGCCGCAGGTGGACGTGCTGAGCCTGCACTGCCCGTTGACGCCACAGACAGAGGGGCTGCTCGACGCGCGACGTCTCGCCCGCATGAAGCCCGACGCGTTGCTGATCAACACCGCCCGTGGGGCATTGATCGATTCGGCGGCGCTGGCCGATGCGCTGCGTGAAGGGCGTCTCGGCGGCGCAGCGATCGACGTGCTGCCACAGGAGCCGCCGGTCGACGGCAATCCGCTGCTCGCGCCGGACATCCCGAACCTGATCGTCACGCCGCACATTGCCTGGGCCGCGCGCGACGCACGCCAGCGCTGTCTCGACGAAATGGCATTGCACGTCGAGGACCATCTGCGAGGAGGTCGCAGGGGGCGGGTCGTGTGAAAAAGAGCTAGAGTCTAGAGTCTAGAGTCCAGAGTCCAGAGTTCAGTCGGAAGCGGAACGCGTTGTCGCGCGTCCAAGCCGACGGCCGCCGCGGCGGCCCGGCGCAACGCGCCTCCGACTAGACTCTGAACTCTTCCTACCCGCCGATCATGTCCGCGGCCCAGCGCACGACGGGCCGCACGCGGGGCGAGACGAGTTGCATCGCCTCGTCGTAACCGACCCAGCGGTACTCGCTGTGTTCGGGACGCCCGATCAGCGGATTGAACGGCAGCGTCACCTCGCGCCGGCGCGTTTCCGCGACGTAGTAACGCGCCACCTTGCCGCCGCTGTAGGGCCCGGTCTGGGTCGAGCTCTCGCCCCAGGCGAAGACGAGGTCGTCGATCAGCGACTCTTCCTGGACCTCGCGCACGGCAGCCGCGAGCGGCTCTTCGCCGTCCTCGACCATGCCCTTGGGGAAGTCCCAGTGATTGAAGGCCCGCAGCAACAGGTAACGCCACGCGCCGTCCTCGCGGCGGACGACCACGACGCCGGCGGACAATCGCGTGGGACGGGAGGTCATGACGGCAGTATAGCCAACGATTCATTGACTGCATGACTTTGCGCCTGCCGATAGGCGAAGGCTATTATCGGCCGCATGAACCTCCGCGACCTGCGCTACCTCGTCGCCCTGGCCGACGAACGCCATTTCGGCAAGGCGGCCGAGCGCTGCTTCGTCAGCCAGCCGACGCTGTCGGCACAGGTGCGCAAGCTCGAGGAGTACCTCGGCGTCCCGCTGGTCGAGCGCCAGCCCAAGCGCGTCGCCCTGACGCCGACCGGCGAGAAGATCGTGCATCGTGCCCGGCTGCTGCTGCAGGAAGCCGACGCGATCGTCGAGCTCGCGAAGACCGACCGCGATCCGCTCGCCGGTCCGCTCAAGCTCGCGTTGATCCCGACGGTCGGGCCGTACCTGCTGCCACACGTGGCGAGTCGGCTGCGCAAGGACCTGCCGCGGCTCAAGCTGATGCTGTACGAGTACCAGACCGAGCAGCTGCTCGAGAAGCTGCGCGGCGGCGACATCGACATGGGCATCCTCGCGTTGCCCGTGGACCTCGACGGCCTCGAGTCGGCGGAGCTTTACGACGAGCCGTTCACGCTTGCCGTGCCCGCAGCGCACCCGCTCGCCGACCAGGAGCGCGTCAAGGTCGAGGACCTGCGCGGCGAGACGCTGCTGCTGCTCGAGGACGGCCATTGCCTGCGCGACCAGGCGCTCGAGGTCTGCAGCCGCGTGCGCGTGAACGAGGCACAGGACTATCGCGCGACGAGCCTGGAGACGCTGCGCCAGATGGTCGCCGCGGGCCACGGCATCACGTTGCTGCCCGAACTCGCCGCGGAGACCCCGGTCGGCGCGGCTCGCGGCCTGCGCGTGAAGCCGTTTGCGCGACCGACACCGGCGCGCACGATCGGTGCCGTGTGGCGCCGGTCGACCACCCGCACCCCGGCGATCGAAGCCATCGTCGCGACGATCGCCGCGGCGATGCGCCACGAGGCGAAGAAGTGAAGCGCCGCCGGCTGCTGGCAACCGCGCTCGCCGCCGTGCTCTCGTGCACACTCGTGGCGGCCGTCGCCGGCGAGCCCGCAGCGACCGCTGGACCGCTGGTGCGCGACGCCTGGGCGCGCGCGACGCCCCCGGGCGTCGCCGTGGCGGCCGTCTACCTGACCATCGCCGGCGGTGCGAAACCCGACCGGCTCCTCGGCGCGACCACCTCCGCCGCGGCCATGACGCAGGTCCACGCGGTCACCGAGGTGCAGGGCGTCTCGCGCATGCGCGAAACCGACGGCGTACCCGTGCCGGCCGGAGGCAAGGTCGTCTTCGCGCCGCACGGGCTGCACCTGATGCTGATGAACCTCGCACGACCGCTGGTCGCCGGCGACACGTTCGAGGTCACGCTGCAGTTCGCCGAGTCCGGGCCGCGCGTCGTTCGCGTGGCCGTCGTCGCCGCCGACGGCTCGCCGCCGCCGGCGCACTGACTGTCACACCCAGGGACGGGACCTTGGCTGCACCTGCCGGCACCCTGCCCGTCCACCGCCTCCACGACGACGAGGTCGAGCGCCTGCTCGCGACCGGCGAGCGTCGGCAGGAACTCGTCGCGCTGTTCGGCGAGCAGGGCTATCGCGAGCTGAGCGCGCTGGCGCGTCGTGCGGCTGCCAGGCGCGCGCCGCGGGGACCGCGTGTCTACGTGTTGCCGGGGTTGATGGGCTCGCGTCTCGGTGCCCGCGGCGTCCTGCTCGACGACGTGCTCTGGGTCGACCTCGTCGAAATCGCGGCCGGGCACCTGACGCGGCTCGCGTTGCCGGCTGGTGCGCGCCTGGTCGCCCTGGGCGCATTGCTGCTCAACTGCCTCAAGCTCAAGCTGTCGCTGCGCATCGCCGGTTTCGACACGCACCTGCACCCCTACGACTGGCGTCGCAGCATCGGCGACCTCGCAGACGAGCTCAATGCACGCATCGCGGCGGACGCCCCCGCCGACGAAGTGCTGGTGGTCGGCCACAGCATGGGGGGAGTGGTCGCGCGCGTCGCGCTCGCGCGCCAGCGTGCCGAGCGCATCCGGCGCGTGGTCCAGCTCGGCGCCCCGAACCATGGCGCGTTCGCCTCGGTGCTCGCTCTGCGTGGCGTGTACCCGACCGTGCGCAAGCTCGCAGCACTCGACCGGCGCCACAGCGCCGAGGACCTCGCGCGCATCGTGTTCCGGACACTGCCTTCGCTGCACGAGCTGCTGCCGGACCCGCGGCTCGCAGGCGGGCCGAACCTGTTCGACGCGGACCAGTGGCCCGCCGACACGTTGCGTCCGGACCCGGCGATGCTCGCGCAGGCCGCGGCACAACAGGCCGCGTGGCCGGAGCCGGACGAACGCTGCCTGCACATCGCCGGCGTGCGCCAGGACACCGTCACGGGCGTCACGCTCGACGGCAGCGCGTTCTCGTTCGCAGTGTCGCCGCGCGGCGATGCCACCGTGCCGCTCGAGCTCGCGGTGCGCCCCGGCGACCAGGCCTGGTACGTCGGCGAAAAGCACGGCGGCCTGCCCAACAACGGCCGCGTGATCGCCGCCGCGGTCGACCTGTTGCGCACCGGTACCACGGAGCGCCTGTCGCAGACCGCCTCGCGCGCACGTACCGTCGCCGCACGACCGCTCAGCGAAGCTGCATTGCGCCGCGTCGCGCCGCACAAGGTGCGCTGGCAGCACCTGTCGGCCGATGCACGACGGCGTCTGCTCGAGCCCGTCGTCTCGCCCGAGTTCCACGGCGCGGTGGCGCCGGCCGCACTCGAGCGCGCCTTCGAAGCCGTACGTCCCGCGGCGACGGCGGTTGCGACCGCGCGCCGCGTGCTCGAACTGCGCCTCGCGCACGGCAGCATCGTCGATGCCAACGCGCGGGCAATCGTGCTCGGCGTGTTCCGCAACGTCGATCCCGCCGGACCCGCCGCGGCCGTCGACGCCGCGCTCGGCGGCGCGATCCGCGAGTTCACGTTGCGTCGCATGTTCGGCGGCCAGCCGGGCCAGGTCTTCGTGCTGCCCGCCACGCGCAGTGCGCTGCTCGCCGAGCTCGTGCTGTTCGCGGGTCTCGGCGACTTCGACGATTTCGGGGCCGAACCGGCCGCGTTCGTCGCCGAGAACATCGTGCGGACGTTTGCCCGTACGCACGTCGAGGACTTCGCCACGGTGCTGTTCGGCGCGGGCTCGGGCACGCCCGTTGCGATGGCGGCCGAGAACCAGTTGCGTGGCTTTCTCGAGGGGCTGCGTCACGCGGACCCCGACCGGGTCCTGCGCCGGATCACGCTCTGCGAAATCGATCGACGCAAGTACCAGTCGCTGGTCCGCGCGGTGCGTCGACTGGCGACGGAGCTTTCGGGTCCGGACCTCGAGATCGTGGTCGACGAGGCCGCGCCCGCCGACGAGGCGCAAGGTCGCAAGGGCCGGCCGGGTCGCGGCGTGGCGGCCACGTCGTCACGGGCGCGCGAACCCGCGTACCTGCTCGTCGGCATGGAGGCGCGCGGCCGCGACGACTTCGTCTGTCGTTCGTCGCTGCTGACGGCCGGCGCCAAGGCCGGCGTGCTTTCGGGATCGGCGACCTTCGAACGCTCCGAACTTCAGCGACGGCTGGCGCCGCTCGAAGACGGCACCGCGACGTCGCGCGACGTGACGCGCATCGGCACGGCGCTGGGCCGGCTGCTGCTGGCGGCATCGGTGCGCGAGGGCTTGCAGACGATGCTCGGGCGACCGCTCGTCGTCGTGCACGATCGCGAAACCTCGCGCGTGCCGTGGGAGGTGCTGCGTCTCGGCGACACCCACCCCGCACTCGGCGCCGGCATGAGCCGGCGTTACCAGAGCGAAGCGCTGACCGTCGCGCGCTGGCGCGATGACGGCGCGACGGGCGGGCCGCTGCGCCTGCTGCTGGTCGTCGACCCCACCCGTGACCTGCCGGGCGCGGCGGCCGAAGGCTCCGTGCTGCAGGGACTGCTGCGTGAACGCGGCGTGGCGCTCGACGTGCTGCAGGGCAAGGCGGCCACACGGGCACACGTGCTCGCGGCGCTCGCGAGCGGCCACTTCGACGTGCTCCATTTCGCCGGACACGCGTTCTTCGACCCGAAGAACCCAGGCACCGGCGGCCTGGTGTGTGCAGACAAGCAGGTGCTGCACAGCGCCGACCTCGAGGCGTTGACGAGCCTGCCGGCGCTCGTGTTCTGCAACGCGTGCGAGTCGGCGCGGGTGCGCCGCCGGTCGCCGGTCGCGACGCAGGTCGGCACCCGATCGACGCGCGCACGACAGCAACGTTCGATGACCGGCGTGGCCGAGGGCTTCCTTTCGGGCGGCGTCGCGAGCTTCCTCGGCACGCACTGGCCGGTCGGCGACGAGGCTGCGCTGGCGTTTTCGCGCACGCTGTACGAGGCACTGCTGCAGGGCGATGCGCTGGGCGACGCGGTGCTTGCGGCGCGTCGCCGCGTGGCGGCCCTGCCGTCACTCGACTGGGCGGATTACGTTCACTACGGCAGCCCGGAGTTTCGTCTCGCCGCAAAAGCGTGACGCGCGTCGCATTGGCCGCTGAGCCGAAGCCACCCCCGGCCGGACGCTCGATTTCTTGAGCGATTTTGCATCCAGATCGGTTGGGCTTATGGAAAGTCCGATCTGGCTCACGCTTCGCTTCGGTCGCGTTCTGAAGAATCGCCCTCCACGACATATGTCGTGTCGATAAACAACTCGAAGAGAGCGATTCATGCACACGAAGAAACTCGTACCCGTCGTGGCCGGCGTGTTGGTCGCAGCCGCGATGCCTGCGATGGCCGCGACCAAGACCCAGTCCATCACCGTCACCGCGACCGTCGCTGGCAACTGCGTGGTCGGCGCACAGAGCCTCAGTTTCGGCAGCTACGACGGCTCGACGGCATTGACCACCTCGGGCGACGTGTCGGTGCGCTGCTCCAACGGCACGCCGTACACGGTGTTGCTGAGCGCGGGCAGCGGCACGTTCACGCAGCGCCTGCTCGGCAATGGCGGCAGCAACTCGCTGCAGTACAACCTGTACACGTCGAGCGCCTACAGCACGGTCTGGGGTGACGGCTCCGCCTCGACCGGCACGCTCGGCGGCACCGGCTCCGGCATGTCGGCGAGCAAGGTCAAGACGCACACGATCTACGGCCAGTTGCCGAACAGCGCGGCGAACCAGGATGCGCCGGCCGGCAGCTACACCGACTCGATCGTCGTCACCGTCTCGTACTGATCGGGCCAGCCGATGCCAGCACCTGGCTTCCTCGTGCGCATCGCCTGCGGGCTGGCAGCGCTCACCACGCTGTCGCCCGCAGCCGTCGCCGGGACCTTCACGATCTCGCCGCTGCGCGTGGACCTCTCCGGCAACGCGGGCACGGCTGCGCTCACGGTGCGCAACGAGGACGCGACGGCCGTCGTCGTCCAGGCCGAAGGACTGGCCTGGTTGCAGGACGGCGGCGAGGACGGACTGACCCCGACGCGCGACCTGCTCGTCTCGCCTGCAGTGTTCACGCTGGCCCCGGGCGGCTCGCAGCTCGTCCGCGTGGCGTTGCGACGGCCCGTCGACCCGGTGCGCGAACTGGCGTACCGGCTCGTGATGCAGGAGGTCCCGCAGGCCGCGCGGGCCGACTTCACCGGCCTGCAGGTCTCACTGCGGCTCAGCGTGCCGGTGTTCGTGACGCCGTCCGCGCCCGCCGAGCCTGAGCTCACGTGGTCCGCTACGCGCACGGCCACTGGCGCGCTGGAGCTCGAGGCGCACAACGGCGGCGCAGCGCACGCACGCATCCATCGGTTTGCGCTGAAGCACGTGCCGACCGACGCGCCGGTAGCCGCGCAACCGGCACTGGCCTACGTCCTGCCGGGCGCGACGCGACGCTGGACGTTCGACAACACCCGCGAGAGTCGTCGCGACGCGTCTGTGCGAGCGCAATCCAGCGCGAATGGACCGTATCGGTTGGAGGGCACCACCGACCGCGGCGCCTTTGCGACGGAGCTGGTCCTCTCGGCGGATTGACGGTGCGGCTGCGCCATTGCATCACCGCCGCGCTCATGCTGGCCGCCGCCGGCGGCGGCGCCGCGACGGCCGCGAGCGCCGCGGTCGAGCCGTTCGTCGAGTCGATCGTCGAGCTGCGCATCAACGACCAGGGCGACACCACCACGCTCGTCGTGCGTCGGGACGTCGACGGCACGTTGCTGCTGCGCGCGGCCGACTTGCCGGCGCTGCGGCTGCGCGCTCCGGCGCGTGGTGCAATGCAGGTCAACGGCGAACGCTATTACCGCCTCGGCCCGGAGTTCGGGGCGGTCGTGATTTTCGACGAAACGACACAATCGGGCCAGGTCACGCTGCCGCCGCAGGCCTTCCTGCCGACGCAGCTCCAGGCGACGTCGACGGCCGATCTGGCGCGCCCAGGGCACACGACGCCGGGCGCCTTCGTCAACTACGACGTCTTCGCCCAGCACGACCAGCAGGGCCCGCAGGGCGGCGGCCTGTTCGAGCTCGGGGTGTTCGGCGACCAGGGTGTCGTCACGGGCACGATGGCTGCGCGCTTCGACCGTAAGCAGCACGAGGTCGTGCGTCTCGACACGACGTGGACTCGCGACTTTCCCGACCGTCTCGCCACGCTGCGCGTCGGCGACGCGATCTCGACGCCCGGTGCCTGGGGCCACGCCGTCCGCGTCGGCGGCCTGCAGTTCGGCACGAACTTCAGCACCCAGCCCACGCTCGTCACCACGCCGTTGCTGGCCGCGCGCGGCGAAGCCGTCGTGCCGTCGACCGTGGACGTCTTCGTCAACAACCGGCCCGTCGCGAGCGAACAGGTGCCCCCCGGGCCGTTCTCGATCGACCACCTGCCGGTGCTCACGGGTGCGGGGCAGCTGCAGGTCGTGGTCACCGACACGCTCGGTCGCCAGCAAGTCATCACGCAACCCTACTATTCCGGCACCGCGCTGCTGCGGCGCGGCCTCGCGGAGTACGGCGTCGAGGTCGGCAGCCTGCGCGAGGATTACGGCGCCAGCAGCTTTGCGTACGGCGACCTCGTCGGGTCGGCGACCTGGCGACGCGGCATCAGCGACACACTCACTTCCGGCGCGCGTTTCGAGGCGCAGGCGGACGGCACGCTGGCGGCCGGGATCGATGCGGCGTGGCAGGCCGGCCAGCTCGGCGTCGTCACCGGTCACCTCGTGGCCGGCGGCGACACGGGCGACGCGGGCTACCTTGCCGGCGTGGGCATCGAGCGCAGCGGCACGCGCATCAGCGCGTATGCACAGACCCAGTTTGCGAGCACCGGCTTTCGCCAGGTGGGCATGGGTGTACTCGGGCACGCGCCGCAGCAGCGCACGTTCGCCGGGCTCGGTTTCGACCTGCAGCGGTTCGGCAACCTGCAGTTCGCGTACGGGCTGCAGACCTTCCACGACGCGGCCCCTCTGCAGACCCTCGGGCTGAGTTACTCGGTGACACTGGGCTCGCTCGGCTACCTCGGCCTCTTCGCGTCGCACGCGACGACCGACGACGACTCCTCGGTGCTGCTGACCTGGACGCTGCCGCTCGGCGAGCGCCGGACACTGAGTTCGGCGCTGCAGCACTCGTCGCGACCGACCCGCGAAAGAGGCGGCTTCGCCGCCTTCACGACGTTGCAGCGCGACCTGCCGAGCGACACCGGGTTCGGCTACCGGCTGGCGCTGTCCTCGATCGACGAACAGGACGCGAGCGTCGCGTGGCAAGGCCGCGCCGGTGTCGGGAGCCTCGACTATGCGCAGCGACACGACGCGTCGGGCGTGCGGCTGGGCGGCACGGGCGCGTTTGCGGTGACCTCGGCAGGCGTGATGCGGGCGCGTCGGCTCGACCAGAGTTTTGCCGTCGTGCAGGTGGCCGACTACGAGGGGCTGCACGTCTATCTCGACAACCAACCGGTCGGTCGCACCGATGCGCACGGCCGCGTGCTGGTCGACGCGTTGCGCGCGTACGAGCGCAACGCGGTCAGCGTCGACCCGGTCGAGGTGCCGATGGACGGTGCCATCGCCGAGACGACGATCGTGGTCACGCCTGCCTTTCGCAGCGGTGCGGTCGTGAGGTTTCCCGTGACGCGGGCGCATGCCGCGACGATGCGGCTCGTGCAGGCGGACGGCACGGTCGTGCCAGCCGGTGCCGTCGCCACGCTCGGCGACGAACGGTCGTTCCCGGTCGCGCTCGACGGCATGCTCTACGTCGAGGGGCTCGAGCAGTCCGCGCGGGTGCGGTTGCAGTGGCAAGGGGGCGAATGCTCCGTGGCAGTCCGTCGACCCGCCGGCAACGACCCGGTGCCCGACCTGGGCACGGTGCGATGCCGATGAGCTCCTCGTACCGTGACAACCCCCACCCGCGCTGCGCGCGATCTCTCCCGCGAGCGGGACAGGTGAAGAGGCCGGCGCACCGCTTCACGCCGTCGTGTGCGGCGCTCGCCGCGCTGATCCTCGGCCTCGGCGTGGCAGGTGTGGCGCGCGCCGGCGCCGAGTGCTCGATCACCTCGATCGCGCTCGCGTTCGGCGGCTACGACCCCGCCGCCCCGTCGCCGGACGACACGGCCACCACGCTCACGGTGACTTGTTCATACGTGCCGCCGAGCGCAACGAGCGTGGGTTACACGATCACGCTGTCGAACGGCATGCACGGGACGGACGCGACCACGCGACAGATGGCGAGCGGCAGCGGTCGCCTGGCCTACAACGTCTTCAACGACGCTTCGCGGACGCGTGTCTGGGGCACTGGCAACGCCGGCACCGTCGTGGCCACGGGCTCGATGACGGTCGGGCCGGGCGTCGGCAACGGCACGCGCACGGCGACACACACGGTGTATGGCAGGGTCCCCGCGCTGCAGGACGCGATGCCAGGCACGTACCTCGACTCGCTCGTGCTGACGCTCGTGTATTGAGTCAACGGATCGACGCCGCGACCTGCACGGGCAACGGATAGGTCCCGGGCGCCACGCCCGGGGCGAGCCACAGCCGGAAGGTCACCTCGAACGGCCCGGTGGCGGCAGGCGAGAACTCGAGCGACGTGTCCACGAGGCGCGAGGTGGCGCCGAACGCGCTCACGTCGATCGCTTGCGTGAACCCGGGCCGTGGATGGACGTGCAGCAGCACACGGTCGGGTGCGTTGGTGCGCAAGCGGTATTGGTGCGTGACGTCGACGTAACCGCGGGCAACGGCGAGCGGGTCGACGTGGACCGTCGGCGTGGCCGCCTGCTCGATTCGCGCATGCGGCAGCACGCTGGCCGTGACCATCACGTTGGTGCGCACGACCTCGGCGCGACCGCTGGCCAGCGGCACGAGCAGGATTCCGAGGAGCAGCCAGCGGCCTGAAATCGAAGGGCCAGGTGCCATGTCTTCCACCCCGACGGTGCGCCGCGCCGCAAGCGCCGCCACGCCCGTCGTCCCGGCGCCAGCAGACCCCTTGCGTCGTCCTTCGGGCATCCGCGACAACCGCGACGGCCCTGCAGTGGTCTCACGCATCGACGTTACGCCCCCGTGGAGAATGCGCACAGTGGCCTGGGCGATTCGATACCCGGCCCTCGCTGCTGCATTGCGGCAAGCCACGCGTGTTGCGCGCCGCGGCAGAAAGGCTAAAGTCGCGTATCACTTCGCCTGTAGAGACCGTTGTGAGCGTTCCTCCGACCGACACGTCGCACCCCGATTACTTCCATCGGGTCGTCGACTGCCAGTGGGCCTGCCCGGCCCACACCGACGTCCCCGAGTACATCCGCCTGATCGCGCTCGGAAAGTTCTCCGACGCGTACCTCGTCAACCGCGAGTCCAACGTCTTCCCGGGCATCCTCGGTCGTGTCTGCGACCGGCCCTGCGAACCGGCGTGCCGGCGCGGTCGCGTCGAGGACAAGCCGGTGGCCATCTGCCGGCTCAAACGCGTGGCGGCCGACCACAAGGACGACATCGAGGCCCAGCTGCCGGTCGTTCCTGCCCAGAAGAACGGGAAACGCGTCGCCTGTATCGGCGCGGGGCCCGCGAGCTTGACGGTGGCGAACGACCTGCTGCCGCTCGGCTACGAAGTCGTGATCTTCGAGCAGTGGGACAAGCCGGGCGGCCTGATGCGGACCAACATCCCGTCGTTCCGCCTGCCCGAGTCGGTGCTCGACGAGGAAATCGGCTACATCGTCGGCCTCGGCGCCGAAATCCGCTACAACACGCGGATCGACAGCCTGAAAAAGCTGCTCGAGACCGGCGGCTTCGACGCCGTGTTCGTCGGTTCCGGCGCGCCCAAGGGCAAGGAACTCAAGCTTGCCGGGCGCCAGGAAGGCGACGCCAACATCCACATCGGCATCCAGTGGCTCGAGTCGGTCGCGTTCAAGCACGTCGACAAGATCGGCGACCGGGTGCTGATCATCGGCGTCGGCAACACGGCCATGGACTGCTGCCGCTCCTCGCTGCGTCTCGGCGCCAAGGACGTCAAGGTCATGGCGCGCAAGCCGCGCCAGTTCTTCAAGGCGTCCGAGTGGGAACTGGAGGATGCCGAGAGCGAAAATGTCGAGATCGTCGTCAATCACGCGCCGAAAGCGTTCGTCGTCGAGGGCGGCAGGCTCGTTGGCATGACGTTCGACCGGATGGAGTACGACTTCGACGCCCGGGGCCGCATCACGGCCGAGCGCGTCGTCGGCGAGCAGTTCTTCCCGGCCGACGACGTGATCCTCGCGATCGGGCAGGAAAACGCCTTCCCCTGGATCGAGAACGACTTGGGGCTCGAGTTCGACAAGTGGCACGTGCCCGTGGTCGACCCGAAGACGCACCAGTCGACGCGTCCCGACGTGTTCTTCGGCGGCGACGCCGCGTTCGGGCCGAAGAACATCATCTGGGCGGTCGAACACGGCCACCAGGCCGCGATCTCGATCCACAACTTCTGCATGGACCAGCCGGTCACGAACCGCCTGCCGCCGACGATGAACCTGTCGTCGCGCAAGATGGGCCTGCACGAGTGGTCGTACAAGAACGACTACAACCCGGTCGAGCGCCGGCTG
>DATMIB010000023.1:0-33568 GCA_035554635.1 Steroidobacteraceae bacterium | reverse complement strand
ATGACAGCTCTCATCTGCGGCTCGATCGCCTTCGACACGGTCATGGTCTTCAACGGCCGGTTCCGCGAGCAGATCCTCGCGGACCGGATCCACATGTTGAACGTGTCGTTCCTGGTCCCCAGCCTGCGTCGCAACTTCGGCGGCTGCGCCGGCAACATCGCCTACAACCTCGGGCTGCTCGGCGGCCGCGGCGCGCCGATGGCGACCGTCGGCCACGACTTCGAGCCGTACCGGCGCTGGCTGCGCGAGTGCGGCGTGAACCTCGAGTTCGTGCGCGAGCTCGCCGACACCTACACCGCGCAGGCGTTCATCACGACCGACCTCGACGACAACCAGATCACCGCGTTCCACCCTGGCGCGATGTCGTCGGCGCACCTGAACGTCGTGCCGACCGATGCCGGCATCACGCTCGGCGTGGTCGCCCCCGACGGCCGCGAGGGCATGGTTTCGCACGCGACGCAGTTCGCCGAGGCCGGCATCCCGTGGCTGTTCGACCCCGGCCAGGGCCTGCCGATGTTCGACGGCGCGGAACTGCGCGACTTCATCGGCAAGGCGACCTGGGTCGCGGTCAACGACTACGAGGGCCAGATGCTGCAGGAACGCACCGGTTGGGGCGCAGACGAAATCGCCTCGCGGGTGCGGGCCTACGTCGTCACGCGGGGTGCCGAGGGCAGCGTGATCCACGCCGACGGCAAGACCTACGTGATCCCGACTGCAACGCCGGAACGGGTGGCCGACCCGACCGGCTGCGGCGACGCCTACCGGGCCGGGCTGATTTTCGGGCTCATGAATGAACTCGACTGGGACACGACGGGTCGGATAGCTTCGTTGATGGGTTCCATCAAGATCGCCCAGTCCGGCACCCAGAGCCATCGGTTCGACATGAACGAATTCAAAACCCGCTACCGCGCGGCATTCGGCCGCGACCTGTGAACGCGACCGCGCGGGCCAGGGAGAGCCTACGCGGCCTGCAGGCGCTCGTTGCAGCGCTGCTGTTCGTCGGCATGGGCGTCGTCTCGGCGCAACCCGAGCCGCCGCCGACCGTGCAGCCGGTGCCCGCCACCGGCATCGGCCGACCGATCGAGGAAAACCCGGCCTGGGACCGCACGCTCGAGCGGATCGCGGCCTCGGTCGTCTCGATCGACATCGACCAGACCCGCGCGTTCGACACCGACTGGAACCAGTCGAGTCAGGCCACCGGTTTCGTCGTCGACGCCGAGCGCGGCCTGATCCTCACCAACCGTCACGTCGTCACGCCTGGGCCGGTCGTCGCCACGGCGATTTTCCAGAACCGCGAGGAAGTCGAGCTGCGCGCGGTCTATCGCGACCCCGTGCACGACTTCGGCCTCTACCGCTACGACCCGGCCAAGCTCCGCTACGTCAAGCCGGCCGCGTTGCCGCTGTACCCGGAAGGCGCGCGCATCGGCACCGAAATCCGCGTGGTCGGCAACGACGCGGGTGAGCAGCTGTCGATCCTCGCCGGCACGCTCGCCCGGCTCGACCGCGAGGCGCCCGAGTACGGCATCGGCAAGTACAACGACTTCAATACGTTCTACATCCAGGCCGCGTCCGGCACCTCGGGTGGCTCGTCCGGGTCGCCGGTCATCGACATCCGCGGCCGCGTCGTCGCGCTCAACGCCGGCGGCAGCAACGGCGCGCAGTCGAGTTTCTACCTGCCGCTGCACCGCGTACTGCGCGCGCTGCAGCTGATCCAGCGTGGGCAGCCGGTGCCGCGTGGCACGCTGCAGACGCTGTTCGCGTACACGCCTTACGACGAACTCGGCCGCCTCGGGTTGCGGCCGGCGACGGAGGAGATGGCCCGCACAGCGCACCCCGAACTCACGGGCATGCTGGTCGTCGACGAGGTGCTGCCGGGCTCGATCACCGAGGGCAAGCTGCAGCCTGGCGACATCCTCACCCACATCAAT
This sequence comes from Steroidobacteraceae bacterium, assembly GCA_035554635.1. Lineage (GTDB taxonomy): Bacteria > Pseudomonadota > Gammaproteobacteria > Steroidobacterales > Steroidobacteraceae > RPQJ01. Next base: position 31,640 of record DATMIB010000023.1, on the reverse strand, counting down.
GGCCGGCTGGTCACGACGTTCGAGCCGCTCGAGGACATCCTCGACTCGTCGGTCGGTGGCACCGTCGACATCGCGGTGGAACGCGGCGGCGAACGCATCCGGCAGACGCTGCCCGTGGGCGACCTGCACGCGATCTCGCCGTCGGCGTACATGGAGTTCGGCGAAGGGGTCGTGCACACGTTGTCGTACCAGATGGCACGCCACTTCAACGCGCCGGTCCGCGGCGTCTTCGTCGCCAACCCCGGCTACGTGCTCGGCGCGGCCGGCGTGCCCCGGGGTGCCGTGATCTCGAGCGTGGCCGGCAAGCCGATCGCGACGCTCGACGATTTCGTCGCCGTCGTGGGCGCCCTGCCTGACGGCGAACGCGCGACGCTGCGCTATTCCACGCTCGAGGATCCGAAGGGTTCGGAGACGCGCGTGATGCGCATGGACCGCTCGTGGTTCGCGGCGCGCCAGTGCCGGCGTGACGATGCGACAGGCCTGTGGCCCTGCCAGGACTTGCCGGCGCCGGCCGCCGCGGCGCGGCAGGAGCCCGCGCACACGACCTTTGCCACGAGCGCCGACAAGCTCGCGAGCGGCCTCGCCAGTTCGCTGGTGCTGGTCGGGTTCGACATGCCGTTCTCGGTCGCCGGCATCACCGAGCGCAATTACCACGGCACGGGCGTGATCGTCGACGCCGAGCGCGGGCTCGTCGTCGTCGACCGCAACACCGTCCCGGTCGCCCCCGGCGACGTGCGACTCACCTTCGGCGGCTCGGTCGAGATCCCGGGCAAGGTCGAGTACGTGCACCCGCTGCACAACCTCACCGTCGTTTCCTACGACCCGGCGCTGCTGGCCGACTCCGACATCCGCCCGGCCAGGTTCGACGCCAGGGAGTTGCAGCCCGGCGAGCCGGTCACGGTCGTGGGGCTGAGCGGCGACTCCAGGCTGCGCGCGCTCGCCACCAACGTCGCGACCGTCGACGACGTGGTGTTTCCGCTGTCGCGCACGCTGCAGTTCCGCGAGGCGAACCTCGAGGTCGCCACGCTGGTTGTGTCGCCGACCGACTTCGACGGCGTGATCGTCGGTCGCGACGGTCGCATCCGCGCGCTCTGGTCGACGTTCGCGACCGAGGGCATGCGCGAGTCGGCCCAGGTCAGTCGCGGCATGCCTGCGGCGATCGTGCTCGACGCCGTCGAGGCGGCCCGTTCCGGCCAGCCGCTTTTTTCGCTCGAGACCGAGTTCGAGGCGATGCCGATCGCGGCAGCCCGCAAGCTCGGCCTGACGCCGGACTGGGTCGCGAAGTTCGAGGGCCGCAATCGTGCGCACCGCCAGGTGCTCGCGGTCGCGCGCGTCGCGGCGGGCTCGGCCGCGGCGGAGGTGCTCAAGGAAGGCGACCTGCTGCTCGCGGTCAATGGCCAGACCCTGAACCGCTTTCGTGAAGTCGAGCTCGCCACGCAGGCGCCGCGCGTGACGGTCACGGTGTTGCGCGACGGGGCCGAAAAGACCGTGGAGGTCGAGACCGCGGCGCTGCACGGCGAGGACATCGACCGCATGCTGCTGTGGGCCGGCGCCGTGCTGCATGCGCCGCACCGCGCGATGTCGATCCAGCGTGCGATCCCGCCGCAGGGCGTGTTCGTCGCCTACTTCTCCTACGGGTCTCCCGCGACGCGCTACGGGCTTTTCGCGGGGCGGCGGATCGTCGAGGTCGACGGCAAGCCGACGCCGGACCTCGACGCGTTCATCGCGGCGATCCAGGGACGCCCCGACCGCTCGTCGGTGCGCCTCAAGACCGTGACCTGGAACGGTTCGACCGGTGTCACGACGCTCAAGCTCGACCAGAGCTACTGGCCGACCTGGGAATTGCGCCGCACTGGTGCAGGTTGGGAGCGACGCGCGATTCCGTGACGCCGCGGCCTGCGCGGGCGCGCGGGATTGCCGCTATCATTCGCGCCCTATGGTGACCGCCCGACTGCCCCAGGACGAGATCGACCAGGCCGTGGAGGCCCTGCGCGAAGGCGAGCTCGTCGCCTTTCCGACCGAGACCGTTTACGGCCTCGGCGCCGACGCGCAGAACCCCGACGCGGTCCGCAAGATCTTCGAGCTCAAGGGCCGCCCGGCGACCCACCCGCTGATCGTCCATATCGACCACCCGCGCGCCCTCGAACGCTGGGCGCTCGAGGTGCCGCCGGCCGCCGCCGCGCTGGCCGAGCGTTTCTGGCCCGGGCCGCTCACGCTGGTGTTGCGTCGTGCGCCCGCGGTCGACCTCGCGATCACCGGCGGTCAGGACACCGTCGCGGTGCGCATGCCGGCCCACCCGGTCGCGCAGCAGTTGCTGCGCGCGTTCGGCAGCGGCATCGTCGCGCCGTCGGCCAACCGGTACGGCCGCATCAGCCCGACGCGGCCGGAACACGTGCGCGACGAGTTCGGCGACTCGCTGATCGTGCTCGACGGCGGCGACTGCAAGATCGGCCTCGAGTCGACGATCGTGTCGTGCCTCGACCCGATGCCGCGGATCCTGCGTCCGGGCGCGCTCACGCTGTCGCAGCTGCGCGCGGTCGTACCGGAAATGCAGGGCGGCCCCGACGTGATGGCGCCACGCGTGCCGGGCAGCGACGCGAAGCACTACGCACCGCGCACGCCGCTCAGCATCGTCGCGAGCCGAACGCTCGAAGAGGTCGTGCAGCAGCTCACCGAGACGCACGACAAGGTCGCCGTGCTCGCGATGCGCCCGCCGCGCGTCGCCAACAAGTTCATGACCTGGATCAACGCCGGTCGCCGGTCCGACGTCTACGCACGCGAGCTCTACGTGAACCTGCGCACGCTCGACAAGTCGGGCGCGAAGGAAATCCTGGTCGAGGAAGTGCCGGCGGGCGAGCAGTGGGACGCGGTGCGCGACCGGCTGCGACGCGCCGCCTCGGCCGAGAACGTCGTCTCGGGCGACCCGGACATCGCGGCGTTGCGTGCCGACCTGGGCGAGGACATCTGACCCCTTGAGCAGGACGCCCGACCTGCGCACGCTCGCGGGCCTCCACGGCACGCCGCTGCTGCTGCTCGATTGCGAAACGATCCGCAGCCAGTACCGCGCGCTGCAACAGGCGCTGCCGGGCGTCACGCTCTTTTACGCGCTCAAGCCGCTGCCGCATCCCGCGGTCGTCGCGGAGCTGCGTGATCTCGGCGCCTGTTTCGACCTCGCGACCACGGGCGAGATCCGGCTCGTGAAGTCCGCCGGCGTGGCGGCCGAACGCTGCATCCACACGCACCCGATCAAGGGCGACGCCGACATCCGCGCAGCACTCCGTTTCGGCATCCGCACGTTCGTGGCCGACAACCCGGACGAGATCCGCAAGTTCGAGCGCCATCGCAAGCGGGCGGAACTGCTGCTCCGGATCTCGTTCCGCGACCCGACCGCGGTCGTCGATCTGTCGCGCAAGTTCGGGTGCGAGCCGGCCGCCGTGCCGCACCTGCTCGAGTTTGCGCACAGTCTCGGCATCCGGGTGCGCGGGCTCTCGTTCCACGTGGGCTCCCAGGTCGCCGACCCGGCCAAGTACGTCGAGGCGATCGGCGCCTGTCGGCGGATCATCGAGCAGGCCCGCGTGCACGGCCACGAGCCACTCGACGTGCTCGACATCGGCGGCGGCTTCCCGATCGGCTACCGGCGCGAGCCGATCCCGATCGGCCAGTTCTGCCGCCCGATCCGCGCGGCACTCAAGAAGCTGCCCGGCAGCGTGCGCGTGATCGCCGAACCCGGCCGCTTCATCGCCGGCCCCGCCGGCACGTCGGTGGCCCGTGTCGTCGGCCGCGCCCAGCGCGAAGGACGCTGGTGGTACTACCTCGACGACGGCCTGTACGGCTCCTACAGCGGGCAGCTCTACGACCATGCGACTTACCCGATCGAGGTGCTCGACCGTGACGGACCGCGGCACCCGAGCGTGCTGGCGGGCCCGACCTGCGACAGCATCGACGTCGTGCGCGAAGACGTGCTGCTGCCCGAGTTGCAGCTCGGCGACATGCTGGTCGGCCGCATGATGGGCGCCTACACCTGCGCCTCGGCCACCGACTTCAACTTCATCCCCCGCGCCCGCGTCGTGCCGATCAACGTGCACGCGAAGAAGGGTCGCGCGTGAGGCTCTCGGTCGTCGACCACGTCGCGGGCGCGCGGCAGGCGCGCGGCATCGCACTCGTGATCGACGTCTTTCGTGCGTTCACCGTCGCGCCGCATGCGATCGCGGCCGGGGCGAGCCGCGTGCTGCCGGTCGGTGCGATCGAGGACGCACTCGCGCTGCGCGAGCGTTTTCCGGAGGCGCTGCTAGTGGGCGAACGCCACGCACGCCGCCTGCCGGGCTTCGATGCCGGCAATTCGCCGACCGAGGTGATCGCGCTCGGTGTCGCCGGTCGGCCCGTCGTGCACACCACCCACGCCGGCACGCAAGGGCTCGTCAACGCCGCCGGTGCCGGTGAAGTGCTCACGGCGAGCCTGGTCAACGTCTCCGCGCTCGCACGCTACGTGCAAAGCCGTGCCCCGGCCGAGGTCACGATCGTGCGCATGGGGCACGAGGCGCGTGAGCGCTGCGCCGAGGACGACCTCTGCGCCGAAGTGCTCGTCGGCCTGTTCGAGGGCCGCCGGCCGCCTACGACGGCCGAGGTGCGCGAACGCCTGCGCGATGCGCCGGCCGCACGCAAGTTCTTCGACCCGGCCTGCGACTGGGCGCCGTTGCCCGATTTCGACTACTGCACCGAAGTCGACCGTTTCGACTTCGTGCTGCGGCTCCGGCAGGCATCCGACGGCTTGCGCGAACTCGAACGCATCGACGTGCCGGAGGCCACTGCTTGAATCCAGCGCTCGGCGCCTGGCAGCCATTCGGCATCCCGGTGGAGTTCCTGCTGTTCGCGGCCACACTGCTCGGCGTCGCGCTGTTCCACCGGCGCACGCTCGAGGTCGCGCTCACGGGGCTCGTTACGGTCACGCTCTACAAGCTCGTGGCGACGGGATTCCACCACGGCCCGGGGATCGCAGGCCTGGTTGCGCACTTGCAGGACGAGTGGGTCGTGCTGGCGAACCTGTGCGGCCTGCTGCTCGGGTTCGCGCTGCTGTCGCGCCATTTCGAGCAAAGCCACGTGCCGCTGCGGCTGCCGGACTACCTGCCGGACGACTGGCGCGGCGGTTTCGTGCTGCTGGTGATGGTGTTCGTGCTGTCGAGCTTCCTCGACAACATCGCCGCGGCGCTGATCGGCGGCACCGTCGCCGGCACCGTGTTTCGTCGCCGGCTGCACATCGGCTACATCGCGGCAATCGTCGCCGCGTCGAACGCCGGGGGGTCGGGCAGCGTCGTCGGCGACACGACCACGACGATGATGTGGATCGACGGCGTGAGCCCGCTCGCCGTGCTGCACGCCTACGTCGCCGCCGGTGTCGCGCTCGTCGTCTGCGGCATCCCGGCAGCGCTGCAGCAGCAGCGGTATTCGCCGATCGTGCGGCACGGTGCGCAGCAGGTGGCCGTGGACGGGGCGCGCGTCGCGATCGTGGCGCTGATCCTCGTCGCGGCGATCGCGGTCAACGTCACGACCAACGTGGCATTCCCCGAGGTGTCGAGTGCGTGGCCGTGCCTCGGCCTGGCCGTCTGGGCGGTGTTGCTCGTCACCGCCGGCTGGCGTCGTCCGGACTGGTCGGTGATGCCGTCGACGCTGCGCGGCACCGTGTTCCTGCTGAGCCTCGTGCTCACGGCGTCGATGATGCCGGTCGAGCGACTGCCGCTCGCTTCGTGGGAGACGGCGCTCGGGCTCGGCTTCGTCTCGGCCGTGTTCGACAACATTCCGCTGACCAAGCTCGCGCTCGAACAGGGTGGCTACGACTGGGGCGTGCTCGCGTACGCGGTCGGCTTCGGCGGCTCGATGATGTGGTTCGGGTCCTCGGCCGGCGTCGCGATCACCAACCTGTTCCCCGAGGCGCGCTCGGTCGGTGGCTGGCTGCGCGGCGGCTGGCACGTCATGCTCGCATACGTCGCTGGCTTTGCGGCGCTGCTGCTCGTGCTCGGCTGGCACCCGGCGACGCCTGGAGCGAACTGAGATGATCCGCAACGTGGTGTTCGACATCGGCGGCGTGCTGCTGAACCTGCACTACGAGCCGTTCATCCGCTACCTCGGGGCCGCCGGCATCGACATGCGCGACCTGCCGGGCTGGCTCACGCGCGTGGACCTCGCCGGGCACGAACGCGGCGAGCACGATGGCGAAGCGCTGCTCGCACGCATCGCCGCGCTCGCGACCACGCCGCTCGACGCGCACGACATGCAGGCGCGCTGGCTCGACATGTTCGAACGCTCGGACGAAATGTTCGCGCTGGCGGAGGGCCTGATGGCCAATTACCGCGTCTACCTGCTGTCTAACGTGGGCGACCTCCATTGGGCGCACGTCGGCAGCACCTACGGGCTCGATTCGCTCGTGCACGGCGTGTGCGCCTCGTTCCGCGTCGGCGCGATCAAGCCCGAACCGAAGATCTACCGCGAGGCGGAAGCGATGTTCGGGCTCGAGCCGGCGGCGACGGTGTTCATCGACGACCTCGCCCAGAACGTCGTCGGCGCGCGCGCCTGCGGCTGGCACGCAATCCACCACACGGCACCGGCCACGACGCGCGCCGAACTGCGGGCGCTCGGCGTGCGCCTGCCCGAGTGCTTCGAAGGAGCCTGACCATGCCGACCGCGCTGCCCGCGGTGCCGACGACGATCCTGCTGCTGATCGCTTCGAACGTCTTCATGACCTTCGCCTGGTACGCGCACCTCAAGAACCTGAGCGGTCGCGCCTGGTACGTCGCGGCACTCGTGAGCTGGGGCATCGCGCTGTTCGAGTACCTGCTGCAGGTGCCGGCGAACCGCATCGGTCACACGGTGCTGACGCTGCCGCAGCTGAAGATCCTGCAGGAAGTGATCACGCTGGGCGTGTTCGTGCCGTTCATGCTGTATTACATGCGCCAGCCGCTCAAGCTCGACTACCTGTGGGCGTCGTTCTGCATGCTGGGCGCCGTGTATTTCATGTTCCGCAAGTGAGGCGCCCCGCGTGAACGCACCGTCGCCGCAGCACGAAACCGCCATCCACCGCCGCGTGGCGGCCTGTCGCGCGGGGCTCGACCCCACGCTGATTGCACGGCTGTCGTCGGGCTGGGCCGTGCTCGGCGATCCGCAGGTGCTCAGCGGCTATTGCCTGCTGCTGCCGGACCCGGTCGTGCCGCACCTGAACGCGATGCCACCGGCCGCGCAGCAGACGTTCCTGGCCGACGTCGCACGACTCGGCGACGCGGTGCTCGCCGTGATGCAGGCCGTGCGTATCAATTACGCGATCTTCGGTAACGTCGAGCCCGCGCTGCACGCGCACGTCTTCCCGCGTCGCGCCGACGAGCCGGTGCACCTGCTGCAGGCAAACCCCTGGGGTCACGACTGGAACGCGGCGCCGCGGTTCGATGCGGCGCGCGACCACGAACTGATCGAAAGACTGCGCGTCGAGCTGTCAACGCGCGGCGGTTGAGCCCGCGGGTGAGGGCGCGGGCGCCGGCGTGCCGGCTGCTGCCGCGGGGTCCTGCTTCACGTGCGTGCGGACTTCCTTGACCCGCCAGCCTTCGCCGTCGCGAATCGCGACCGTGTAGTTCGCGAACCGGCGGACCACGGGCCAGGAACCGTCGTCTGCGCGTCGCTCGAGCCGCACGTCGGTGTCGACGAACGCCACGTCGGGTGCGAGCATCTCGATCCGCCGCACGGCCGTGACGTGCCGCAGGTTGGCCGGCCGCTTGGCGAACGACTGCTCGAAATACACGCGGATCGCCTCGCGGCCGTCGACGGGCTCGCGCGGTGCCATCACGAGCGTCGCATCCGTCGTGTACAGGCCTGACAGCGTCGCGGCATCACCCACGTCCCACGCACTGTCGGCTTCGCGTGCGAGGTTCTCGAGGTGTCGCCGATCGGTGTCGCTCGGGGGCGCCGCGAGGGCCGCGGTGAACGACATCAGGGCCGCAAGCGTGACGACGACGGTGGCGCGCGTGAGCATCGTTGAATCCTTTGCAACGGGTTTGTTCTGCGAGCGGCATGGTAAGCCGCGCCGGGACGCGCGCGTCGGCAGTTCGTCGCGCCACGGCCGCTGCTCGCCGCAGCGCCGCCGTCAGCCGCGACCGTGGCGCGGTCGCTAGGCTTGCCTGAGCCCGCGCACGAGTTCGCCGAGCGACGTCAGCGGCGCGGAGCAGGTCATGCCACGACAGACGTAGGCCACCGTGCCACGCGCGGCCGGCTTCTTGTCCGCGAGGCCCGGCGGCAACGTGCGTTCTGCACTCGGAATCGCCACGACCATGCGCTGCGGGTCGAAGAACTTGTCGAGTTCCCCGGTCCAGGTGGCGAGCTCCTCTGCAGGGCCGCGCAGCACGATGATCGTCGGCGGTGCAGTGAACTCGTCGAGTGCCATCAGCAGGCTGCCGTGGCCGTGCGGGTAGCGCTCGACCGCGGCGCGCGCGGAGCGCAGCGTCGCCTCGGCGGCGTCGAGGTAGCGCGTCTCGCCGAGCAGGTACCCGAGACGCACGAACAGCCGTGCGGCCACGCCGTTGCCGGACGGCGTCGCGTCGTCCGAGTACGTCTTCGGCCGCACGATCAGGGCCTCGGCATCGTCGGCGGTGAAGTAGAAGCCGCCCGACCCGGCGTCGACGAAATGCGTGAGCATCGTCTCGGCGAGCTCGACCGCCCAGTCGAGCGCGAGCGCATCCCAGCGCGCCTCGAGCAGGTCGAGCAGCCCCCAGGCGAGCAGCGCGTGGTCGTCGAGGTACGCGGCGTAACGCGACTCGCCCTCGGCGTGGACCGCGAGCAGGCGACCGTCGCGCCAGCAGTGCTCGCGCAGGAAGCGCATCGCGGCGACGGCCGCGTCGACGTAGTCCTCGCGACCGAGCGCGCGGCCGACGCGGGCGAGGCCGCTGATCGCAAGGCCGTTCCACGAGGTCAGGATCTTGTCGTCGCGACCCGGCCAGACGCGCTGATTGCGTGCCTCGAGCAGCGTCGAACGCGCTTCGTCGATGCGCGTCTCGACCGTGGCCTCGTCCAGCGCCAGCTCGGCCGCGATCGCCTCGAGCGGCTTTTGCACGTGCAGGTGCCACTGTCCCTCGAAGTTGGCTTCCTGGTCGAGCCCGTAGCGACGCACGAATGGCTCGTACTGCTCGGGTTCGAGCAGCGCGCGCACCTGGTCCGGGGTCCAGACGTAGAAGCGGCCCTCGTGGCCTTCGGAGTCGGCATCGAGCGTCGCGTGGAACGCGCCGCCGGGCGCGCGCAGGTCGCGCAGCATCCAATCGGCCGTCTCGGCGGCGATGCGGCGGAACAGCGGCTCGCCGGTCGCCACGGCTGCCTGGGCGTAGACACCGAGCAGCTGGCCGTTGTCGTACAGCATCTTCTCGAAGTGCGGGATCAGCCAGTAGGCGTCGACCGAGTAGCGGCAGAAGCCGCCGCCGAGCTGGTCGTAGATGCCGCCCTCGGCCATGCGCGTCAGCGTCAGCGTTGCCATGTAGAGCGCCTGCAGGTCCGGCTCGTCGCCGCCCGCGGTGGCGCGCCAGGTGCGCAGCAGCAGCTCGACGTTGGTCGGGTGCGGGAACTTCGGCGCGTCGCCGAAACCGCCGAAGCGCGTGTCGAATTCGCGCTGCAGCGCCGCCCGTGCGGTCGCGAGCGGTTCACGCGTGAGTGCGTGCGCGCCGCGGTCGGGGGGCGGCTGCAACTGGCCGAGCACGTCGACGAGCTTGGCGCCGAACGTCTCGAGGTCCTCGCGCTGGTCGCGGTAGAACTCGCCGACCCGCTGCAGCACGGCGCGAAAGCCCGGCATGCCGTAGCGCTGCTCGGGTGGAAAGTAGGTGCCCGAGAAGAACGGCCGGTGCGTGTCGGGGGCGAGGAACATCGTGAGCGGCCAGCCGCCACCCGCCTGGTTCATGACCTGGTGCGCCGTCTGGTAGATGCGGTCGAGGTCGGGCCGCTCCTCGCGATCGACCTTGATGTTGACGAACAGCTCGTTCATGAGCTGTGCGGTCGCCGCGTCCTCGAACGACTCGTGTGCCATCACGTGGCACCAGTGGCAGGCCGAATAGCCGATCGAGAGCAGGATCGGCTTGTCGAGCCGGCGTGCGAGTTCGAGCGCCTCCGCGCCCCACGGGTACCACTGCACGGGGTTGTCGGCGTGCTGGCGCAGGTATGGGCTCGTTTCGCGGGCCAGCGCGTTGCGATGGCCCGGGGTGGCAGGAGACTGCATGGCGGGAACCTGCGGGTGCGGTCGGCTAGAATGGCGCCAGTTTAACGGAAGGCTGCCGCACGCCGGCGGAAACGAGCATGTCGACGTCGCCTGCGGCAATCGAGAATCAAGGTTCAGCGCTGCCCGAGCTGCGCTTGAAGCCACGCGAGGAAAAGCGGCTCACGGCCGGCCACCTCTGGGTGTTCAGCAACGAGGTCGATACGGCGCGCACGCCGCTCACCGCGTTCGAGCCGGGCGCACAGTGCCGCGTCGTGGCGAGCAACGACCGCGTCCTCGGCTACGCCTACGTCAATCCGCACGCGCTGATCTGTGCGCGCATCGTCGGACGCGACCCGCAGCACCCGCCGGGCAAGTCACTGATCGTGCACCGGCTGCAGCTGGCGCTCGCCTTGCGCGAGCGGCTCTACGACCGGCCGTACTACCGGCTGGCCTACGGCGAATCCGACGGCCTGCCGGGCCTCGTGCTCGACCGCTTCGGCGACGTCGTCGTCGGGCAGGTCGGCACGGCCGGCATGGAGGCGCTCAAGGACGAGATCGTCGCCGCGGTGCAGAAGGTCGTCGCGCCGCGCACGTTCATCTGGAAGAACGACTCGGGCGCACGCGAGCTCGAGGGCCTGCCGAGCTACGTCGAGACGGCGTTCGGGCCCGAGGTCGCCGAGACGGTCGTCGAGGAAAACGGCGTGCGCTTTTTCGTGCCGATGGGCCACGGCCAGAAGACCGGCTGGTTCTACGACCAGGCGGCCAACCGTCGCGCATTGCTCAAGTACGTGGCCGGCAAGCGCGTGCTCGACGTGTTCTGCTACCTCGGCGCCTGGGGGCTCGCGGCGGCAAAGGGCGGGGCGGCGGAGGTCGTCTGTGTCGATTCGTCGGCGACGGCGCTCGAGACCCTGCAGCGTTCCGCGACGGCGAACGGGCTCACGAACGTGCGCACCGAGCGCGGCGACGCGTTCGACGTGCTGGCCGCGCTGCGGGCCGCGGGTGAGAAGTTCGACGTCGTCGTGATCGACCCGCCGGCCTTCATCAAGCGCCGCAAGGACATCCCGAAGGGCCAGGCCGCCTACCGCAAGCTCAACCAGCTTGCGATGCAGGTCATGGCACGCGACGCGATCCTCGTCTCCTGTTCGTGCTCGCACCACCTGGCGCAGGACGACCTGCTGCACGCGATCCAGCAGTCCGCGCGGCACGTCGACCGATTCGCCCAGCTGGTCGAAGTCGGCGGTCACGCGCCGGACCACCCGATCCACCCGGCGATTCCCGAGACGCGGTACCTCAAGGCGCTCATCTGCCGCGTCGTGCACGACTGAGCGGCCGGCGCAGCCCGCAGGTAAGATACGCGGCCGATGCTCGTCTATTCCCACCCCGATCCCATCGCCTTTTCGCTCGGACCACTGCATGTGCGGTGGTACGGGCTCATGTACCTCGTCGGCTTCCTCGCGGCCTGGTGGCTCGCGCGGCGGCGCGCGGCGCGTCCGGGCTCGACCTGGACGCCGGCCGACGTCGACGACCTGATCTTCTACAGCGCCGTCGGCGTGATTGCCGGGGGGCGACTCGGATGGATGCTGTTCTACGGCACCGAACGGCTGCTCGCCAACCCGCTCGACATCGTCCGGATCTGGGAAGGCGGCATGTCCTTCCACGGCGGTCTCGTCGGCGTGATCCTGGCGCTGGTGCTGTTTGCGCGTGCGCGTGGCAAGGCCGCCGTCGACGTGTTCGACTTCATGGCGCCGCTGCCGGCGATCGGCTTCGGCGCCGGGCGCATCGGCAACTTCATCAACGGCGAGCTCTGGGGCAAGCCGACCGACGTGCCCTGGGCCGTCGTCGTCGACGGCACGCCGCTGCACCCGTCGCAACTCTACGAGGCCGCACTCGAGGGCCTCGTGCTGTTCGTGATCCTCTGGTGGTTCACGTCGAAGCCGCGGTTTCGCTGGGCGCCGTCGGGCCTGTTCCTGGTCTGTTACGGCGTGTTCCGGTTCATGGTCGAGTTCGTGCGCGTGCCCGACGCCAACCGCGGTTACCTGCTGTTCGACTGGGTCACGATGGGGCAGATCCTGTCGCTGCCGATGATCGTCGCGGGGCTCGCGATGCTCGCGGTTGCCTATCGTCGGCGCGACCCGTCCGGCAACTACCGCGGCGCCTGAGCGAGCGACGCGCGCCCATGCGACAGTACCTGGACCTGCTGCGTCACCTGCTCGAGCACGGCGCGGTCAAGACCGACCGCACCGGCACCGGCACGCGTTCGGTGTTCGGCTGGCAGATGCGCTTCGACCTGCAGGCCGGCTTCCCGCTGGTCACGACCAAGAAGCTGCACCTGAAGTCGATCGTGCACGAGCTGCTCTGGTTCCTGAGCGGCGACACCAACGTACGCTACCTGCGTGAGCACGGCGTCACGATCTGGGACGAGTGGGCCGACGCGAACGGCGAGCTTGGCCCCGTCTACGGCGCACAGTGGCGCCGCTGGAAGACTGCGGACGGCGAGGAGGTCGACCAGATCGCGCGTGCGCTCGAGCTGATCCGCCGCGACCCCGATTCGCGTCGCATCCTCGTCAACGCCTGGAACGTCGGCGAACTCGGGCAGATGGCGCTGACGCCGTGCCACGCGCTGTTCCAGTTCTACGTCGCGAACGGGCGGCTCTCGTGCCAGCTCTACCAGCGCAGCGCCGACGTGTTCCTCGGCGTGCCGTTCAACATCGCCTCCTATGCGCTGCTGACCCACATGGTCGCGCAGCAGACCGGCCTCGAGCCGGGCGAGTTCATCTGGACTGGCGGCGACACGCACCTCTACCTGAACCACCTCGACCAGGCACGCCAGCAGCTCGAACGCGAGCCCATGCCGCTGCCGCGCCTCGTGATCCGGCGCCGGCCGGACACGCTGTTCGATTACCGCTACGACGACTTCGAGTTCGTCGGTTATCAATCCCACCCAGCCATCAAGGCCCCCATCGCCGTATGAAGAAGACCCCGCCGTCGCCGCGCCGCAGCAAGGCCGACACGCAAGCCGCTCCGCACCACGCGCACATGCGTCGCGCCCAGAAGGCCACGCGCGAAGGTGCCGAGGAGAACCCGTACGTCACGGTGCGGCAGTCGAAGATCCACGGCCGTGGCGTCTACGCGTCGCGGCGCATCCGCAAGGGCACGCGCATCATCGAGTACGTCGGCGACCGCATTTCGCACGAGGAGGCCGACGCGCGTTACGACGCCAAGCCCGAGGACGACGGCCACACGTTCCTGTTCGTGGTCGACGACGACATCTGCATCGATGCCGGGGTCGGCGGCAATGCGGCGCGCTTCATCAACCACAAGTGCGATGCCAACTGCGAGACCATCATCGAAGACCGCCGCGTCTTCATCGAGGCGATTCGCACGATCGAACCGGGTGACGAACTCGGCTACGACTACCAGCTCACCTGGGAAAGCACCGACGACCCGGAGGAGCTCAAGCTGTACACCTGCCGTTGTGGTGCCGCTAACTGTCGCGGCACGATGCTCGACCGCGAGCCGCTCGACGTGAAAAAGCGTCGCAATGCCAAGGCGAAGCGCCAGAAGCAGCAGAAGCAGCAGAAGCAGGCCAAGGCGCGCAACACGGCCGCCGCGAAGACGAAGACGTCGGCGGCCGGCAAGCGCGGCAAGAAGGTCGTGAAGAAGGCGCCGCCCGCACGCGGCGCCAAGCCCGGCAAGACGGCGAAGAAGAAGCCGGCCGGCCGCGGCGGCAAGCGCCGCTCCGCCTAGGACGCCTGTGCCGATGGCACGGCCGGTGGTCTCGATCGTCGTTGCGCTCGACGAACGCAACGCGATCGGGCACGCCGGCACCTTGCCCTGGCGCCTGCCCGAGGACCTCAAGCGCTTCAAGACGCTGACGTTCGGCAAGCCGATCGTGATGGGACGCAGGACCTGGGACTCGATCGGCAAGCCGCTGCCGGGGCGGCACAACATCGTCGTGACGCGTCAGCGCGGGCTCGAGTTGCCGGGCGCCACGGTGGTCGCGTCGCTCGACGAGGCGCTGCGGGCGGCCGGCGACGTGCCCGAGGTCTGCATCATCGGCGGCGCCGAGATCTACCGATTGGCGTTGCCGCTCACTGACGTGCTGCACGTCACGCGCGTGCACGCGACGGTCGCCGCGGACACCTGGTTTCCGCAGCTCGATCCGGCCGCGTGGACCGAGGTGGCGTGCGAGCGGCGCCCGGCCGACGAACGCCACGCGCACGCCTACGACTTCGTCGAACTGCACCGCGTCCGCTGAGCGGTGCAGTCACACCCGTCGACGCGGCCGGTCAATAGGCCGAGCCGCCCGGTTGCGTCGAGCTCAGCACGCCGGCCTCGGCGCTGACGCTGTACGTGATGCCCTGGTTGCCACGCCACGCGGCCACGTCGAACGCACCGCCCGCGCCGAGCTTGCGCACCGCGACGTTGCGGTAGGTGAGCGGCGTGCGCGGCTGGCAGATCTCCGGTGCCCCGGGCGCCGCGATGAAATAGACATTGCTGTTGCCCACGACCGTGCCCTTGCCGGCGCCGTCGATCAGCAGCGCCGTTTCCTCGTCGATCGCGATGCCACGCGGCGCGGCACTCCAGCCGTTGGCGTGGATCCGGCACAGGAACGCAAGCGTGCGCCCCATGCGGTCGCGCGTGACGAAGTGCGTGTCTCCGATCGTGTCCGCCAGCGCTGGGATGCTGGCGAAGTCGCGCGCGAGCGTCACCCACTTGTGGTACGGGTCGGCCAGCGCCTGGGTAGTGGTGACGCCCTGGCTGCCGAGCGCCGAGTAGACGAACTGCGTCAGCACCGCGAGCCCGGCACTGGTGCCGCCGACCGGTTGCCCGCGTTCGACGTGCAGGTTCAGTTCCTGCTGCACGGCCGTGCCGGTCCAGTCGTTGATGTAGTTCGACTGGTCGCCGCCCGCGAGCCATAGGACCTCGGCTTGCGCGATCTTCTCGCGCACGAAGTCGGAGCTGGCCTCGCTGGCGGAGCCGATGATCAGCGTCGCGACCGAATTGAGCCCGGGGCACAGTTCCTGCACGTACGGGTTGTAGGCGTCGGTGCCGGTCGCGCGGATCACGAGGAAGTCGCCGCCGGGCGCCTTTGCGCACAGCCACTGGAACGCCGTGTCGACGTCGGTGCCGCCGCCCATCAGCACGGTGCCCGGCGTCGCGGGCGCGATCGCGTCGTTCGCGTTGCCTATGCGGAAGTACACCTTGGCGGGGTTGGGCGACTTGGCCGCGTCCGCCACGAGCGGCGGCAGCGTGGCGACCAGCAGCGCAAGCACGGCGACGATGCGAGTCATGTTCGGCCCCGGGGTTGTTGTTGGAATGAGTCGCAGGATAGGCGTGGGACGTCCGGGCGACAACGGTGTCGGCCCATTCCTACGCGCATGCCGGAGTCCCTGGCGGCCAAGTGACGCTAAAATCCGCGTTGGTCCGATTTCCAGGGAAGTGCGCGGTTGGTCAAGGGGACGTCTGAGGGAGGCCTGGATCGGTGCGCGTGACCGACGACCGTCGCGATCCGTACGTCGCGTTGCGCGGTCAGTTCGGGCACTGGCCGCCGCTGCTGCTCACCGCGGTAGCGCTGGTCGTGGCGACCGCGGTCCACGCGGTGTTCGACCTGATCTGGGTCGACCTGTTTCCGTTCCTGCCGTTCTTTCCGGCGATCCTCGTCAGCACGATGGTGGCGGGCTGGCGCTACGGCACGATCGCGACTTTCGCCGCGACCGTCCTCTCCGTCGTCCTCACGGACCGGCCGGTCGACGCTGCGTTCCTGACCAGCGTCGCGCTGTTCCTGCTGAGCAATTTCATCATGGTCGCGCTGGTCGAATCCGGTCGTCGCGCGCGGGCGCGGGCCGAGTCCGCGGCCGCCGACGCACAGGAACGCGAACGTCGCTTCACCGTGATGGCCGACAGCGTCCCGCTGCTGATCTGGGTGCACGACCCGGATGGTCGCATCCTGTTCGTCAACAAGACCTGGGAGGAATTCCTCGGCGTGACGCAGGAGCAGGCGCGTCGCACGGGCTGGCAGGTGCTCGTGCACGAGGAGGACCGCGCCGAGTACGAAGGCCGGTTCCGGCAGTGCCTCGAACGCAAGGAGCCATTCGTCGCCAAGGCGCGCGTCTGCCGTGCCGACGGCCAGTGGCGCTGGATCGAGTCGTACGGCGTGCCGCGGCTCGGCGCCAACGGCGAGCTGCTTGCCTTCGCCGGCACGAGCATCGACATCACGGACCGGCAGGCGCTCGAAGCCGAGCGCGAGGTGCTGCTCGAGAGCGAGCGGGCGGCGCGCACCGACGCCGAACTCGCCACGCGCGCCAAGGATGAATTCCTTGCGACGCTCTCGCACGAACTGCGCACGCCACTGTCCGTGATCGTGCTGTGGAGCCGGATCCTCGCCCGCAAGTACGGCGGCACCGGCGAGGACCTCAAGAAGGGCCTCGCGCTGATCATCGACAATGGCATGGCGCTGTCGCAGCTGATCGGCGACCTGCTCGACATGAGCCGCATCGTCTCCGGCCGCGTCACGCTCGACATGCGACCGATCGACGCGGCCGAGCTCGTCAGCCAGGCCGTGGCCTCGCACCGGCCAGCGGCGGAAGCGCGTCACGTCACGCTCTCGCTCGACATCGGCACGCAGCCGAAGATCGTGCTGGCCGACCCGACGCGGCTGCAGCAGGTGCTGTGGAACCTGCTCGGCAATGCCGTCAAGTTCACGCCCGAGCGCGGCCACATCTGGGTGACGGCACGACGCCGCGACGAGACACTGGAAATCGCGGTGCGCGACGACGGCGAAGGCATCGCGCCGGAGCTGCTGCCGCAGATCTTCAGCCGCTTCAAGCAGGCCGACAGCTCGAGCGCGCGCCGCCACGGCGGCCTCGGCCTCGGCCTCGCGATCGTCAAGCAACTGGTGGAGCTGCAGGGCGGCGACGTCCGTGCCACGAGTCCCGGCCCGGGGCTCGGCGCGACGTTCACGGTGACGCTGCCGCTGCATTCGTCCGCCTATGTCACGGTCGATTCGGATGCGAGCGGCACGTGGCGCCGGCTCGACCCGGACCGCATGCTGAACCTGCGTCTCGAGGGCCGGCGCATCCTCGCGGTCGAGGACCAGGTCGACATGCTCGAGTCGCTGCGTCGAATGCTCGAGGACCAGGGCGCGACCGTGACGCCGGTGACCTCAGGCCAGGCCGCGTTCGAGCACCTGCGCGACCACGCGGCCGACTTCGACGTGCTCGTGAGCGACCTCGGCATGCCGCACATGGACGGCTACGAGCTGATCCGTCGCGTCCGCAGCGACCTCGGCATCGATCCCGACCGGCTGCCCGCCGTCGCGTTGACGGCCTACGCGCGTGACGAGGACCGCGCTCGCGCGCTGCAGGCCGGGTTCCAGGGGCATGTCGCCAAGCCGTACCACGTGGGCCAGCTGGTCGTGATCCTGAACCAGCTGTCCGCCGCGCGACAGGTTGCGACGGAGGCGGGCATCGCGAGCCCCGCCGGCGCTTCGCTCGCGCGTTAGTGCCGCAGTCGGCCGACGGCCTGTGGCAGCGGCTCGAGCCGCCCCAGCACCGCGGCGTCCATGGCGCCAGGGGCAATCTCCTCGAGCGTCGCGACGTCGGCGGTGAGTTCGGCCAGGATGCCGGCCTGGATCTCGCCGCGCGCACGGGCGACCGCGTACGGCACCTCGTGGTGGAACATCACCATCGAATACCGCGGGATGAAACGGTCCGGGTGGCGGCGCTCGAGTTCGAAGCTCAGGGCCTTGCGCAGCATGAACTTCGGGTCGCGCACCGTGTCACGCATCTCGAGGAAGTTCTCGAGCGCCATCGCGGCGATCGCGTCCGTGTTGGGCTTGCGCTCGCGCGTGAAGCGCGTGAACGCTCGACCCCAGTCGGCGTCCTCCCGCAGCAGCCCGGCGAGGATGCGGCAATCCTCGAAACAGGCGTTCATGCCCTGGCCGTGGAACGGCACGATCGCGTGCGCCGCGTCGCCGAGCAGCACGGCCGCGCCGTCGACGGCCCATTCGTCGACATACACCGTGCCCATGCGACCGACCGGGTGCTCGAAGAACTCGCGCGCCAGGTTCGGCATCAGCGGCACGACGTCCGCGAAGTGCGTGCCGAAGAACGCCTCGACGCGGGTGCGGTCGGAGAGCTCCGCAAAGCTCTCCGGGCCCCTGAGCGCGAGGAACAGCGTCACGGTGAAGCTGCCGTCGAGGTTCGGCAGCGCGATCAGCATGAAGCCACCGCGCGGCCATACGTGCAGCGCCTCGCGTTCGAGCGCGTGGCCGCCTTCGGCACGTGCCGGCAGCGTCAGCTCCTTGTAGCCGTGCTCTAGCATGTCCTCGACGACGCGCACGCCGCGCTGGCCGCTGAGGGCCCGGCGCACGACCGACCCGGCGCCGTCGGCGGCGATCAGCGGCGCGAGCGGCCGCACGTAGGTGTCGCCCGAGACTTCGTCGAGCATCACCAGCTCGTCGCGTTCGAAGTCGAGCGTGCGCGCCGCCTGCAGGAACCGTGGCTCGATCGCGTAGTGACGGCGTGCGTGGTCGAGCAGCACGCGCGTGAGGCCCGGACGCGAGACCGAATGGATCACTTCGTGGGGCCGTTGACCGTACGGCGCGAAGGTCAGTGCGCCGTCGACCGCATGCAGCATGCGTCCGCGCATCGGGATCAGCAGGGGTGCGACGTCCTCGTAGACGCCGGCCTCGCGCAGCGCCTCGATGCCGCGGTCGGCGAGCGCGAGGTTGATCGAGCGGCCGGCGTCCATGTCGACCTTGCGCAAGTCCGGCCGGCGCTCGAGCACGCAGACGTCGTAGCCCTGCCGCGCGAGACAGATCGCCATGAGCGCGCCCGACAGGCCGGCACCGAGCACGGTGACGGGGCCGGTCACGTGCTTAGTCCGTGCGGTGCGCGCCGAGTTCGGCGTGCAGCGCGTCGACGAACCGCCAGACGTCGTCGTAGCCGTTGTAGAACGGCACCGGCGCCGCACGGATGATGTCGGGCTCGCGCCAGTCGGGCAGGATCTGGCGGCCGCGCAAGCCCTCGAACACCGCCTGCGCCGGGGCGCGCCCGAAGCCGGCGAGCCGCAACGACAGCGTCGCGCCGCGGCATTCGGGATCGGCTGGCGTGATGATCTCGACGTTCCCGCCGAGCCGCGCGTGCACGAGTTGTTCGAAATAGGCCGTCAGCGCCACCGACTTGCGGCGCAGGGCCGCGAAGCCCGCCGCGGTGAAGTGCTCGAGCGAGGCCGCGAGCGGCGCCATCGCCAGGATGGGCGGGTTGCTGAGCTGCCAGCCCTCGGCGCCCGGAATCGGCTGGAAGCCCGGCTCCATCAGGAACCGCGTGGCGCGGTCGTGGCCCCACCAGCCGGCGAGCCGCGGCAGCGTGGCGTCGTTGCCGTGACGCGCGTGCACGAACGCGCCGCCGATCGCACCGGGCCCGCCGTTGAGGAATTTGTAGCTGCACCAGACCGCGAAATCGACCTGGGCGTCGTGCAGCTGCAGCGGCACGTTGCCGATCGCGTGGGCGAGGTCCCAGCCGACGATGCAACCGGCCGCATGTCCTGCGGCCGTGATCGCCGCGACATCGAGGCGTTGCCCCGTCAGGTACTGCACGCCGGGCAGCAGGATCGTGGCGATGCGCGGGCCCTCGCGTTCGATCGTCGCGACGATGTCCTCGGTGCGCAGCAGCCACTCGCCGCAACGCGGCTCGAGCTCGATCAGGTCACGCTGCGGATCGAGCCCGTGCCACCGGACCTGCGATTCCACGGCATGCCGGTCCGATGGGAACGCCTGTCGCTCCATCAGCACCGCGGTGCGTTCGCCGCGCGGGCGGTAGAAGCTCGCGAACAGCAGGTGCAGGTTGGCGGTCAGCGTGTTCATCGCGACGACCTCGCCGGGCGAGGCGCCGACGAGCTCGGCCAGCGGCGCCGCCAGCCGCTCGTGGTACGAGAGCCAGGGGTGGCGACCCGTGAAGTGACCCTCGACGCCGAGCGAGCGCCAGTCGCGCATGACGTCTTCGACGTAGTCTGCCGCGAGCACGGGCTGCGCGCCGAGCGAGTGACCGCAGAGGTAGACCAGTTCGCGACCGTCGTGCAGCTCGCGCGGCAGGACGAAGCGGTCGTGCCAGGCGGCGAGCGGGTCGGCCGCGTCGAACGCCTGCGCGTGTTCGCGATCGATGTTCATGCGTGCGCGTCCGGCGCGAGTTCCTCGACCGGGTACAGGACCGGCCGGCTGGGCGCGGCGTCGGCGACGAAGGCGGGCACGTGCAGGTCGAGCAGGTAGAGATCGTCGGCGACGGTGTCGGGCACGAACGCGAGTTCGGTGACCAGCGCATCGCTGCGTGTCGCCCGTGCCGCATCGACTGCGCCGGCCGGGAGCCCCCAGAAGATCCGATGCGCCGCGAGCTGGCCGCCGTCGTCGGCACGGTCGAGGCTCGGCAGGTCGCAGACCAGCGACGTGACGCTGCGCTCGACGACCCAGCGCATCGCGTCGGCCGTGAAATACGGGGCAGGGCAGGACGAGCCTGCGTATGCATGCCGCCGTTTCGATTCCAGGTTCGGCAGCGTGCGCACGACGAGTGCGCGCCACGGCACGTCGAGCCAGCGTCGCGCCGCCGTGACGAGAGCCTCGCGCTCGATCACAGGGTCGGTCGCCGCCGCATGCGGCCCACGTGCCGCGGCACCGAGCGGCGTCGGCGTCACGCTCAGCACGAGCGCGAGCAACGGCGGCACCGGCGTGAGCGCCGCGAGGCTCGTGCGCTCGCGCGTCACGTGCCCCACGCACTCCGTGTGCGTGCCGTGGCAGTGCGGCGCGAGCGTGTAGGTGGCGCAATTGCAGCTCGCACCGGTCGCAACGCTGCCCGTGAACGAACCGGCGCGCAGCGGCGTGGCGCCGGCCGGCTCCGCCGCGAAAAAAAGCGGTTGCGGCCCGTCGAATTCGAGCGGGATGGCGAGGTCGTACGCGCTGTCGAGCGCGGCGCGCCAGCGCCGGCCGTGCGCGTCGAATTCCAGGGTCCCCGCGCGCCCGGTCACTTGGACTGCACGCTGCCGCAGGCGCGACAGACCGTGTGCTCGGGGTTCGACCAGAAGCGTTCGAAGACCGGTGGCAACTGGGTCTCGATATCCGTCACCTGCAGGTACTCGCGGTACAGCTCGTGGTCGCAGCGATCGCAGTACCAGAGAAACCCGTCCGCTTCGCCCGGCCGCCGCTTGCGTTCGACGACGAGGCCGACGGTGTCGGCGAAGCGTTGTGGCGAATGAGGCACGTGGGCCGGCAGCAGCAGCACTTCGCCGGCGCGGATCGGCACGTCGATGCGGCGACCGTCCTGCAGGGTTCGCAACAGCATGTCGCCCTCGAGCTGGTAGAAGAACTCGTCGCCCGGGTCGTCGTGATAGTCCTTGCGGGCATTGGGCCCGCCGACCACCATGATGACGAAATCACCCTGCTCGAAGACCTGCTTGTTGCAGACCGGCGGGCGCAACTCGTCGCGGTGGTCGTCGATCCACCGGCGCAGGTCGAAAGCTGCCAGTGCTTGCATGGGACGAGTATAAATTAATGGCCATGAACTCCATTACACGCATCGCCGTTGCAGTCGTCGTCACCGTGCTGTCCGCTACCTGGCCGGCTGCGCGCCTGCCGGCCGAGCCGGTGACGGAGCCGGCGGCGGCCGGCACGGCGCCGACGGTTCCCGCCGTCTGGCTCGAGCACGAGGCCTCGTTCGTCTACATCGGCCAGACGACCTACTACACCTGTCACGGACTGCGCGACAAGGTGAGTTACATCCTGCGGCAGGTGGGGGCGCGTCGCGACGACCTGAAGGTGCTCGTGAGTTGCACGGCGACAGGGGTCGGCGTCGAAACGATGCCGCGCGTGCAGATCAAGGCGTCGCTCCCGGCCGCAGCGACGCCCGAACTGCTGCAACGGCTGCGCGACGACCCCAAGCGCGAGCTCGTTTCACGCGTGCGCGGCAAGGGCAGTCCGGACCTCGCAATCACGCAGTTCCCCGCCGTGAGCAAGGTGGTGCAGTTCGACGGCTCGCGCGCATCCCGCGTCGAGGAGGGCGACTGCGAGTTGCTCGAAGACCTGGTCCAGAGGGTCTTCCCGGAATTCGGCGTGAAGGTCGTCGAGGGTTCGCGCCTGCAATGCATGCGGCACGCATTGCCGATCGGCTCGGTGATGTTGCGTCTCGAGTCGCTGCACGAGGCGCCGCGACCCGATTCGGCGCCTGCGCCAAAGGAGCCCTGACCGGGACGCCGGCTCAGTCCGTCTGCAGCGGAATGCCGCCGGCGTGGCTGTGCACCTGGACCGGTGCCGACTCGCGCACGTCGATGCGCCGCGCGGTCAACTGGCCGCCCCAGACGCAACCGGTGTCGAGGCCGAGCACCTCGCCGGTGTCGACGTACCCGAGGGCCGACCAGTGGCCGAACACGAGCCGCTCGCCGCGCGAGCGACGCCAGGGCACGCGAAACCACGGCACCACGCCGCGCGGCGCCACCTGGGGCGCACCCTTGTACTTGAGCATGAGCCGGCCGTCGTCCTCGCTGCAGACGCGCAGCCGCGTGAACGCGTTGATCGTGAAGCGGAGCCGGTCCCAGCCCTCGAGTTCGTCGTGCCAGACGGCCGGTTCGTTGCCGTACATGTGGGCAAACAGCTGGCCGACGTGGTGGCCGCGCAGCCGTGCCTCGACCTCGTGCGCGCAGGCGAGCGCCGTGTGCAGCGTCCACTGCGGCGGCAATCCCGCGTGCAGCATGCTCACGCCGAGCTGTGCGTCGTGGTGCATCAGCGGCCGCGACTGCAGCCAGTCGAGCAGTTCCTCGCGGTCGGGCGCCTCGATGACCTGGTGCAGGCCGGCGTCGGTCGCCTTCCAGTCGGCACCGCCCCGGGCGATCGCGAGCAGGTGCAGGTCGTGATTGCCGAGCACGACGACGGCGGCGTCGCCGAGCGCCTTGACCCGTCGCAGCGTCTCGAGCGAATGCGGCCCGCGGTTGACGAGGTCGCCGACAAACCAGAGCCGGTCGACCCTGGGGTCGAAATCGAGCCGGGTGAGCAGCTCCTCGAGTTCGTCCGCGCAGCCCTGGACGTCGCCGATCGCGTAGACGGCCATCGTGGCGTCAGTGAAGCACGCCGGGCATCGCGAGCCGGAACGGCGCGATCGGCGCGTCGAACTGCTCGCCGTCGTCGGCGAGCATGCGGTAACGGCCCTGCATCGACCCGACCGGCGTTTCGAGGATGGCGCCGCTCGAGTAACGGAAGCCCTGTCCGGGCTGCAGGTGCGGCTGCTCGCCGACCACCCCTTCGCCGACGACCTCCTGCACCTTGCCGTTGGCGTCGGTGATCAGCCAGTGCCGGCCCAGCAGTCGCGCGGCCTGCGGCCCTTCGTTGCGGATCGTGATCGTGTAGGAAAACACATAGCGGCCTTCGCCGGGGTTCGACTGGTCCTCGACGTAGTTCGTCGTGACGTCGACGCGGATCCGGTTCGGTCCCGACGGCGCGCTCATTTTCTCATCCAGCGCACCGCCAGCACGTCGCAGGGCGCCGCGTGCAGCACGGTGTCCTCGGTCTGGTTGAACAGGACCGAGACGCCGTGGCGCTCGCGGCTGCCGAGCACGATCAGGTCGGCGCCGGCTTCCTGCGCGACGCGGACCACCTCGCTCTTGATGTTGCCGGCCCGCACGATGCGTTGCGCGGCCTCGAGCCCGGTCCTGGCTGCGAGTTCGGCGATGCGCTGGGTCGCGCGCTCGACCAGTTCGCCCTCGATCTGCACGGCCGGCAGCAGCGCCTCGCCCATCGGCTCGACCGGCACGTACTCGACGACGTGCAGCAGCGTCACGTCGGCGCCACAGCGGCCGGCCATGTCGCGCGCCCGCTCGGCGATCTGCTCGCTGCCGTCCGTCAGGTCTACGCAGGCCAGGATCTTCTTGTATTCGCGCATGGAGGACTCCCGTCGACCGCTACGTCCGCGCGGCCCCTCGGGGCACGCGGTCCTCGAAGAATTATAGGCGGCCCCCGGGGGGGCACCAATTCGACCGCGTCAGGCCCGGCCGTCCGCCCCGCCGGCTCGCAGTTGGCGGGCCAGGTCCCCGAACTGGGCGGGCGACAGCGTTTCCGCACGCGCACCCGGGTCGATGCCGGCCGCGACGATCTGCGCCGGCTCGAGCAGGCCGTGCAACGCATTGCGCAACGTCTTGCGCCGCTTCGAGAAGGCGGCGAGGACCACGCGCGCGAACGCGTCGGGCGGGCCGGTGTCGAACGGCGGTTGCGCATGCGGGTGCAGCGCGAAGAACGTCGAGACGACCTGTGGCGGTGGCTTGAAGGCGCCGGTGCCGATGTCGAACAGCGGCTCGACCGAGACGTGCGGCGCGAGCGTGACGGTGAGCCGGCCGTATTCGTCGGTGTCGGGCCGGGCCGCCATGCGCTGCACGACTTCCCGCTGCAGCATGAAGTGCATGTCGGCGATCGCGTCGAGCTGCTCGACGAAACGGAACAGCAGCGGCGTCGAAACGTTGTAGGGCAGGTTGCCGATCAACCGCAGCTTCGGGCCGTCGCCACGCAGCGCGCGAAAGTCGAACTCGAGCGCGTCCGCGAGGTGCACTCGCAAGGTGCCGCGTCCGGCGCAGTGGCCCTCGAGCGTCGGCACGACGTCGCGGTCGATCTCGACGACGTCGATCGTGCCGGCCCGCGCGAGCACCGGTGCCGTGATCGCGCCGCGGCCCGGGCCGATCTCGACGATGCGGTCGCCCGGCTGCGGATCGATCGCGCGCACGATCCGGTCGATCGTGCCGGGGTCGTGCAGGAAGTGCTGCCCGTAGCGCTTTTTCGCGAAACGCGGCCCGCTCACCAGTGCGACGCGCTCGATTGGGTGCGATGGCTCAGGTCGAGCGCGAGGTCGAACGCCGCGCGCAGGCTGCCCGTGTCGGCCCTGCGCGTGCCGGCGAGGTCGAGTGCCGTGCCGTGGTCGACCGAGGTGCGCACGATCGGCAGGCCGAGCGTGACGTTGACGGCGTGGCCGAAACTCGCGTGCTTGAGCACGGGCAGCCCCTGGTCGTGGTACATCGCGAGCACGGCGTCGCATCCCTGCAGCCGGTGCGGCAGGAAGGCCGTGTCGGCGGGCACCGGCCCGGGCACGTCGAGACCTTCGCCGCGCAGCGCGGCCAGCACGGGCTCGATCACCTCGAGCTCCTCGGTGCCGAGGTGGCCGCCCTCGCCGGCGTGCGGATTGAGGCCGAGCACCAGGATGCGCGGCTTGCGTAGCCCGAAGCGGTTGCGCAGGTCCGCGTGCAGGATCCGCACGACGGCCTCGAGCCGCGCGGGCGTGAGGGCCGCACTGACCTTCCTGAGCGGCAGGTGCGTCGTCGCGAGTGCCACGCGCAGGCCGCCGCCGACCAGCAGCATGACCGGCAGGCGCACGCCGGTCTGCTTCGCCAGGTATTCGGTGTGGCCCGTGAACGGGATGCCGGCGTCGTTGATCACCGACTTCTGCACGGGCGCCGTGACGACCGCGTGAAAGGCGCCGGCCGCACAACCGCCGATGGCCGCGTCGAGCGTCTCGAGCACGTACTTCGCGTTGGCGGGGTCGAGCTGGCCCGGCACGCACGGCGCGCCGAGCGGCACGTGCAGCAGTTCGATGCCGGGCCGCGGGGCCGAGGTCGCGTCGAACAGCGGGATGCGCGGCTTGCGCGCGCGCTTGAGCCGCGAACGGCCGAACAGCGACACGTCGCCGATCAGCACGACGCGGCAGTCCTGCGGCGGGTCCTCGAGCAGGGTCGAGCAGATGTCGGGACCGATGCCGGCCGGCTCACCGCTCGTGATCGCGATGGTGCGCAGCGCCTGCTGCGTGCGGGCGCTCACATCCGGTATTCGACGAACGCTTCGTCGCGCAGGCGACGCAGCCAGATCTCGGTCTCTTCGTCGGCGCGCGCCTCACGCAACTGGGCGACACAGCGGTTGCGCGTGACGTCCTCGCTCGCGTCGTAGGTGCGCCGGCCGAGCAGCTGCACGAGGTGCCAGCCGTACTGCGACCGGAACGGCTCGCTCATCTGGTCGACGTCGAGCGCATCGAGCTGCTTCTCGAACTCGGGCACGAACGTGCCGCGGCCGGTCCAGCCGAGGTCGCCGCCGGCCGCGGCGGAGCCCGGGTCCTCGGAGGTGACCGAGGCGATGGCCTCGAAGCTCTCGCCGTTGAGCACGCGCGTGCGGATCTGGGCCAGCTTCTGGCGCACGGTCTCGTCGTCCGCGACCTCGTTCGGCTTCATCAGGATGTGCCGGGCATGCACCTGCGAAACGAGCGCGGGGGCCTGGCCGCCGCGCACCTCTAACACCTTGAAGATGTGCAGGCCGCTCGGCGTGCGGATCGGCTCCGTCACGTCGCCGGCCTTGAGGGTCGGGACCACGTCGGCGACGAAGGACGGCAGCTGGCTCGCCTTGCGCCACCCGAGCGCGCCGCCTTCGAGCGCCGTGCCCGAGTCGGAGTAGGTGATCGCGAGCTGGGCGAAGTCCTCGTTGTTGCGGGCGCGCTGGTACACGCCCTGCGCGCGGGCCGTGCGCTCGGCGATCTGCTGCTCGTCGGCGGCGCTCGGGATCGCGACCAGGATGTGGCCGAGGTTGAATTCGTTGTCGGCGCTCGGTGAAGCCTTGCGCTTGGCGATGCACTGGTCGACTTCACGCGGCGAGACGTAGACGCGCGCGATCACGTCGCGCTGGCGCAGCGTCTGCAGCGTCATTTCGCGGCGGACTTCGTCGCGATAGTCGCGGTAGTCGACGCCCTGCTGTTCGAGCACCGCCGGCAGCTCGCTGAAGCGGATGTTGTTGCGCTGGGCGACCTCGGTGAGCGCCTGGTTCACGGCCTCGTCCGGGATCCGGATGCCGAGCCGGTCGGCGCGCTCGAGCTGCAGCTGCTGCAGCACGAGCCGTTCGAGCACCTGCTGGCGCAACACGTTGCGCGGCGGCAGTTGCTGGCCCTGCTGCTGGATGCGGGCGCTCACCGTCTGCACCTGCCGCTCGACGTCGCTGCGCAGGACGATGCCGTCGTTGACGACGGCCGCGACGCGGTCGAGCAGGACGCCCGAGGAGCTCAATTCCTTGGACTGGGCGTGGGCGGTGCCGACGACGGCCGCAAACAGGGCGACGGCGCCGAAAAACTGCTTGAATTTCAAGGACATCTCAGGGGATGGCGGCGGACGAAAGCGGGGAGTATCCCCGAATCGCCTCGCGCAGGAAAGCTTCGTTGTCGACTCCGACACTGGAGAGCCCTTTCAGTTCCAGCTCGATGCCGAACGACGTCTCCGCGTCGCCCGAGCGGCTGGAGACGAAGCGTCGCGTCACGAGCCGGACGGCCCAGCAGCACGAGGAGTATTCGATGCCCGCGAACTGGTCGAGCGTCTTCTCCTCCTGGAGCGAATAGACCCAGCGTGCGAACCCGCGCCACTCGTTGTTGATCGGCCAGGCGCCGGAAACGTCGAGCTGCTCGAGCAGGTCGCGGCGGAACCGGTAGCCGGCGTTGAACACCTTGCCGGGTTCGGGCGCGTATTGCAGGAACGTCTCGGAGCGCTCGCCACGGCTCTCGTCCGGGTTCCACTGGTAGGCAAAGCGCGCGTTCCAGTTCTTGTATGCGGCAACCTCGACTTCCGCCACCACGTCCGACGACGAGCGCGAGCGCAGGGGCTCGTCCGGCAGCCGCACGCGCGGGTCGTCGAAATAGAACGCCTGGCCCAGCGTCGCGCTGAGGAACTGCCGCCCGCCCGTCGCGTCGAGCAGCCGCGAAGTGACGCCGACGCTGACCTGGTTCGCGTCGCCGACGCGGTCCGGGCCGACGTAGCGGTTGTTGCGGAACAGCTGGACGAGGTTGAGGTCGGGGATGCCCGTGTCGAACACGGGCAGGTCGTCCTGGTCGCGGTAGGGGACGTAGAGGTACATCAGCCGCGGTTCGAGCGTCTGCAGCCGCTGGCCGCGCGAACCGGACTCGCGTTCGAGCACGAGCCCCGCGTCGAGCGTCGCCGAGGGCAACGCGCGGCTCGGACTCTCGTCGGCGCCGTCGGCCACGTCGCGCAGTGCGTACTGGGTGTAGCGGTAGCCCGCGCCCGCGGCCAGGAACGCGCCGGCGCGGTCGACGCGCCATTCGAGCGACGGCTCGGCGTCCAGGCGCACGCCTTGCGTGCCGACCTCGCGGGCGAAATTCGTCGCCTCGGCATGGAGCTGTGCCGAGAAGCCGCCCGGCAGGTCGTTCCAGTCACCGGTGGCCGTGAGCCGCGGCAGGATCTGGTACGGCGCGTCCGTGTCCGGCAGTTCGCGGTCGATGATCTGGTAGCCCTGCGCGAACGCGTCGAAGGACCAGGCGCCGACGTCGTGGCGCAGGTCGACGTAGCGGTCGAGGAACGTGACGCTGGTGCCCTCGAAGCCGACGCCGAAGTCCTCGAAGTAGTCCGGGTCGCTCACGTTCGCCGCGTCGATCAGCAGCCGCGTGCGCGGCGCGAGACGCGTGACGTGACGCAGCTGGACCAGACCGCGCGCGTCGCCCTGGTCTTCGTCGTGGAACAGGTATTCGGCGTCGAGCTGGGTGCGACTGTCATCGCCCAGGTAGCGCAACTCGGGGTCGACGCGCACGCCGCGCGACGAGTACCAGCGCGTCACGAGCGTCGCGTCGTAGTTGGGCGCGAGGTTCCAGTAGTACGGCACGGCGACGAGCGTGCCGTTCTTGCTGCTGCTGCCGACCTGCGGGTACAGCAGGCCGCTCTTGCGCTGGTCGCCGACCGGGAACGTGATCCACGGCGTGTAGAAGATCGGCACGCCGAGGAACTCGAGCTTGACGTCGCGCCCGGTGCCGATCTGACTCTTCTGGTCGATCGTGATCTGGCCTGCGGCGAGTTCCCAGTCCTCGACCCCGGGCGGGCACGCCGTGTACCGCACGCCCTCGAGGTGCATCGTGCCGTCGCGGGTCACACGGGCCGCCGCGGCGGCGCCACGGACGGCGCGATCGATCAGCTCGAACCGCGCACCCTTGAAATCGCCACCGGCGCCTTCGACGAACGAACCGCTGTCGCCGTAGACGTGCAGCGTGGGGTCGAGGTACTCCATGCGCCCGTGCAGCTGGACGCTGCGGTCGGTGGCGTTCAACTCCGCCTGGTCCGCCTTGAGCAGGCGCTGGCCGGTGCGGATCGTGACGTTGCCTGTCAGCACGGCGTCGCCGTCGCGACCGAGCTCACCGGTGTCACTCGTGACGTCGATGCGGCTGTCGGCAGGGTTGGCCTCGCGCAGCTCGTCGACGCGCGGGTCGGGCGTGGCGAGCGTGCAGGCCTGCGGCCCGTCGTCCTCGACGTCCTGTGCGCGGGCCGAGGCGGCGGCCAGCGTGAGCGCGACGCCGAGCGCGACCCCACGCAGCAAGGCGTGCGGGGGGACGGACGACGGGCGGGGAGGGCGGGAACGGTGGGCGTGGGGCGGGGAAGGCATCGCGGGCGATTATAATTGCGCGCGGTGCGGTGCCGTCACGCCACGTGACCCGGACAGCCGCAGGCCCGTCCCGCGTTCCTTTGCCCGAGGTTCCCTGCTTGAACGACGCCATCCTCGCCCCGACGCAACGGGCCGCACACGACCCGCGCCTCGCATCATTGTGCCGATGGCTCGAAGACGACCTGGGCTTCCACGACTACGCGATCGCGCCGGCGTCCGCGGACGCGAGCTTCCGCCGCTATTTCCGCGTGACCCGCGACGGGCACGAGCCGCTGATCGTGATGGACGCGCCGCCGGGCAAGGAGGACGTCGGGCCGTTCCTCAAGGTCGCCGCGATGCTGCAGCAGGTCGGCGTCCACGCGCCGCGCGTGCTGCACCGTTCCGTAGCGGAGGGTTTCCTGCTGCTGACCGACCTCGGCACGACGATGTACCTGCCGGAGCTCGCCCAGGCCGGTCGCGCGGAGCCGCTGTACGCCGACGCGATCGACGCACTCGTGCGCATCCAGGCCCGCGGCGCGGAGGCCGCGCGCCAGTTGCCGCCGTACGACGAAAAGCTGCTGCGGTTCGAGATGAGCCTGTTCCCGGACTGGCTGCTCGCGCGACACCTGGAGCTCGAGTTGAGCGCCGAGGAAGGCGAGACGCTGCAGTCCGCGTTCACGGCGCTGGTCGCCAACGCGCTCGAACAGCCGCAGGTGTTCGTGCACCGTGACTATCACTCGCGCAACCTGATGGTCTGTCCGGGCGACAACCCGGGCATTCTCGATTTCCAGGACGCCGTGCGCGGCGGCCTCACCTACGACCTCGTCTCGCTGCTGCGCGACAGCTACGTCGCCTGGCCGCAGGAGCGTGTCGTCGAGTGGGCGCTGCAGTTCCGTCGCAAGGCGGCCGCGGCCGGGCTCGACACGGGTCGCGACGACGAGCAATTCCTGCGCTGGTTCGACCTGCTCGGCGTGCAGCGTCACCTCAAGATCGGCGGCATCTTCGCGCGGCTGTGGTTGCGCGATGGCAAGCCCGGCTATCTCGCCGACATCCCGCGTACGCTCGAATACGCCGTGGGCTCGTGCTCGCGGCATGCGGATTTCGCGGCGCTCGGACGGCTGCTCGCGGAGCGCGTACTGCCGGCAGTCGTCGCGCGGCTCGATGCACGTGCGTCCTGACCGGCACGCGGGGCACCCATGACGACGATGCGCGCGATGATCCTGGCCGCGGGCCGCGGCGAACGCATGCGCCCGCTGACGCTGACGCGACCGAAACCGTTGCTCGAAGTCGGTGGCATGGCGCTGATCGAGCACCACCTGCATGCGCTCGCGGCCGCCGGCGTGCGTGAGATCGTCGTGAACCTTTCCTGGCTCGGCGACCAGATCCGAGCCGCGCTCGGCGACGGGTCGCGCTACGGTGTGGCGCTCGCCTACAGCGAGGAGGGCCCCGAACCGCTCGAGACCGGGGGCGGCATCTTTCGCGCGCTGCCGCTGCTGTGCCCGATCGGCGTCGAGCCGTTCCTGGTGCTGAACGGCGACGTCTGGATGCAGTACCCGTACGCCGAGTTGCTGCGACGCTTTGGCAACGGCCTGCCGCGCAAGGACCAGGCGCACGTCGTGCTCGTGCCGAATCCGCCGCACAACCCGCGCGGCGATTTCTGGCTCGACGGCCAGCGCATGGTCGAACCGATCCCCGGCATGGCGCAGGACACGGCTGTCGCGGCGCGCGTGGCGGCCCTGCCGCGGCTGACGTTCTCGGGCCTCGGGGTCTATCACCCGTCGTTGTTCAACGGCTGCACCGACGGCGCCTTCAAGCTCGCGCCGCTGCTGCGCAACGTGGCGGCCGCCGACCGCGTGGGCGCCGAACGCTACGACGGTGACTGGCTCGACATCGGCACGCCCGAACGGCTCGCCGCGCTCGACGCTCGGCTGCGGGCGGGCGCCGCGTCGCCATAGCGTCGCGGACATGTACTGCGGCGCCGCGCACATCGGATGCCCGTGATTCCGGAATGCCGGCCGGGAA
>DATMIB010000022.1:0-3073 GCA_035554635.1 Steroidobacteraceae bacterium | reverse complement strand
CCGACGTCGCGCATCCAGGCGTCGTTGCTCGACAACTCGACGACGCGCACCTGCGGCGGCAGGCGGTTGCGTGCGTTCTGGTACTGCGCGGCCGAGACACCCATCGTGACGGGCTCGCTGGCAGCGATCGCCGTGGCGAGTGCGACGAACGCTTCCTGCGCAGGCTTGCCGCCGAGGCGCCAGTTGTCGGGACGTTCGGGCCAGAGCATCCAGCAGCCGGCGTGCGGCTCGAATTCGCCGGGCATGCGGTAGCCGTCTCGGCGCGGGTGACTGTCGAGGGTGCGGGTCATCCCGCGATGTTACCAAACCGGGTCCGGCCGCCGGCGCAGGTCTTGTGCGGTCGAAACGCTCGGCGACGGTTGTGGTCACCTCCGGGGGCGGCCAGATCTCCTTGCTGATCGTGCCCTGCGGGAGACTTCCGCGGTACCCGCTCAAAGCAGTTCGTTGAACGCGTAATAGAAGTTGTCGATCAGGCGATGCCGCCAGCCGCGCCTGCGCCACGCCTCGAGTTTGATCTCACTCGCACGTGACGCGTACTTTTCGAAGATCTGGTCGAGCCGCTCCGTGGTGGCTCGATCCTTGAAGCCGAGCGTGATTTCCTCGTTGGTCTCGAACGACCGATCGTCGAAATTGGCGGAACCCACGGCGCACCATTCGCCGTCGACCGTCATCACCTTCTGGTGCAGCAACGTATGCGGGTACTCGAACAGCCGCACGCCGCCTCGCAGCAGCTTCTCGAAGTTCCGATGTCCCGCGTGCTGGACCATGGGATTGTCCGATCCGCTGGTCGAAGGCATCAGGACGCGCACGTCGACGCCTCGCGCCACAGCGTCGCCGAACGCCTCGATCGCCGCAGGTTCCGGAATGAAGTACGGGTTCTGGATCCACAGGCGCTTGCGCGCGGCGCAGATGACCGCGTGGTGCAACAGCTTGACGGCCGGGGCCGAGCCCTCCGGCTTCACGAACGCGGCGTGGGCGGTGACTTCTCCGGCACGCTCGAGCGGCGGGAAGACCTCGTCTCCCATGAACAGTTCACTGGTCTGTCCGACCCAGTTCTCGCTGAACGCCGACTGCACGCTGTGAACGATCGGGCCGCGCAGCCGGACGCTCACGTCGGCAAAGTGCTTCCCGTCCTCCGCGTCGCCGAGCCAGTCATCGACGATGCAATGTCCGCCCACGAAGGCCGTATGGCCGTCGAGGACGACGATTTTGCGGTGGTCTCGCTCGTTGAAGACACCGATGTGGCGCCAGTCGAACGGATGGAACTTCGTCAGCTTGCAGCCGGCGTCCTTCAGTTGCTGCTCGATCGCCTGACCCATCTTGCTGCAGCCTTTCGCGTCGACCAGCACACGGACCGTCGCGCCGCCTTTCGCGCGCTCGCAAAAGGCGTCAGCGAGGCGCTGCCCCAGCACGCCTTCCTCCCAGAGAAACGTCTCGAAGTGCACGGAGTGACGGGCCGCAGCAATCTCCCCGAGCAATACGTCGAAGAACGCGCCGTTCTCGAAAATTTCGACGCTGTTGCCGTCCACGCAGCTGCCGAGGGAGAGTCCGGCCAGCGATGGAACCAGCTGATCGATCGGCGCGTGGGCGTCGACCTGCAGCCGCGGGTCACGGTGTCGTTTGATCGACCAGATCACGAGGACGAACAGGACTATGACGCCGAGGACAATCAGCGTGATCATTGCAACGGTCTCCAACGCGCAACGCGGTTGGATCTTCGCATTTCCTGCCGGCTTCGGTAGGCAGCTCTCACTGACGGTGGATGACTACCTCGCGCATGGCTGGTGATGTCGGGTCGGAATCGCCTGCAATACGGCTGCTGACGCTGAACGCCCACCAGGGCTTCGGCGCTATCCGTCGTCGCAAGCTGCTCTCCTCCATCCGCGACGCGCTGCGCGCGTCCGGGGCCGACCTGGTGTTCCTGCAGGAAGTCGGTGGCGACCACGGCGAGGACATCCCGCAACAGCATTACGAACTGCTGGCCGAGCAGGTGTGGGCGCAACACGCCTATGGACGCAATGTCGTTGCGACCAGCGGTCATCAGGGCAACGCGCTGCTGTCGAAGTTTCCGATCGTTCACTGGCAGAACATCGACGTGTCGATCGAAGGGGTCGAGCCGCGCGGGTTGCTGCACTGCGTACTGGACGTGCGACCGGCGGGGCCACCGCTGCACACGGTATGCGTGCATCTGGGATTGCGGCAGGCGCAACGCCGCTGGCAGGTCGATCGGCTGCTCGCCTTCGTCGCCGACGCGATTCCGCGCGACGCGCCGCTGGTGATCGCAGGCGACTTCAATGACTGGGGCCAGCAAGCGCACGAGCGCATGCTCGCTGACCCATCGCTCGCCGAGATCTACGCCAGCGCAAGCGGGCGCCCTGCCCGCACTTTCCCGGCGTGGTGGCCGAGGCTACGGCTCGACAGGATCTATGTACGCAACTTGCGCCATCGGCCGCTCGAGATGCCCCGCCATCCGTGGTCCGGACTGTCGGACCACGTGCCGCTGGCCGGCGAAATACGGTTGAGAGCGACCCGAGCGCCAGAGTGACGTGCGGCACCCGCGGCGGCCATTCACCGTGGCGATCTCGGCAAGCTAGACTGGCAGTCTCCCGAGCACGCCCACGCTACGTCGAGCCGGCACCAGCCCGCGGCGGGAGAACCCTGCAACCGCGGCGCGCCACCCACCGGCGCGACTCGACGTTAGGCTACGTCAGCCCAGAGTCCGGAGAATCGGGGGAAGGCCAGAGTCCCACAGGCTGCCCGTACGGCGCGCGACGCTCTTGCGGCACGCGGGCTCACAGCGATCTCGTTCTACATGCGGAACACGCCTTCAAATTGGGTCTTCCCTGAGAGTCGGCACCGAGGTTCGCGCTTTGCCAACTAGCGCCGCGAGTCCGAAGTACAGCTCCACGTCGTGCGCGGTCGCCGCCTAGACTGAATCTAGCTCTTGCGCCCTAACGAAGATATCGTATCGACCGTTCGGCTGGCGGCGGAAACACGGCTCACGGCCCGACCTCCTTCTGCAGCGAAGGGCGTCCGGCGATGCCATTTGTCGTCTGGACGGTGGGAATACGGA
>DATMIB010000021.1:0-5816 GCA_035554635.1 Steroidobacteraceae bacterium | reverse complement strand
CCCCAGTCGACGTCGTCGCGCGTCGCCCAGACGTTGCCGGCCTCGACCGAGACACCGAGGTAGGCCGGGAATTCGAAAAAGCCCGTGCCGCCGCGGCTGATGCGTCGATACGCGATGCCGCGCGCGATGCCGTACTGCGTGCCTGCGCGCGTGTCGGGCGCGAGTCCCGAAATATCGAACAGGCCGCCCAGCGTGAACAGGTCCTGCGGCGAGGCCACGGCGTCGTCGAGCGCCGAGCCGTAGTCCATCGACCAGACGAAGCTGTAGCGGTCGCGGCTGCGCGCGAACTGCCACGACGCACGCACGACGTCGGCGTCGACGCTCGAGCCCAGAGATTCGCGATCGCCCGACCACGAGGCCCGGAATGCCTGGCCCTGGCGGGGGAAATACGCGCTGTCGAGGCGGTCGTAGCCGAACTCGACGAACATGCCGCCGAGGTCGTAATCGCCTGCGGGCAGCGCGGGATCGCCGACCAGGATGTGGCTGCTGCCGTTGCCGTACCGCAGGCCGGCGCGCACCTCGCCCCAGTTGGAAAGTTCCGCGCCGAGGGCGAGCGAGACGTCGGTGTCGCGGACACGATAGCGGGCGAGGCGTTGCCCCTCGTCGTCGACGAGTTGCAGCGTCTTGTTCTGGTAGCGGAACGCGGGCGCGACGAACACTGGCACGCGCAGCGACAACGGCTGGTAGAACTCGGTCCGGAACAGCGGCTCCTCGCCGATCTGGCCGTCGATCGTCCATTCCGCGTCGAGGGAGTTGAGGCCGGTCAGCTGCAGCCGCGCCGCGGCGTTGGCCGTCGCCCCGCCCTCGTAGTCGTTCTCGACGCCGACACCGAGCCGCAGGAACGCCGGGCCCCAGGACTTGCGTCGCAGGTCGACTTCGATCCCACGCTCCTGCTCGGTGCCGACGATGCGGTAATCGACGCTCTCGAACTGGTCGAGCCGGTACTGCGAGGTGAGCCGTCGCTGCAGTTCGGGCGAGTCGAGCTTGCTGCCGACCAGGTCGCCGAACACCGCCTCTACCCGACGCGCCTCGTCCTTCGAACGCTCGCTCGGTTGCACGAACGCGATGCGCAACGAGGGATCCATCGGCCGCACACGGCTCGCGACGTACTGTTCGTACTGCTCGGGTGGCAGCGCCAGCGCCGCCAGTTCTACTGAAGCACGCAGCGCGGCGGTGCGCCCCGTTTCCATGACCTGTGGCACGCGGTCGAACTCGATCGAGGTCATCGTGCCGAGGTCGGGCTCGATCAGGACGTCGGACGGCTGCAGCGTCTGCTTCGACTGCTGCGTGCCGCGCCGGACCATGATGCCGATCATCTGGTTGGCGATGTCGAACGCGGAGTCGAAGTCCCCGCGCTTCGCGAGCGGGAAGCTCACGTCGACGACGATCAGCCGGTCCACACCCATGCTGCGCGCCAGTTCGACCGGCAGGTTGTCGACCAGCCCGCCGTCGACCAGCAGGCGCCCGTCGAGCTCGACCGGCGTCAGCACACCGGGCGCGGACATGCTCGCGCGCAGCACCGTGACGAGGTCGCCGCGCGCCAGCACGATCGGCTCGCCGGTCTCGAGGTTGGTGGCGAGCGCGCGGAACGGCGTGGGCAACGCGTCGAAGTCCTGCACGTCGGCCACGCGCGAGGTCGCGCCGCGCAGCACTTGCGTGATCTTGTGGCCCTGCACGAGGCCGAGCGGCAGCACCACGCCCGACTCGGCACTGACGCCGAGCGCGCCCTTGGCGAGGATGTTGCGGTCGTCCTGCTTGCGGCGATAAGCGAGGTCGCGACGCGGTGCGCGGTCGCGGATCGCCTCTTGCCAGTCGAGCTCGCGGAACACGCGCTCGATCTCGTCGCCGCTCAGGCCCGCCGCGTACAGGCCGCCGACCATCGCACCCATGCTGGTGCCCGCGATGGCGTCGATCGGCACGTGCAGCTGTTCGAGCGTGCGGATCACGCCGACATGCGCCGCGCCGCGGGCCCCGCCGCCGCTCAGCACGAGGCCGATTCGCGGACGTGGCGCCGGCGCCGTGACGGACGTGGTTGCGGCGGTTGCGGAGGCTGCGGCAGGTGACGCGGTCGTTGCTGGCGCTGCGGCGGGCACGTCTTGCGTACCGACCCCCGCGCCCGTCGCCGGAACGGCCACCAGCATGCACGAGAGCACGAGCAGGCAACGCCACCACGACCGCGGCAGGCGGCCGCGGCGGGCAGGACACGAGCGGTTCCGCATTCGAGGGTCCAGGCTCCCGAGATTGGGCGCGATGGTAACAAACGCCGCCGCTTCACCTACGTCCACACGCCCCAAATGACCGATACTTGCCGCAGTTGCGGAACCACGCGGACACGATGACGACACCAAGACCGCACATCCTTGCCGCACCGGCTTGCGGGGCCGCGTTGCTGGTCCTGCACCTGGTGCCGGCGACGGCGGCGCCCACGACGGCGCTCGAAGAACTGGTCGTGACGGCCCGGCGCCAGGCCGTGTCGACGCTCGCCACGCCGCTCAGCATCGACCGCGTCGACGGCGATGCCATCGCACTGCTCGGCGCCACCCACAGCTCGGAGGCGATCAACCGCGTGCCCGGGGCGATGGTCCAGCGCGGCAGCGGGCAGGAAAGCCTTACGGCGATCCGCTCCCCCGTGCTCACCGGCGCGGGGTCCTGTGGCGCGTTCCTCTACCTCGAGAACGGCGTGCCGATCCGGCCCACGGGCTTCTGCAACGTCAACGAGATGTTCGAGCTCGACACCGAGCAGGCCGACGGCATCGAGGTGCTGCGCGGCACGGGCACGGCGCTGTACGGCTCCAACTCGATGCACGGCACGATCAATGTGCTGCACGACGAGCCGTCGCGGCTGCCCCGCGCCGAAATCAGCGTCGATGGCGGGCCGTCCGATTACGGCCGTCTCGGCGTCGTCACGAGCCGTGACGGCGCGCGCTACGACGCCGGCTTGAAGGCGCTTTACACGCACGACGGTGGCTGGCGGGACGCTTCCGGCTACGACGAAGCCAAACTCGTCGGGACACTGGCCATCGGCGACGACGAGGCGACGTCGAGTCGCTTCGACCTGGCCGCGACGGACCTCGACCAGGAGACCGCCGGCTTCGTGCTCGGCCAGGACGCCTACCGCGACGAGGCCCTGCGGAAGACCAACGCGAACCCCGAGGCCTACCGTGACGCGCACGCCGTGCGGCTGACCGGACTGCTGCGACCGCAGACAGGCCTGCCCGGCCGGCTCGAACTGCGCCCATACGCACGCACCTCGCGCATGGACTTCCTGCAGCATTTCCTGCTGGGCCAGCCGGTCGAACGCAATGGCCAGGAAAGCCTCGGCCTCGTGACCACGGTCGACTGGGACGTGCCGGAGCGTTTCGACCTCGTGACCGGCGTCGACCTCGAATGGGCCGACTCGTTCCTGCTCGAGGTGCAGGACGCGCCGACGACGACCGGCTCGCCCGCGCAGAACGCGGCGCGCCCGGCGGGCCGGCACTACGATTACACGGTCGTCTCGAACGTCGCCGCGGCGTACGCGCAGCTCGAGTACGCGCTCACCCCCACGGTGCACCTGGGGGCCGGCGTGCGCGTCGAGTACGTCGGGTACGACTATGACAACCGCATGCTGGCCGGCAACACCGACGAGAACGGCGTGCCCTGCGCGCCGCCCGGCTGTCTCTACAGCCGGCCCGCCGACCGCGACGACTCGTTCACCAACACGGCACCGAAGCTCAGCGTGCGGTGGGACGCGCTCGATGGACTGATGCTCTACGCGAGCGCATCACGCGGCTTCCGTCCACCCGAGATGACGGAGCTCTACCGGCTGCAAAGGACGCAGACGGTCGCGGACCTCGACTCCGAGCGCATCGACGCGATCGAGGCCGGTCTCAAGGCCGCCCGTGGGGAGTGGCTGGCCGAGCTCGCGGTCTTCGACATGCGCAAGGACAACGTGATCCTGCGCGACTCCAACGGCTTCAACGTCAGCGACGGGCGCACGACGCACGAGGGCGTGGAATACCGGCTCGGCTGGACGCCGCTCGAGTGGCTGTCGGCATCGGTCGGGGGCACCTTTGCCCGTCATCGCTACGATTTCTCCCGCGCGATCGAGGGCGGCGAGACGATCGTCAAGGGCAACGACGTCGACACGGCGCCGCGGGAACTGTTGCGCGCGGCCCTGGAGTTGCGGCCGACCGAAACGCTCACCGCCGAGGCCGAATGGCTCGTGGTCGGCGACTATTTCCTCGACGCGAGCAACGCCCACCGCTACCCGGGCCACGAACTGCTCAACCTGCGCGCGCGCTGGGACGTCACGCCGCAGTGGTCGGCTGCCGTGCGCGTCAACAATGCGCTCGACCGCGATTACGCGGACCGCGCCGACTACGCGTTCGGCGACTACCGCTACTTCCCGGGGCGGCCGCGGTCGGTGTTCGTGGAAGTGAGCTGGCGCGTCGACTGAGCTCTGCCCCCTCTCCCGCGCAACGGGAGAGGGTTGGGGTGAGGCCTTACTGCCCTCTCCCGCGAGCGGGAGGTGCCAGCCTTACGCCGCTGCCTGCAGGCGCCGCCAGACGACCGGCGCGCTGCCGAACCAATGCAGGTCCTCGGCCAGCGCCGCGACCTCGCCAATGATCACGAGCGCGGGCGACCTGACCGACGCATCGCGTCCGATCGCCTCGAGGTCGTCGAGCGTCGCCAGCAGCACGCGCTGTTCCCGGCGCGAGCCGTTTTCGACGATCGCGACCGGCGTGCCCGGCGCACGGCCGTGCGCAAGGAACTCGCGGCGGATCGTGCCGAGCCCGGCCACGCCCATGTACAGCGCCACCGTCTGGCGGTCCTGCGCGAGCGCGGCCCAGTCGAGCGTGTCGATCGACTCGCCGCAATGCGCCGTCACGAGCCGCAGCGACTGCGCATGGTCGCGGTGCGTCAGCGGGATGCCAGAATAGGCCCCGCAGGCGAGCGCCGCGGTGATGCCCGGCACCACCTCGAACGGGATGTCGTGCGCGCGCAGGTATTCGAGCTCCTCGCCGCCACGACCGAAAATGAACGGGTCGCCGCCCTTGAGCCGCACGACGCGACGGCCGCGACGCGCATGCTCGAGCATCAG
This sequence comes from Steroidobacteraceae bacterium, assembly GCA_035554635.1. Classification (GTDB taxonomy): domain Bacteria; phylum Pseudomonadota; class Gammaproteobacteria; order Steroidobacterales; family Steroidobacteraceae; genus RPQJ01. The sequence continues at coordinate 733 of DATMIB010000021.1, read as the reverse complement.
CTCGTGGATACGCTCCTGCGACACCGAATGCCCGCGCGCCGCCTTGCCGACGGAGATCTTCTCCGCATCGCGGCGTGCGAGGTCGAGCACCTCCTGCGACACGAGCCGGTCGTGCAGCACGACGTCGGCCTCCTGCAGTGCGCGCAACGCGTTGAGGGTCAGCAGGCCCGCATCGCCGGGCCCGGCACCGACCAGCACGACGGAGCCGATCGCGGGTCTCCCGTCCTGCGCGGCGAGCTCCGCCGCGAGTGCAGTCTCGGCACCGGCCGCGTCCTGGCCGCGCAGCAACGCACCGACACGACCGCGCACGACACGCTCGTAAAAGCGCCTGCGCGCGTGGACGTCCGGCAGCGCGGTCTTGATGCGGGGACGCCAGCGTTCGAGCAGCTGGGCCAGGGCGCCGAACGAGCCGTCGAGCAGCGCTTCGATCCGCTCGCGCACGAGCCGCGCGAGCACGGGCGCGACACCGCCCGACGAGATCGCGACGACGAGCGGCGAACGGTCGACGATCGCCGGCACGATGAAGGCCGAGTGCTCGGCGTCGTCGACGACGTTGACCAGCACGTTGCGCTCGCGGCCCAAGGCTGCGACTCGCGCGTTTAGCGCCGCGTCGTCAGTCGCGGCGATGGCGAGCAGAATGCCGTCGAGGTGCTCGGGGCGAAACGTTTCGTGGAGCAGCGTCAGAGAGCCGTCGCCCCCGCCCTCTCCCGCGGACTGCGGGAGAGGGGGCAGA
>DATMIB010000020.1:0-31401 GCA_035554635.1 Steroidobacteraceae bacterium | reverse complement strand
TTCGATCGAGGAGGGCTGGCATTCCACCGCCAGCACGCAGGCGCCGGCGAAGACGCCGGCCAGCGGCTGCGCCCCGCCCATGCCGCCCAGCCCGCCGGTGAGGATCCATTTGCCTGTCAGGTCGCCGCCGTAGTGCTGGCGCCCGACCTCGGCGAAGGTCTCGTAGGTGCCCTGCACGATGCCCTGGGAGCCGATGTAGATCCACGAGCCGGCCGTCATCTGGCCGTACATCATCAGGCCCTTCCTATCCAGCTCGTTGAAGTGCTCCCAGGTGGCCCAGTGCGGCACGAGGTTGGAGTTGGCGAGCAGCACGCGAGGGGCGTCGGCGTGCGTGGGGAAGATGCCGACGGGCTTGCCGGACTGGATCAGCAGGGTTTCGTCGTCGTTGAGTTCGCGCAGCGATTTCAGGATCGCGTCGAAGCATTCCCAGTCGCGCGCGGCGCGCGATTGGGAAAGCTTCGACCGGATCGTCTCCACCCTCAAAACTCTTGAGGCGGACGAAACGCTTCTGGTGCAGTCCGGCAAGCCGGTCGGCGTGTTCCGCACGCACGCCGACGCGCCGCGGGTCATGATCGCGAACTCGAACCTCGTGCCCAACTGGTCGAACTGGGATTATTTCAACGAGCTCGACCGCAAGGGGCTCATGATGTACGGCCAGATGACGGCCGGCTCGTGGATCTACATCGGCAGCCAGGGCATCGTGCAGGGCACCTACGAGACCTTCGTCGAGATGGGCCGCCAGCATTACGGCGGCGACCTCGGCGGCCGCTGGATCCTGACGGCCGGACTCGGCGGCATGGGCGGTGCGCAACCACTCGCAGCGACGATGGCGGGTGCCTCGATGCTCGCGATCGAGTGCCGGCCCGAACGCATCCAGAAGCGGCTCGACACGCGTTACCTCGACGTCCGCGCGGACACGCTCGACCATGCGCTCGAACTGATCGGGCGCTCCGTGCGCGAACGCAAGCCGCTCTCGGTCGGCCTGCTCGGCAATGCGGCTGAGGTGCTGCCGGAATTGTTGCGTCGTGGCGTGCGACCCGACGCGGTGACCGACCAGACTTCTGCGCACGACCCGATCCACGGGTACCTGCCCGCCGGCTGGACCGTGGAGCAGTGGGAGCACGCGTCCGACCGCCAAGCGGTCGAAGCAGCGGCCCGCAGTTCGATGGCGCAGCACGTCCGCGCGATGCTCGAGTTCCAGAAGCTCGGCATCCCGGTCTTCGACTACGGCAACAACATCCGCCAGGTCGCCTTCGACGCCGGCGTCGCGGATGCGTTCGCGTTCCCGGGCTTCGTGCCAGCGTACGTGCGGCCGTTGTTCTGTCGTGGCGTCGGGCCATTCCGCTGGGTCGCGCTGTCGGGCGACCCCGAGGACATCCACCGCACCGACGCCAAGGTCAAGGAGCTGATCCCGGACGACCCGCACCTGCACCGCTGGCTCGACATGGCGCGCGAACGCATCCAGTTCCAGGGCCTGCCCGCGCGCATCTGCTGGGTCGGGCTCGGCCAGCGGCACCGGCTCGGGCTCGCGTTCAACGAAATGGTCGCGCGCGGCGAACTCAAGGCGCCGGTCGTGATCGGCCGCGACCACCTCGATTCGGGTTCGGTCGCGAGCCCGAACCGCGAGACCGAGGCCATGCGCGACGGTTCCGACGCGGTGGCCGACTGGCCGCTGCTCAATGCGCTCCTGAACACCGCGAGCGGCGCGACCTGGGTGTCACTGCACCACGGCGGCGGTGTCGGCATCGGCTATTCGCAGCACGCCGGCGTCGTGATCGTCTGCGACGGCAGCGAAGCCGCCGCGCGGCGCATCGAGCGCGTGCTCTGGAACGATCCGGCCACGGGCGTCATGCGTCACGCGGACGCGGGGTACGAGCTCGCGATCGACTGCGCGCGCGAGCAGGGCCTGAACCTGCCCTTTCTCGGGGAAGTGGCTAGTGGCGGTTAGTGAGGAGAGTTCAGAGTTCAGAGTCTAGAGTCTAGTCGGAACCGGAAGGTCGCCCGTGGCGGCCAGGGCGCGCACGCGCCTCCGACTAGACTCTAAACTCTAGACTCTAGACTCTTGGTCCTGCCACTGACCGCTAACCACCAACCGCTAGCCACTTCTTCCCATGCTCACGCTCTGGCGTCAATGCTCGATCGCGACTTGTGATGCGGCCGGCCGCGTCTTCGAACACGGCGCGTTGCTGACGCGCGACGGTGCCATCGAATGGGTCGGCAACGAGGCCGACCTGCCCGCAGGCGTGCGCCCCGACCGCACGCACGACCTCGACGGACGCTGGGTGACGCCGGGACTCGTCGACTGTCACACGCACATGGTGTTCGCGGGCCAGCGCGCAGCCGAGTTCGCACGTCGCACGGCCGGCACCAGCTACGAGCAGATTGCACGCGAGGGCGGCGGCATCCTCAACACGGTGCGCGCGACGCGTGCAGCTTCCGTTGACGACCTCGTGCTGCAAAGCGAACCGCGTCTGCGCTCGCTGCTGCAGGAAGGCGTGACGACGGTCGAGATCAAGTCGGGTTACGGCCTCGAGTTCGAGACCGAACGGCGCATGCTGCTGGCCGCGCGCGAGCTCGAAGCGCGCCATCCCGTGCGCGTCGTCACCTCGCTGCTCGCCGCGCATGCGATCCCCCCCGAGTTCGCAGGTCGTGCGGACGCGTACGTCGACGAGATCTGCGAGGAATGGATGCCGCGGTTGTCGCGGGAGCAGAGGCTCGTGGATGCCGTCGACGCCTATTGCGAGACCATCGCGTTCAGCGCGGCGCAGTGCGACCGGCTGTTCACGGCGGCCGCGCGTCACGGCTGGCCGGTGCGTCTGCACAGCGACCAGATCTCGAACATCGGCGGCGCGCGCATCGCGGCACGCCACCGGGCGCTGGCGTGCGACCACCTCGAGTACGCCACCGAGAGTGACGCTGCCGCACTGGCGCAGTCCGGCACCGTCGCCGTGCTGCTGCCGGTCGCGTACTACGTGCTGGGCGATCCGCGCCTGCCGCCGCTCGAGCACTTCCGCGCGCACGGCGTGCCGATCGCCGTCGCCAGCGACGCGAACCCGGGCTCGGCGCCCGGCGCCTCGCTGCTCGTCGCGATGAACATGGCGCGGCGCCTGTTCGGCATGACCAGCGACGAGGTGCTGCGGGGCGTCACCACGCACGCGGCTCGCGCGCTGGGGCTCGGCGGGCGCTGCGGCGCACTCGCGCCTGGGTTCGACGCGGATTTCGCGGTCTGGTCGATCGACACGCTCGACGAGCTCGGGTACTGGATCGGCTTCAATCCCTGCAGCAGGGTCGTGCGCGCCGGCGAGACCGTGCTCGAACGCGACGCGTGACACGGGTGTACGGCATGGACCACGACGAGCAGGAATCGATGTCCGCCTGGGCTGGCCGCGTCGACGCGCACGACGGCAATGCCGGTCGGCGCTGGCACCAGGTCGTCCAGCCCTGGCGCGACGCACGGGGCCGGGGCGTGGTGCTCGTCGGGTTCGCGAGCGATGCCGGCGTGCATCGCAACCACGGCCGTCGCGGCGCCGCGGACGGGCCACGCGCGCTGCGCAAGTACCTGTCGAACCTCGCCTGGCACGGTGGCGACGACACCGCGCTGTACGATGCCGGCGACGTGGGCGTACCCGGCGACGACCTCGAAGCGGCACAGTCCGACTATGCCGCACGTGTCGCCCACGCGCTGCAGACCGGCCATCGCGTGCTCGGCCTCGGTGGCGGTCACGAGATCGCATGGGCCTCGTACCAGGGCGTCGCACGCGGCCTGGCCGAGGATCCACGGCTGACCCGGCTCGGCATCGTGAATTTCGACGCGCACTTCGACCTGCGCGCCCCCGAACAGCCCGGTCGTGGTACCTCCGGCACGCCATTCCTGCAGATCGCGCAGTCGCGCGCCGCTGCGGGCTGGCCGTTCGACTACCTCTGTCTCGGCATCAGCGAAACCTCGAACACCGCCGTGCTGTTCGAGCGCGCCGCCACGCTCGGCACCGGGTTCGTCGCCGACGTGGACATCGAAGCCGCCGCCGCCGAGGCGACGCTGCGGGCCTTCATCGGGCGTTGCGATGCGATCTACTGCACGTTCTGTCTCGACGTGCTGCCGCCTGCCGACGCGCCCGGCGTCAGCGCACCGTCCGGACTCGGCGTGCCGCTGCAACGCGCGATCGCGCTGTTGCGCTTGCTGATCGCCGAATGCCGCCGTGGGCCGGGCCCCGACAAGCTGGTCATGGCCGACGTCGCCGAGCTGAGCCCGCAGCACGATGCGCCCGACGCCCGTACCGCACGCGCGGCGGCGCGCATCGTCTACGAGCTGGCCGCGATCAATCGGTGACGTCGGGCTCCACGAAGCACCAGCCCACCTCGGGATGGGCCTGCTTGATGCTGCGTTCGAGCGCGTTGATCTGGGCGACCGCGACCTCGATCGAGAGGCCGGGGCTCATGCGCACCTTGGCGGCAAGCACGACCTTGGGCCCGAACTGCAGCGTAATCGCGTGCAGCAGTTCGTCGATGAAAGGGTCTTCCTCGATCAGGGCAACGAGGCTGCGCTGCAGCGCGGGATCGGCCGATCGGCCGATCAGCAAGGTGCGGATCCGCCGCGCGAGGAAGAGCGCGACGACGATCAGCACGACGCCGATCGCGATCGAACCCGCCGCGTCCCAGCGCGTGTCGCCGGTGAGCGCTGCGAGCGACACGAACACGAAGGCGATCGTGAGCCCCGCGAGCGCCGCGACGTCCTCCCCGAGCACGACGACGAGCTCGGCGTTGCGCGTGTGCTCGAGCCAGTCGCGGAAGCGCCGGCCGCGGCGGACCTTGCGGATTTCGTTGAGACAGCCGCGAAGGCTCGCCGATTCGAGCAGGATCGCGATCGCCAGGACCGACAGTGCGACCCAGGCCTGGTTGAGCGGCTCCGGTGCGTGCAGCTTGTGCCAGCCCTCGTAGATCGAGAACAGCCCGCCGAGGCTGAACAGCAGCAGCGCCACGACAAAGCTCCAGAAGTACGTCACCTTGCCGTAGCCGAGCGGGTGTTCCGTCGTCGGCGGCTGCTCGGCCTGCTTGAGGCCCAGGAACAGCAGCAACTGGTTGACCGTGTCGGCGTACGAATGGATCGCTTCGGCGACCATGCTGCCGGAATGGGTCCACAGCGCCGCGGCGGTCTTGGTCAGCGCGATGCCGAGGTTGGCCAGCAGCGCAAACAGGATCGCCTTCGTCGACGAACCGTGTTCACTGCCGGCCTTGGGGCTGTCTTCGGCCACGGCCGACGATAGGCGCGGCATTCCGTCATGCGCAACGGTGCTTTTGCCGCGGCGCCGAACGCGTCGTATTCTGCCCCTCCCCCGCCTGCCCGAGCCCAGCCGACATGACAGCCAGGATCTCCGCCCTCGCCCCGATCGTGCTTGCATTGGCCATCGCGGGGTGCGACCGGCGGCCGCAGGAGGAACCGCCCCCGCCGCCGGAGCCGAAGTCTGTCGCCACCGAAGCGGCGGCCGACCGCCACCTGCCGCCGGGGATCGACTGGTTCGCCGGCGATGTGGATGCGGCGTTCGCGGCTGCGAAGTCCGCCGACAAGCCGATCTTCGTCTACTGGGGCGCGGAATGGTGCCCGCCCTGCGCGCAGGTCAAGTCGACGATCTTCAACAAGCGCGAGTTCCAGGAACGCACGCGGCTGTTCGTGCCGGTGTACCTCGACGGCGACACCCCGAGCGCACAGAAGCACGGCGAGCACTTCGGCGTCGTCGGCTACCCGACCATGATCCTGTTCCGGCCGGACGGCACCGAAATCACGCGCCTGCCCGGCACGGTCGACGTCGCGCGCTATGCGACGATCCTCGACGTCGCGCTCGCCGACACGCGCCCCGCGAAGGAACTGGTCGACAAGGCGCGCGGCGGCGACGAGCTCACGGCCAACGAATGGCGCCTGCTCGCCTTCAACTCCTGGGGCAGCGACGTCGACGGCCGCACACTCGCGCAGGACCAGCGGGTGCCGGCATTCCACACGCTCGCACAGCGGTGTCCGGCCGGTGAGATGCCGGGTGAGTGCGCCCGCCTGTTCTTCGAATATGTGGGTGCCGCGGCGGCAGCCCCGGACGACAAACCGGCGCTCGACGGCCTCCAGCGCGCGGACGCGCGTCGCAAGCTGCTCGCGTTGCTGGCCAATCCGCAGGTGCAGGCCGTCAATGTCGACAACCTGTTGTACGGCGCCAAGGACGCGGTCGGCGTGCTGTCGGCCGAGAAGTCCCCCGAGCGCCTGGAACTGACGCGCGCCTGGACGCAGGCGCTCGACCGGCTCGGCGCCGCCGGTGCCGCGACGACGTTGTCGGCGCCGGAGCAGCTGTCGCTGGTCCGCGCCCGCATCGTGCTGGCGAAGCTCGCGGCGCCGGCGCAACCCGTCCCGGAAGCGTTGCTGCAGCAGGCGCGACAGGCCGTCGCCCAAGTCGATGCGAAGACGACCGATCCGTATGCGCGCCAGGCTGCGATCAATGCCGCGGCGAACCTCTACTGGGAAGCCGGCCTCGAGGCCGACGCCAACACGCTGCTGACCGCCGAGCTCGAGAAGTCGAAGTCGCCGTATTACTTCATGCTCGACCTCGCCGACCTCGCCGAAAAGGCCGGACGCAAACAGGAAGCCGTGCAGTGGCTCGCGCGCGCCTACGAGGGCGCCAAGGGTCCGGCCACGCGTTTCCAGTGGGGCTACAACTACCTGGTCGGCATGCTCGAGATGACGCCGCAGGATTACGCGGGCATCGAACGTGCCGGGTTGTCGGTGCTCGGCGAACTCGACGGCTCGCCCGACGCGTTCTACCAGCGCACGCGCATGCGTCTCGAACAGCTCGACACCAAGCTGCTCGAGTGGGGCCACGACGGCGACGCGGCGAAGGTCGTCGCGAGGCTGCGCGCACGCACGAGCGAAATCTGCGGCAAGCTGCCGGCCGAGGACCCGGGCCGGCAGAGCTGCGAGAAGTTCCTCAACCCTGCTGCGAAAGCCACGCAGCGCGCGTGACGACGTATTTCACGGCCGCTCGCTCCTCGGGGCTGCGGCCGGCGATCACGTCCGCCTCGTAGACGAAGTCGCCGGCGCGCACGAAGCCGCACTTCTGCATCACGCGCTGCGAGGCGAGGTTGCGCGTGAGCGTGCGCGCGGAGATGCGCTCGAGGCCGAGCGTGTCGAAGCCGTGCCGCAGCAGCGCACGACCGCCTTCGCTCGCGTAGCCGCGGCCCCACGCGCTGCGACGCAGGCGGTAGCCGAGCTCGACGTACTCCGGCTCGATGCGGTCGTCGCGCAGGTGGAACCAGCCGAGGAACTCGCCCGTGTCGCGCAGCTCGACCGCGAAATAGCCGAGCCCCGGCTGGCGCGCATAGATGTCGAACCAGCGCGGCAGGTACGTGTCGACGTACGCGGCGCGCGGCGTCGGAGCACCGTAGGTGATGTAACGCATCACCTCGGGATCGGAGTCGAGCTCGACCAGCCGGTCCGCGTCGTCCGCGGTGAAGTACCGCAGCCGCAGCCGATCGGTCTCCAATAAGATGCGCATCTTTCCCGGGAGATCCATGCAGGCCATGACCGAGCCAGTCTACGACTTCCGCAGCGACAACGTCGGTGGCGTGGCACCGGAGTTGCTGGAGGCCGTCGTGGCCGCCAGTGCCGGCACGGCCGCGCCCTACGGCGACGATGACTGGACGCGCCGCATGACGGCACGGTTTCGCCAGGCCTTCGAGCACGAGGCGCTCACGGCGTTTCCGGTCGCGACCGGCACCGGTGCCAACGGCGTGGCGCTCGCGGCACTCGCCAATCCGTACGGCGCGATCTATTGCCACGAAACCGCGCACATCAACGTCTACGAGTGCGGTGCGCCCGAGCAGTTCACCGGTGCCAAGCTCGTGGGCCTGCCCGGCACCGACTACAAGCTCGATGCCGCCCGGCTCGACACCGCGCTCGCACTCGCGGGTCGCGGCAATCCGACGCGCGTGCAGCCGTTCGCGCTCAACCTGACACAGCCGACCGATTTCGGCACGCTTTACACGGTGGCCGAGATTCGCGCGCTCGCCGAGGTGGCGCACCGCCACGGCCTGCTCGTGCACCTCGACGGCGCGCGCTTTGCAAACGCGATCGCGGCGCTCGGCTGTACGCCTGCCGCAATGACCTGGGCTGCCGGCGTCGACGTGGTGTCGTTCGGCGCGACCAAGAACGGCGCGATGAACGCCGAGGCCGTGCTCGTGTTCGACGACGCGGTCGCGGCAAGGCTGCCGTTCGTGATGAAGCGCGGCGGCCAGGTGGTGTCCAAGGCCCGCTTCCTCTCGGCGCAGCTCGACCGCTACCTTGCCGACGACCTCTGGCTCGAACGCGCACGGCGCGCCAATGCCAACGCACAGGCGCTGGCACGGCGGATGCTGGCGATCGCCGGCGTCGAGCTCGTCGGGCATGTCGAGATCAACATGCTGTTCGTGCGCCTGCCGCCCGCGGCCGTGGAGGCTCTGGACCTCGGGCCGTTCAGGTATTACAAACTCGGGCGGGAACAGCGGTTCGTCTGCCGTCACGACCAGGAGCCTGCCGGGATGGACGCATTGATCGACACGATCTCGGCCGCGGTCTCGTGAGCACGCCCGCGCGCGCCCGCACGGCGTCGACCGCGTGGCTGCTGTTGGCGGCGTGCCTCGTCGTGCCGGGCAGCCCACCTCGTGCCGCCGACGTCCTCGAAGCCATTCCGCTCCACTACCGGCTCGCGGAGGAACTGGTGCCGCTGCTGCAGCCGCTGCTGCCACCGGGTGCTGCGGTCACCGGCACCGGCGACGTGTTGCTCGTCCGCGGCGACGCCGCGACGCTGCGCCAGGTCCGCGAAGCGCTCGCGACGCTCGACCGTGCCCCGCGCCAGCTGCTGATCACGGTCGGCCAGGCCACCGACGCGGCGCGCCAGTCGAGCGGCGTGCGCGGTTCCGCCACGATCGGCACGGGCGACGTGCAAGTGGGCGTCAACCAGCCGCCGGGCGCGCACCCGGGGGCGCAGGTCACGGTGCACGACCAGGCCACGCGTGCGGACGTCCAAGGCACCTCGACCGTGCGCGCGCTAGAGGGCCGCGAGGTGTACGTGAGCGTCGGCGAGTCGCGGCCGGTCACGACGACGACCGTCATCGGCGGCGACCGGCACCGTCCCGTCGTGAGCCAGGCCACGGACTACCGCGACGCGCGCAGCGGCTTCTACGCGACGCCGCGCGTGAGCGGCGACCGGGTCACGCTCGAGATTTCACCGACGCAGCAGGCGTTTGCGCGCAGTGCGCCCGCGGGCACGGTGGCGACCCAGACGCTGCACACGACGGTCAGCGGGCGCCTGGGGGAATGGCTCGAGCTCGGCGGCGTCGCAGACGAACGCCGGGACGAGGACAGTGGCCTCGTCACCTGGGGCACTCGCTCGGAATTGACGCGCTATTCCGCCTGGGTCAAGGTTGAAGAGATCCGCCAGTAGCCGCGCCGGAGGTAATCGAGGGATGGATTCCACGCGGTCGAACGCGATGACGCCGGTCATTGCCGCGAGGCTCGAGGGCCTGCACGTCGCGGTGATCGGCGCCGGCAGCATCGGCGCCGAACTGCTGCGCAGCCTCGAGTCGATGGGCGTCCGTCGCATCGACGTCTACGAGGCCAGCGGGCAGGTCGCCGCCGCGTGGCGCGACCGGCACGTCGTGCACGAGGGCGACTTCTGGGACGAGCTCACACTGGCGCGGCTGCGCGACTACGACTTCGCGTTCTGCACCGTCGACCAGCGGCAGGCACGCGAGCGCGCCAACCACAAGTGCCTGATCGCGAACGTGAGCCTGGTCCAGGCCTGGACGGAAGGCACGCTCGCGCTCGTCGGCGTGCACCCGTTCGGCATGCTCGACGATTGCGCCTGTCACGAGTGCATGCTCGCGGGCGGGTCCGCCCCGCTGCCGCTCGCGTCGCTGACGCTGAGCGTGGAGGAAGCGCTCGACCTGCACAGGGGGGACGACGGCGTCACTCCCGCCAGCATTGCCGCTGCGCTCGCCGCTGCCATGCTGGTCCGCGTCGTCGCGGGCACTTACGGCCTCGTGGCCCGGCGGGCGGTGCTGGACACCGCCGCGGGCACCGGCTCTTCGGTGGAACTGCGCCGCGATCCGCGGTGTCCGCGCTGCCACGGGCTGCAGCGGCCGGTGCCGATCGTGCACACGCGCAATCGCTGGGCGGTGTCGTCGGAAGTCGCGACATACTCGCCCTCGACGCTGGACCAGCCGGTCGAACTCAGCAATCCGATCGCCGGGCTGGAAGGGCACTCGTTTCGCGTCCGCGACCTGGCGGATCGCTTTCACGGCGGCCCGGTCCCGGCCAAGTTCGCGCTCACCGTCTTTGACGGTCGCGTCGTCTGCCTCGACTTCGAGGACGTGCGTGGCGAGAATGGCCCGGACGTCGCGGCCGGGCAGGCTCGACCGGGCTGACGTACGGCGAGGTGACGGGGGGCGTCAGCGCGCCGTTGGTGCGGGCGCCACCGGCGTCACCGTGAGCCCCGACGCGGGCGCCGAAGGCGTCACCGGCCCGATCACTTCGAATCGCGTGACGAAGTAGTCGGTCTCGCCGAAACACGACGTCGGCAGGCCGCGGTGCTCCTCGTAGTGGATGCGCACCTGCTGGCCGACCGCCTTGTGCAACTTGTCGACGACGGCTTCGTCGCGGACGCTGAAGTGCCAGATCTGCGGTGCGACGCCGCCGACCACGTAGAGCGCGAGCTCGCCTTCGTAGGTCTTGCAGATCCAGCCGCGCTTGGAGAATTTCTGCAGGATGCCGGCGCGCTCGCCTTCGGAGTAGCTGTACCAGAGCATGAACAGCGTGTAGAGCGCGACCAGCACGCCGACAAGCAGCAGGCCGCCCCAGAGCCACCGCTTCCAGCGGCGACGCGACGGCCCCGGCATCGCCGCGGGCGGCGGTGCGACGCTCTGCGAGACTTGCGTGTTCAACAACGTCCGGCTCCCGGCGCTCGTGTGTCGTGTTTGCGTCCGCAGCGCGCGCTCAGAGCTGCGAATCGATCGGAACGAGTCGCAGCAGCGTCACGCCGACGCGACGCAGGGTGCTCGCGTCAGGCTCGTGCTGCGAACGTCGTTCCTTCCCCTGGACGCGATCGTACCAAACGAGTTCGCCGTCGGGCTCGAGCACGACGCGGTAACTGAGCTCCGGCGAAGTGATCAGGTCCCACTGCCGACGCAACTGCTCAGCGAGCTCGGCACTGTCGACCAGCACGCCCATTTCGGTGTTCAGCACCGCCGAGCGCGGGTCGAGGTTCATCGAACCGACGTACACCCAGCGGCCGTCGATGATCATGGCCTTGGTGTGCAGGCTCGCACCGGTGGAGCCCGTGACGCTGATCTGGTTGCGGCCGTGCTCGCTGCCGGCCTTGCGCTTCATTTCGTAGAGCTCGACGCCGCCTCCGGCGAGCTCGCGCCGCACGCGCGCATACCCGGTGTGGACCGCGGCGACGTCGGTGGCCGCGAGCGAATTGGTGAGCACCGCGACGCGCAGGCCGCGCCGCACGTGGTCGATCAGCTGCCGGGCGCCGGCCTTGGCCGGCACGAAATAAGGCGAGACGATCAGGGCCTCGCGTTGCGCGGTGCCGATCGCCTGGTTGAGACCCGCCAGCACGCGGGAGCCGTCGACGCCCTTGCCGGCCCCGACCTTGCCCGGGTCGTCGACCAGCAGCTCGATCTTGCGGACGCGCAGCGCGGCCGGCGCCGCGGCCAGCAGTTGCGATCGCCGCTGCACGTCGCGCAGCGCACGGACGTACGGCGTGTCGGCGACGTCCTCGCGGTACTGCAGCGCCGCCGCGAGCATGTGGTCGAGGTCCTGCTGCTTCGGCTTGCGGAAATCGAAGCGCGAGATCGGCACGGCGTTGCGACTGTTCCAGTAGTCGTCGAACTGGCCGCTCACGTCCGCGACGATCGGGCCCGTCAGCGCGACGTCGAGGTCGGAAAAGTTCGAGTGTGGCGAGGCGCCGAAGTACTCGTCGCCGATGTTGCGGCCACCGATGATCGCAATGCGGTTGTCGGCGATCCACGACTTGTTGTGCATGCGGTGGTTGAGACGGCTCGCACGCAACACCCACTCGCTCGCCCAGCCCCAGAGCCCGGAGCGGCTGTAGAACGGATTGAACAGGCGCACCTCGATGTTGGGGTGCAGGTCGGCCGCGGCGAGGTTTTCGTGCTTGTCGCGCGCGTCGAGATCGTCGATCAGCATGCGCACCCGCACGCCGCGTTCGGCTGCGCGCAGCAATTCCGCGGCTAGCAGCCGACCGGTAAGGTCCTCGTGCCAGATGTAGTACTGCACGTCGAGCGTGCGTTCGGCCGCGGCGGCGGTGGCGGCGCGGTAGGCGAACGCGACGGCGTTGCTCTCGACCAGCCGGATGCTCGACACCGTCGGCTCGTCGCCGAGCTGTTCGAGCACCACGCGGTCGAGCCGCGATTCGGCGGCCGGCGGAATCGCGTGCGAGGGCTCGATGCCATCGAGACGCGGCGCGCTGGCGCAATGCGCGAGCCACGGCAGGACGAGCAGCAGCGCGCACGTGCGCAGCCACTTCACGGCGCGGGCTCCGTTGGCGCCCCAGCCGCCGCGCTCGCCGCCGTGCAGCGATCGACGGGCACCGCCGCGGTGCCGGCGTCGCCGAGGGCACGTTCGAGCGCCGCGCTCGCGCGTTCGAGCAGGTAGCCGTGGAACGGGTTGCTGCGCTGGCGCGTCAGCATCCAGGAAGGCACCTCGAGGACGCCGGTTTCGCCGCGGACTTCGATGCGCCCGAGCTGCACGTGCCGCTGCGTGCGTGGCGCGTCGTAGCCGTAGAGCGGATCGTCGGGCGGGAATGGCAGCGCGACGTGCGACAGCGAGAACACGTTGCGCGGCCATTGCACCTCGAGGCTGCGCTCGACCGCCTGCGTCGCGTGCGCGTCGTAGCGACGCTCGACGACGGCCAGTGTGTCCGGGCTGACATTGGTGACGAGCGTCAGTCGGTACGAACGGGACCGCTCCTCGACCAGCCGTCGCGTGAGCGGCCCCGGGTCGTCGACCAGCAACGGCTGCGCCACGGCGAGCCGGTTGACGTCGAACAACACGAGTTCGCGCTCGCCTTCACCCAGTGGCTGCAGCAGCGCATAGGCCACCGCGTCGGCATGCACCGTTGCATCGACGGTCGAGACGAACGCGAGCGTCGGCGGGAAGCCCCCGAGGCTGCCGGCCTGCGCGGCACGCGCGATGCGCCGCGTGATCGTTCGAGTCAGGCGCTGCGTCACGCCCGCGGCGCGGAACGAGAACGACTGGTACTTGAAGGGGTCGAGCTCTGGTTCGATCGATTGCCACGCGGTGCGGCCGAAACCGGGGACGTCGGACAGGCCGGTGCGGATGCGCCCGATCGCGGCCAGGCGCGAAATGCCGATTGCCGGCGACAGCAGCACGAGCTGGCTCGGCTGCGGCAACTCGTCGCGACGCTCCAGCGCATCGAGCGCATAGCTCACCGCGAGTGCGGCGCCGTTCGAATAGCCGACCAGCGCGATCGGCGCGGCCGGGCCGAGCGTCGCACGCAGGTCGCGCACGGCAAGTTCGGTCGCGGCCTGCATGTCCTCGACTTCGAGATCCAGCATGGCCGCGGGCGCCGTGCCGTGCCCGGGCAGGCGCAGGCCGACGACGCGGAAACCCTGCCGTACGAACGCCTCGCCCAGGCTGCGCAGGCTGTAGGGAGAATCCGTGAGGCCGTGCAGCAGCACCACGCCGCCGCGCGGCGCACAGGCGGGTTCGAGGACGAAAGTCAGGTTCCAGTTCGTGTCCCAGGCCGCCGGATCGCTCCGACTCCCGGTCGCAAAGCGATTGAACGGCCCGCGATCTGCCGGCTCGACGCGGTCGAGCACTTCGGTCTGGACCTGGTCCAGCAGTTGCCGCTCGAGGGCCCGGTACTGTGCGAGCGACGTGACGCGACCGGAAGCGTAGTCCCGCGCCGTGAACTCGGCATCGAGGTGCGCACGGTGCCACGGCTTCAGCTCCGGCCCGGCCCAGATGAAGTGCAACCACCAGCCCGCGCCGACGAGCAGCAATGCGGCGAGCAGCGATCCGAGCGAACGCGCCAACCACCGCAGCATCGATCCAAAGGTCATGCGTTCACTTGATGGCCGCCCCCGGTCGAGATCATGTCCGATGCGACCCCGTCTCGTAAAACCCGAATGGTCGGTTGGGAACATCGCGCGCAGCATCTCGCGCCTGGGGGTCGCATCTGCGACGGACGACATGATGGAAAAAGAGAGGGTTCCCGAGGATGAGGCTGCGACGCGCCTCGTAGCCGAACCGGCATCCTCCATTCCATCGTGCAACTGTGCCGCGCACCTGCGCGAAGTGGCGGACCTGCTGCAGTCGCAGGGCGCCGACGCGTATCGCGTGGCCGGTTATCGCAAGGCCGCCGAAGTCATCGCCGCGATGGACCCGGCCGCGATCGTCGCGCTGGTCGACCGCGCGGGCGTCGACGGTCTCGACCGTCTGCCGCACGTCGGCCGCGGCATCGCCGCCGCCATCGTCGAAATGGTCCGCACCGGGCACTGGAGCCAGCTCGAACGCCTGCGTGGCACGTCCGACCCCGTGCAGCTCTTCACCGTCGTGCCCGGCCTGGGCCATCGCCTCGCCGAACGCATCTACGAGGAACTGCACGTCGACACGCTCGAGGGGCTCGAGCTCGCGGCGCGCGACGGCCGGCTGGAGCACGTGCCGGGTGTCGGGCCGCGACGGGCGGCGACGATCCGCGCCAACCTGTACGCGATGCTCGCGCGCGACCGGTCGAGCGGCTCCGTACAACCCGCAGTGTCCGCGCCCACCGCGAAACTGCTGCTCGCGGTCGATCGCTCGTACCGTGAAAAGGGCGCGGCCGGGGCACTGCCGATGATCGCCCCGACGCGTTTCAACCCGGCGAACGAGGCCTGGCTGCCGGTCATGCACTGCGAGCGAGAAGGCTGGCAGTTCACCGCACTCTATTCGAACACTGCCCAGGCGCATCAGCTCAACCGCACGCGCGATTGGGTGCTCGTCTTCCATTACGACTCGGAAGGTGCCGAGGGGCTGCACACGGTCGTGACGGAAACCCACGGGCCGCTGATCGGCAAACGCGTCGTGCGCGGCCGCGAAGCGGAGTGTCGCGAGCTCTACGCCGCGTGACCGTGGCGCGCGGCCGCTCCGGCGGCGCGCAATGTCGCGGCAGTCAGTTCGTGCCGCGCTGAATCAGTCGCCGTGCTCCTGGCGCGCCAGCAGCGATCCGATCGGCGTCGAGTGCAGGAAGCCGTTGCGCGGGCGGAACGCAATGCGACTCCGCGCGTCATCGAGCCGGGCGGCCTCCTCCGGTGTCACGACCTGCAGCGACACCGGCAACTGCAGTGAACGCCGGATGGACGCGAACGCGCCGAGCCCGCGACGATCTGCCGCCTGCGCCGGGCGATGCCACACCGAGTCCTGCGGCCGCAGGCTGCGCGCACGCTTGCGTGGCGACGGCTCGAGCAACGGCGCGGCGTGGTGACGGCCCGGCAAGTAGGCCGAGGTGTCGACGATCGCAAACTGGTCGGCCCAGGGCCGGCGCGACCACCAGGGGGTGGCCGACGAACCGGGCCGTCGAATGTGCAGGGTGGAGGCTCGCACTGTGGTCTTCGGTCGCAGCGGAAAGTGGTGGGACGCGTCACGCATGCGGACGCCCGGATCGAACCCGCATCGTCGCGGCGACGCTGGCTCGCGCGACGACACGCATCGACGATAACCAACGCGGGGATGCATCGCGCGACGTCGCATCCAGATTCGATGTTGTGAGTGTCGACGCAACGACGCGGTGGCGCAGTGACGGCCGTCACACGGGCCGACGCGGACGTGCGGACCTACTTCGGCGACTTCAGTCGCGGGCCCGCGCCGGGGGCTTCGTACAGGCGACCCGACCCCGCGTAGCGATCCCGGTAGTAGGGTTCGTCGAGGCTGGTCTCCATCACGTCGCGGCCGGTCTGCGGTGCGTGCACGAAACGCCGCTGGCCGGTGTAGATGCCGACGTGCGTGATCTCGCGAGTGCGCGGCACGGTCCGGAAGAATACGAGGTCGCCGGCGCGCAACTGGTCGTCGTCGATGCGGTGCGAGGCGGCAAATTGAGCCGCGGCGGTGCGAGGCACGGCGATGCCCTCCTGGGCATGCGCGTACGCGACCAGTCCGCTGCAGTCGAATCCACGGCGCGGCTCGCTGCCACCGTAGCGATAGGGCACGCCGAGTTGTGCCAGCGCGTTGCGTGCGATCGCCGCGCCGGGGCCCCGGGCGGCCGCGGGTGCGGCTTCGAACGGCTCCGACGGCAGGCCCGGCTTGAACGGCGCACAGCCGGCCGCGGCGCACAGCACGAGCGTCAACGCGAGCGCGGGCGAGGCGGAACGTCGCCCCGTGACGCGTCCGCGCGAGGTGGCGGGGATGCACGCCATCGTCATGCTCACTGCCCCG
This sequence comes from Steroidobacteraceae bacterium, assembly GCA_035554635.1. Taxonomy (GTDB): domain Bacteria; phylum Pseudomonadota; class Gammaproteobacteria; order Steroidobacterales; family Steroidobacteraceae; genus RPQJ01. The sequence continues at coordinate 14,936 of DATMIB010000020.1, read as the reverse complement.
GCGGCCGGACCTTGCGCGTCGGCACCGCCGCGTGCGGGTCGTCGGGCCAGTAGTGCTTCGGGTACCTGCCCTTCAATTCCTTTTTCACCTCCGGATAGCCGCGCGCCCAGAAGCTCGCGAGGTCGCGCGTGACCTGCACCGGCCGCCGCGCAGGTGACAGCAATTCGAGCGTCACCGGCACCCGTCCGCCGGCGACACGCGGAGTGTCCATCCAGCCGAAGACTTCCTGCAACCGCACGGCGAGCGCCGGCACGGCCGCCGTGTAATCGAGCGCGATGCGCGAACCGCTCGGCACGACGAGGTGGGTCGGGGCCAACTCGTCGAGGCGACGCTGCGTGGGCCAGTCGAGCAGGCCGTGCAGCGCCGCGCGCAAGTCGACGCGGGCGAGGTGGTCGCGACGCGTGACGCCGTCGAGGTACGGCGCCAGCCAGCCTTCGAGCGAGGCGAGCAGTGCCTCGTCGGACACGTCGGGCCACTGCGCGGCCTCGGCCGGCGTGTTCGCGTGCGCACGCAACAGCGCGACCCGCGCGCGCCACTGCTCCAGGTCCTTGGTCCATGGGAGGCTGCGCAGGCCGAGTGCCCGGATGCCGGCGATCATCGCGGCGGGCACACGCTCGCCGGCGGCGGCACCGAGCGCGCGTTCCTCCAGCACCAGCGAGCCCAGCCGTCGCACGCGACGCGCGACGACGGCGGCGGTCCGCGTGTCCCAAGCCACCTCTTCCTCGGTCGCAATCGACGCGGCGAAATGCCGCTCTAGCAAGTCGCGCTCGAGCGGCGCAGCCAGGTGCACCTGCGCCTCGCGTTCGCCCGCGTCGATGTCCGCGGCGACGATGAACTCGCTGCGAGCGAGCGCCGACGGTCCCGGCAGTGTCGCGCCGCGCCCGCCACCGAGCAGGTAGCGCCCGCTCTCGCCGTCGCCGCGCGCACGCCCGATCCGGTCCGGATACGCGAACGCGAGCAGCAGACCCGCGGCCCGATCGGCGTCGAGCCCCGCGGCACCGGCCTCGCGTGGCGACGCCGCCTCGACGCGCGGCAGTCGTCGCTGCAGCAACTCTGCCGTCCGCCGCACCTGTTGCAGCGCACGCGCATCGACGGTGGCGCCGCCCGGTGCCTGGCCGCCCTGCAGCACGTCGAGACGGTGACGAAGGTCGGGATCGCGCGACCCGCGTGGCAGCCGCAGCGGATCGCGTTCGGCCAGCAGCGCGGCAATGCGGCACGCGAGTGCGCCGAGCCCCAGTGCGGCGCCACGGTCGATCATGTGCGCGAGCCGTGGATGCACGCCCAGCGCCGCCAGGCGACGACCCGCGGCCGTCACCTGTCCACGCGCGTCGAGCGCCTCGAGACGCTGCAGCAGTTCGCGCGCCTGCGCGTAGGTCGCCGGTGGCGGCCGGTCGAGCCAGGCGAGGGACGCCGGGTCCGCGACGCCCCAGCACGCGAGCTCGAGCGCGAGCGGCGCGAGGTCGGCCTCGAGCATCTCGGCTGGCGATTGCGCGGCAAGGGCCGCGTGCGCCGACTCCGACCACAACCGGTAACAGACGCCGGGGGCCGTGCGGCCGGCGCGGCCGCGGCGCTGTTCGGCCGAGGCGCGTGAGATGTGGACGGTCTCGAGCCGGCTCATGCCGCTGTTGGGGTCGAAACGCTGGCGCCGCTCGAGCCCGGCGTCGACGACGACGCGCACGCCTTCGATCGTGAGGCTCGTCTCGGCCAGGTTGGTCGCGACCACGACCTTGCGCCGTCCCGCCGGGGCCGGACGCAGCGCGGCGTCCTGCGCGGCCGCGTCGAGGTCGCCGTACAGCGGCAACACCATGAGCATGGGGTCGTCGCTGCCCGCGGCGATCGCGTCGCAGGCGCGTCGGATTTCGGCGGCACCGGGCAGGAACACGAGCACGTCGCCGACGTCCTGACGCAACGCCTGCAACACCACGCGCGCAGCACGTTGCTCGACGGGCTCGGGCCAGCGATTCACGGCGACCGGTGGCGGCGCGGCATGATGCGTCACGACCTCGTACGCACGACCTTCCGACCGCACGACGCCCGCGTCGCCGAGCAGCGACGCAAGTTCGAGGCCGCCGAGCGTCGCCGACATCACGAGCAGCCGCAGGTCCTCGCGCAGGTGGCGTTGTGCATCGAGGGTCAGCGCGAGCCCGAGGTCTGACTGCAGGTTGCGTTCGTGGAATTCGTCGAAGATCACGCAGCCGACGTGTTCGAGCGCCGGATCCTCCTGCAGCATTCGCGTGAGGATGCCCTCGGTCACGACTTCGATGCGTGTCGCGGCACTGACTCGCGTTTCGAGCCGCGTACGGAACCCCACGAGTCCGCCCGGTTCACCGCCGGAGAGTTGCGCCAGGCGCCGTGCCACTGCGCGGGCGGCGATGCGTCGCGGCTGCAGCACGAGGATGCGGCGTCCGTCGAGCCACGACTCCTCGAGCAGCGCGAGCGGCACGACCGTGCTCTTGCCCGCCCCCGGCGGTGCCTCGAGCACGGCGGCGCGATGCGACGCGAGCGCCGTCCGCAACTGCGGCAGCACGGCAAGGATCGGGGTCTCGGGCAGCGGGTACGACATGACGCGTGCGGATGGTACCGGCGGCGAGGACGCGCCGCTCGCGCGAATGCGCTCTCGCCGCGCGATGTGACGCCATCGGTCGGGCAGGGCATCATGTGGCGATGGACGGCACAGCCTGGATGTGGGTTCTCGCCGCGCTGCTGGTCGTCGTCGGCATCGCCGGCACCGTGTTGCCGGCCCTGCCCGGCGTCGCGCTGGTCTTCGCGGGCCTGGTCGTCGGCGCGTGGGCCGACGATTTCACGCGCGTCGGCGCATGGACGCTCGCGTTGCTGGGCGTGCTGACGCTCGCGTCCGTCGCGATCGATTTCGCCGCCACGGCACTCGGCGCACGCCGCGTGGGTGCAACACGCTACGCCGTGCTGGGCGCGGCACTCGGCACGCTGGCCGGCGTGTTCTTCGGCATTCCCGGGTTGCTGCTCGGCCCCTTCGTCGGCGCGGTCGCTGGCGAGATGCTGTCGCACGGCGAATGGCGTCGCGCCACGAGTGCGGGCGTCGGCACCTGGGTCGGCCTGTTGTTCGGCACGATTGCCAAGCTTGCACTTGCTTTCGCAATGCTCGGCATCTTCGTCCTGTCGTATTTCGTCTGAACCGTCCGGCGTCCCGGACGCGACGGTCACGTCGGACGTGTGTCGGTCCAGTCCCACGCGTGGCCTTCGTCTCGCGCCAATTTGCGCGACCGCGCCGAACTCTGCCGGCGACGCAGGTCAAATTCTTGGTTGCAGTGCCAGGGGCCAGGGATGGCCCGAAGGAGACGACCGATGGTGGATGACGATCGCGTGGAAGGCGCCGCCCGCAATGTCGGCGGCAAGGTCAAGGAAGGGGTCGGCAAGCTTGTCGGCGACGAAAAGCTGCGTCGTGAGGGCCAGGTCGACCAGGTGAAGGGCCGTGCCCAGAACGCCATCGGCGGCATCAAGGACAAGGCCCGCGACACGCTCGATCGCAAGGACGAGTAACCTCGGGAACTGTCCCGGACGATGGCGAGGCGCACCCTGGGTGCGCTGTCCGGCGAACGGCGGCCGCTCGCGGCCGTCGTTCGTCGGGTGCCGGCGATTGGCCGGCCTCACCCGACGAGGGTCAAGGTTATTCGCGCGACCGCTCGCTGAGTCCGCCTCGTGTGCGCAGGGGCATGTCGAGATACATCGCCACGCAGAGTCCGCCAATGATCACGGCGGCAAGCACCGCGGCAACGTGGGTGACGATCGTCATGTGGCCTCCTGCCGGACTGGATCGCGCAACGACGGGCAACGTGCACATGGTGCGGCCGCACGAGGTCGCGACCGTCGTTTCCGCACCAGATCGGCTCTTGTCGCGCGCAGCCCCGGCTGATCGCCCACGCGAAGCGGACACGCGCAACGCCATTCCGTCCGCTACGCTGCGTGGATCGCCTGTGAGCACTTTGGCGTGGTCGCCGGCCAGGCGCAGGGGACGGACATGGACATCTTCGAACAGATCGTCGAACAGCGGATCGCCGAGGCGGCGCGGCGCGGCGACTTCGACGACTTGCCGGGCGCCGGACGGCCGCTCGCGCTAGACGACGACTGCCTGGTGCCGGAGGAACTGCGCGCGGCCTACCGGATCCTCCGGAACGCCGGTTACGTCCCGCAAGAAGTGCAGTTGCTGGCCGAAATCAACTCGGTCGAGAAACTCATCGCCCAGGCGACGCGCGACGCGGAGCGTGCAGCGGGTTCGGCGCGCCTGCGACTGCTGCTCGATCGCCTCGGCTCGAGTCGCGGCGGCTCGGTGCAATCCGAGGCGTGGTATTTCGACCGGCTCGTCGCCCGTCTCGAGCGCGGTCCTGACGGTCGTCAGGCGTGACCCGCGGGTCGACTGGAAGCCTCGATGATCGTGCGCACGAACGGCTTGAGCGTGGGCTCGAACGATTCGAGCAGGCAAAGTCGGGTCTCGGCGTGGATCGTGCTCGCCCAGATCGCGCGCTCGATGGCCGCCCGGTCCCGCGCCAGCACGGCGTCGGGCTCGGACCGCGAACGTCCGTCGACGCTGCTGGCGACCAGCAGCAGGTAGGGCGAGTCGGACGCACGCCAGCGCTCGACTTCGCGCGCCCAGCCGGCACCGAGCGGCGACATGCGCGTCGCGTCGGCCTCGGTGGTGCCCGGCCCGTAGACGCAGGCGATCACCTCGACGTCGTCGAGCGTGATGCGTGGGTCGGTCCCGGTGGACGGGCGACGACGAGGGCGGGACGGGGCTGGCCGGGTCATGAGCGTGGATACTCCGTTACGAGGAATATCGGCCTGGCCGTACCCCGCTTGAGCGCGCCGTCACGGTGCGCCCGTTTCGATGCCAGGACGTGTGCGGGGACGCGACGTCAGTGCGCGCGCCGCGCGAGGTCGATGACCTTCGCCGGGTCGTCCGCCCACTTGTCGATCGGCGCAACGCCGTCGAGCTTCGGGTTCGGCTCGACGAACCACTGCAGCAGGTCCCAGGGGTCGACATTGCCGCCGAGCGCCGACATCAGCTGCGTCGCATGCTCGCACGGCTTGCCATTCGGCTCGAACTGGAAGCGCGGGTAGTGCCAGGTGTCGCCGTGCGGCACGGCGAAGATCTGGTGCGAGTCCCGCAGCGCGCGGTTGGGCACACCGGCCTCGGCTGGATTGAGCTCGCGCAGCCGCGCCAGTTCCGTGCCCGTGTAGGTCGCGATGTGCGACAGCAGTTGCTGGTGGAATTCGCGCAGACGTTCGAACGTCGAGGGTTCTTGGGTGCTGGTGGTCGTCATGTTGGCTGGAATGGATCTACGGACCGTCGCGCAGTCTAGAGTCCCGGCCGAGGCCGCAGCGATCCGGATTTCCCGCGGTGGGAAGGGCGTCACGTTGCGCCGATGCGCAAAGCGCAGCGCACTGGAAGACCGCGCGTCGTCCGCTCAGCCACGCCCGCCCGCCAGGTCGTCGAGGACCGGGCAATCGGGCCGCGCATCGCCGTGGCAGCGGCCGGCGAGGTCGCGCAGCGCCCGCTGCATCGCCTGCAGCTCGGCGATCTTGCGTTCGAGTTCGTCGATTCGCGCCTGTGCGAGCCGCTTGACGTCACGACTCGCGCGGTGCGGGTCGTGCCACAGCCCGAGCAGCGCCGTGATGTCGTCCATCGAAAAGCCTAATGAACGGGCGCGACGAACGAAGCGCAGCCGGTGCAGGTCCGCCGCTCCGTAGAGACGGTAGCCGGCCGCCGTGCGTGCCGCGGGCGGGATCAGCCCGACGGTTTCGTAGTGGCGAATCATTTTGGCGCTGACGCCCGTCAGTCGCGCCGCGGCGCCGATGTTGTGCAGCCCGTCGTCGTGAGCGAGGTCCCGGGTCGTGTCGGTCGCGCGCTTGTGTCGGGCCGTCAAGCTGCGTCCTCCCTGGCGATACCCGGTGCCCAGCGTCGCAACAGCAGCGTGTTCGAGACGACACTGACGCTCGAGAAGGCCATGGCCGCCCCGGCGATGACCGGATTCAGCAGCCCCGCGGCGGCGAGCGGAATACCCACGACGTTGTAGACGAAGGCCCAGAACAGGTTCTGGTGGATCTTGCGCGTCGTCCGTCGCGAGACGTCGATCGCATCGGCCACGAGCCGCGGGTCGGGCCGCATCAGCGTCACCCCGGCCGCGTGCATCGCCACGTCCGTGCCGGTGCCCATCGCGAAGCCGACGTCTGCGGCCGCGAGCGCCGGCGCGTCGTTGATGCCGTCGCCGACCATGGCCACGACACCGTGCTCGCGGAGGCCCGCTATCACCGTCGCCTTGTCGCCCGGCAGCACTTCGGCGATCACGTCGGCGTCGGCGATGCCTGCTGCCCGCGCGATCGCGTGCGCGGCACCGCGGTTGTCGCCCGACACCAGCACCGTCCGCAGCCCCATGCCCTGGAGCGCGTTGACGGCGCGTGCCGTAGTGACGCGCGGCGCGTCGCCGAATGCGAGCAGCCCGAGCAGACGCGTCGTGTCGGCCTCGCGCGTGACCACCCACGACACCGTGCGGCCCTGCGCTTCCTGTGCCGTACGCGTCGACCGCCCCGCCGTGGTGTCGACGCCGAGCCGCTGCATGAAGCGGTCGTTGCCGAGGAACGCCGTGACCGGCCCGACCTGCGCCTCCAGGCCGAGACCGGCGTGCGACCGCAGGCTCGCGGCCGCCGGCACCGCGATGCCGGCCTGTCGCGCCGCTTCGAGCACCGCGGCCGCCAGCGGGTGCGTGCTGCCCGTCTCGATGGCCGCCGCGATCGTGAGCGTGTCCGCCTCGGTGGCCGCGAGGCCGACGGTGGCGACGAGCCGCGGCTTGCCTTCGGTCAGCGTGCCGGTCTTGTCGAACGCGACCGTGCGGATCCGATGCGCGGCTTCGAGTGCCTCCGCGTCCTTGACCAGGATGCCGTTGCGCGCCGCGACACCGGTGCCGGCCATGATCGCCGTCGGGGTCGCGAGGCCGAGCGCGCAGGGGCATGAGATCACGAGCACCGCGACGGCGTTCACGGTCGCGACGCTCCAGTCGCCGCCGACGAGTCCCCAGCCGAGCCAGGTCACGAACGCGATGGCCACGACCACGGGCACGAACACCGCACTGACGCGATCGACGACGCGCTGGATCGGCGCCTTCTTCGCCTGCGCGTCCTCGACCAGTCGGATGATCCGGGCAAGCGCGGTCTCGGCGCCGATCGCCGTCGTGCGCACGACGAGACGGCCCTCGCCATTCACGGCGCCGCCGGTGACACGGTCGCCCGGTGCCTTGGGCACGGGCAGCGACTCGCCGGTCAGCAGCGACTCGTCGGCATGGCTGTGACCCTCGAGCACTTCGCCGTCGACCGCGATGCGTTCGCCCGGCAGCACGACCACGGTGTCGTCGACGCGGATCGTGCGGATCGGCACTTCCGCCTCGACGCCGTGCCGTCGCACGCGCGCCGTCGTCGGGCGCAGCGCCTGCAGCGCGCGGATCGCCGCGGTCGTCTGTCGTTTCGCGCGCGCTTCGAGCCACTTGCCGAGCAGCACGAGCGCGATCACCACGGCCGATGCCTCGAAGTAGAGCTGTGTCGCGTCGCCCTGCGACTGCAACAGGTGGTGGACGCTGAGCCCGTAGGCGGCGCTCGTGCCGAGCGCGACGAGCAGGTCCATGTTGCCGGCCCGTGCCGCGAGCGCCTTCCACGCACCGACGTAGAAGCGCGCGCCGAGCCAGAACTGCACCGGCGTCGCGAGCGCGAACTGCAGCCAGCCGGGCACGTGCCAGTGGACGCCGAAGGGCATCGCGATCATCGGTGCGACGAGCGGCAGCGACAGCAGCGCTGCGAAAATGACGTGACGCGCCTCGCGCGAGACGGCTTTGGGCACCGCCGCGGCGTCGCGCTCGGCGGATGCGTCATCGTCCGTGTCGCGGACCGGCGTGGCGGCGTACCCCGCCTTGTCGACGGCGGCCATGAGTGCTTCCGCCGTGGTCGCCGGCTCGGCCTCGACGGTCGCCTGTTCCGTCGCGAGGTTGACCGTGGCCGAGTGCACGCCTGGAACACGACCGAGCGCGCGCTCCACGCGCCCGACGCAGGCCGCGCAGGTCATGCCGCCGATATCAAATCGCAGTCTGGCCGTGGGAGCGGTGCCGGTCACGTCGTTCATGGACGCCATGGTGCACCTTCCCACGATGGGAAGGTCAAGTCTTGACCTTCCTACGGTGGGAAGGTCCACACTGCGCGCCTTGCCATTCAGGGCCAGCGCCCCGGGCCGGGCACGTCTTCGCAACGTGCAGCGTCGGTCGCGCGGCGGCCGCAGGATCAGGAGAACGAACGATGCTTTTGAACGTCGAGAAAATGAGCTGCAACCACTGCGTACGTGCGGTGACGCAGGCCGTGAACGAGATCGCCCCTGCGGCGCAGGTCGAGGTCGATCTCGCGCAGCAGACGGTCCGTGTGCAGGGCGCAGCGGACGTCGTTGCGGTGACGAAGGCGATCGAAGCCGAGGGCTACACGGTCCGCGTCGTCGAGGTATAGCGCGACGCGCGAAGTAACAGCGATTGCCGGTCCGCGCGTCGTCCGGGCATGGTCTCGCGTGCATCGTCCGTCGTGCGGAGGAACTACACGACGGACGGCGAACCTTGCTCGAGCGGGCGCGCGACGAGTGTGGCAGCGAAGTTGACTGACGGCTCGTGACCGCCGCACGCCAAACGCTCGAGCGGCGGAGCTCGACAAATCGCGCGGGGAAAAGACACGAACGACGCGTCGGCGACAACCCGCGCTGCACGCCCCTCACCCGACCTGCGGTCGACCTCTCCCGTGCTTACACGGGAGAGCTGAAGCCTCAGCCGGCGCGGATCATCCGGTTGTCGACCAGCTGCGCGACCACGCTCGGGTCCGCGAGCGTCGAGATGTCGCCAAGCTGCTCGGCCTCGTCCGCGGCGATCTTGCGCAGGATGCGCCGCATGATCTTGCCCGAGCGCGTCTTCGGCAGGCCCGGCGCCCACTGGATGTAGTCGGGTGTCGCGATCGGCCCGATTTCGCGCCGCACCCACTCGCGCAGTTCCTTGCGCAGCGCCTCGGTCGGCTCGGCGTCGAGCACGAGCGTGACGTAGGCGTAGATGCCCTGGCCCTTGATGTCGTGCGGGCAGCCGACGACGGCAGCTTCCGCGACGAGCGCATGCGCGACCAGCGCGCTCTCGATCTCGGCCGTGCCGAGACGGTGGCCCGCGACGTTGAGCACGTCGTCGACGCGACCGGTGATCCAGTAATAGCCGTCTTCGTCGCGCTTGGCGCCGTCGCCGGTGAAGTAGCGGCCCGGGAACGCGCGGAAGTACGTGTCGATGAACCGCTGGTGGTCGCCGAACACCGTGCGCATCTGGCCGGGCCAGCTGTCGGTCAGCACGAGGTTGCCCTCGCTGGCACCCTGCAGGACCTGGCCGTCGTTGTCGACGATCGCGGGCTGTACGCCGAAGAACGGCAGCGTCGCGGAACCGGGCTTCTGGTCGATCGCGCCCGGCAGCGGGCTGATCAGGATGCCGCCGGTCTCGGTCTGCCACCACGTGTCGACGATCGGGCAGCGACCGTCGCCGACGACGCGGTGATACCACTCCCAGGCTTCGGGGTTGATCGGCTCGCCGACAGAACCCAGCAGCCGCAGCGACGTGCGCGAGTGCTTCTTGACCGGCGCCTCGCCCTCGCGCATCAGCGCCCGCAGCGCGGTCGGCGCGGTGTAGAAGATCGTCACCTGGTGCTTGTCGCAGACCTGCCAGAAGCGACCCGGGTCGGGGAAATTCGGCACGCCCTCGAAGATCAACGACGTCGCGCCGTTCGCGAGCGGCCCGTAGACGACGTAGCTGTGGCCGGTGACCCAGCCGACGTCCGCCGTGCACCAGTAGACGTCGTCCTCGCGCAGGTCGAACACGGCCTCGTGCGTCAGCGACGCGTAGACGAGGTAGCCGCCGGTCGTGTGCAGCACGCCCTTCGGCTTGCCGGTCGAACCGGAGGTGTAGAGGATGAACAGCGGGTCTTCCGCGTCCATCGGCTCGGGCGGGCAGTCGGTCGACTGCGCGTCGACGAGCTCCGAATACCACTGGTCGCGGCCGTACATCGCCACGGGCGCGCCGGTGCGCTTGACCACGAGCACGTGCTTGACCGTTTCGGTACCCGGCGACGAAAGCGCCTGGTCGACGTTGGCCTTGAGCGGCACCTTCTTGCCGCCGCGGACGCCCTCGTCGGCCGTGATCACGATCGTCGACGCGCAGTCGGCGATGCGCCCGGCCAGCGAGTCGGGCGAGAAGCCGCCGAAGACGACCGAGTGGATCGCGCCGATGCGCGCGCACGCGAGCATCGCGACGGCGGCTTCGGGGATCATCGGCAGGTAGATCGTGACACGGTCGCCCTTGCCGACGCCGAGCGCCTTGAGCGCATTGGCGAGCTTGCAGACGCGGTAGTACAGCTCGCGGTAGGTGATGCGCGCCGAGTCGTTCGTGTCGTCGCCTTCGTAGACGAACGCCGTCTTGTCGCCGCGCGTGGCGAGGTGCCGATCGAGACAGTTCCAGGCGACGTTCAACTTGCCGTCGTGGAACCAGCGGATGCGGAAATCGGCCGCGTCGTAGCTGACATCCTTGACCTTGGTGTACGGCTGCACCCAGTCGAGGCGCCGCCCCATGCGGCCCCAGAACGCCTCGGGGTCGGCGACCGATTCGGCGTAGAGCTTGTCGTAGTCCGCGCGCCCGTAGCGGGCTCGTGCGGCGAACTCGGTCGGCACTGGGTACAGCGGCTTGTGCATGTGGTGGACTCCCTTGGTCTCCCCCGGAAACGACCTGCGTCGGCCCGGGGTCTTTACTCGAGCGCGGCGCGCACGCGTTCGGCGTGCGCCGCAAGCAGCGCGTGATCGGCCATGTCGCGCGAGTGGAACTTGAGGTCGATGCCCGCACGGCGCGGCACGATGTGGAAATGGACGTGGAACACGCTCTGGCCGGCGGCCGTGCCGTTCAGCTGCGCGATCATGATGCCCGGCGCGTCGAACGCCTTCCTGACCGCGCGCGCGACGCGCTGCGTCGTCAGGATCGTTGCCGCGAGCGCCTCGGGCGGCAGGTCGAACAGGTTCTCGGCCGCATGCTTCGGGATCACGAGCGTGTGGCCTTCGGCCTGGGGCATGACGTCCATGAAGGCGAGCGTGTGCTCGTCCTCGTGGACCTTGTGCGCCGGGATCTCGCCACGCAGGATCCGCGCAAAGACGTTGTTCGTGTCGTAGGCCATGATGGTCGGACGACGCTCGGTTTCCCCCGGTTCGGGCCCGTCGAGTATACCGGCGACCGCCGGAGGCCTCCGCCCGCATTCGACCAAAGGATGACGACGACGCCGGCAGCCCCGCGACCTTACTGGCCGAACACCCACTCGACCACTGCGGTCTGGATCGCTTCGCCGGCACCGGCGGAGGCCTGCGGGTGGTTGAGGATCACGACCGTCACGAACGTCTTGCCGCTCGCCGCCGTGACGTAGCCCGCCAGCGAGGTCACGTCGGTGAGCGTGCCAGTCTTCATGCGCAGGCGGCCCTGCATTTCCGGCGCCCGGAAGCGGCGCTTGAGCGTGCCGTCGGTGGCGGAAAGCGGCAGCGAGGCCGCGAACTCGGGCATGTACTGACTCTTCCAGGCCGTGGCAAGCACGTCCGCGAGGCCGGCCGCACTGATGCGCTCGTTGCGCGACAGCCCCGAACCGTTTTCGAGCACGAGCTCCGGCAGCGCGATGCCGTGCGCGGCGAGGAAGTCGTCGATGCCCTGGCGCGCGGCTACGGTCGTCGCGGGCTGTCCCGGGTATTTCTCCGCGGCCAGCGTCAGGTACACGGCGCGCGCCATCGAGTTGCTCGAGTACTTGTTGACCAGCCGGATCACCTCGGCAAGCGTCAGCGACTCCTGCGTGTAGAGCAGCCTGGCATCGAGCGGCAGCGTGCCGAGACGCATGCCGCCGTCGATCGTGCCGCCGGCCTGCTGCCACAGCGTCCGGAACAGGCCATAGGCGTAGTCGGGCGCCTTCATGACCGCACGCGTGGTCGAGAATTGCCCGCATCCCGCGGCATAGTTGCCGGCGAGCGCGATGCGGTTACCGAGCGCACCGTCCGGCATCGCGAGCGAGATGCCGCCCGAGCCGCGCCGGCACGGCCCCGGATCGACGCGAACCCGGGTGTCGAGCGCGAGGTTCGACGGCCAGGGGTTGGCGCTTGCACGCAGCGTGCGCGTGGCGGCGTCCGGCACGGCGCTGATCGTCACGGTCTGGAAATTGACCAGCAATGCGTCCGGCAGCACGTTGTAGGTGTTGAACGGCTTGTTGTCGAACAGGCCGCGATCGTCGCCCTGCGGCGCGAAGTACGTGTTGTCGATGACGACGTCGCCGGCGATGCGCTGCACGCCGGCCTGGCGCAGTCCCGCGACGAAGCTCCAGTACCGTTCGGCCGTCAGGAACGGATCGCCGCCACCGACGAGCACGAGGTTGCCCTCGAGCACCTGGTCACGCACGGGGCCCGTGCCGTAGGCGCGCGTGCGCCACGTGTAGGCCGGGCCGAGCCGGTCCAGCGCCGCGAACGTCGTCAGCACCTTCATCGTCGAGGCGGGATTGCGCGGCACCGTCGAGTTGAAGCTGACGAGCGGCTCCTCGCGGTCGACCTCGCGCACGTACACGCTCAGGCTCGCGGCGGGAATCTTGCGCCGGGCGAGCGCCTGTTCGACTTCGGGCGGCAGGTACGGCTTGTCGCGCGCCACGACCGTGCCGGCAACGGTGGCCAGCATCAAGGCGAACAGCAACGCGGACAGGCGGCGTGAAACGGCGAAGTGGCGCATCGATCGCAAGTTCGTCGGGCGCCGCATCATAAGCGATGCGACTGCGGTGCGGACGCTATACTCAGGGCCTTCTCCGAGCCTTCCCACGCATGCGCAAGATCTGGAACACCGTCCTCAAGGGGCTCGTCGCCGTCCTGCCCCTCGGCCTCACCGTCTACGTCGTCTACTGGCTTGCCGTCAGCGCGGAGAACCTGTTCTCGACGGTGCTGCGCCTCGTTCTGCCCGCGGGCTACTATCGGCCGGGCCTCGGCCTGCTCGCGGGCCTGCTGCTGCTGTATTTCGTCGGCCTGGCCGTCAACGCATACGTGGTCAGCCGCGCACTGCGGCTCTCCGACAGGATCATCGCGCGCATCCCGGTCGTGAAGACCATCTATCTCGCGATCCGCGACTTCATGCGCTTCTTCCCGTCGTCCGGGCAAGGCAGCGACATGCAGCGCGTCGTGCTCGTGCAGTTCGGGCCGGGCAAGGTGATCGGCTTCGTCACGGCGGAGTCGGGCGACATGCTGCGTCGCGACGCCGGCACCGAGGCGACGATCGCGGTGTACCTGCCGATGAGCTACATGGTCGGCGGCTACACGCTGTTCCTGCCGCGCGAGGCGGTCGAGCCGACGTCGCTCACGGTCGAGGAAGGCATGCGCATCGCGCTGATGGGCGGCGTGCGCAGCGGCGCGCCCGGGACGCTCACGTCGGCCACGCAAGGCGTCGAGGAAGTGCACTGATGCGCGCCGTGGTGATCCCAGTCACGGCGTTCGCGCAGAACTGTTCGCTCGTCTGGTGTCCCGATACGCTCGAAGGCGCCGTGATCGATCCGGGCGGCGACCTCGACCGCATCCTCGCCGAGGTGCGCAAGCACGGCGTCAAGCTCACCAAGATCCTCCTGACACACGCGCACATCGACCACGCGGGCGCGACCGCCGAGCTCGCGCGACGCGAGGGGCTGCCGATCGTCGGGCCGCACGAGGGCGACCGGTTCTGGATCGAAGGCCTGCCGGACCAGGCGCGCATGTTCGGTTTCGCGGCCGCCGAGGCGTTCGAGCCCGACCGGTGGCTGACCGAAGGGGACCGCGTACAGGTCGGCAACGTCGAACTCCAGGTGCGTCATTGCCCGGGCCACACGCCGGGACACGTCGTGTTCTACTCGCCGGCCGACCGGCTCGCGTTCGTGGGCGACGTGCTGTTCGAGGGCTCGATCGGTCGCACCGACTTCCCGGGCGGCGACCATGCGACGCTGATCGAGTCGATCCGCGGCAAGCTCTTCCCGCTCGGCGACGACGTGCGTTTCGTGCCGGGCCATGGCCCGACGTCCACGTTCGGCCAGGAACGCCGGACGAACCCGTTCGTGGGTGACGCGGCGGTCGGACGTTGAGCGCTGTCGCGTGAGCGAGCCGCTCAGCGGGCGTCGGTCTTGCGTCGGCCGCGCACGGGTTCGCGGCGTTCCTCTTCGACCCAGCCGTCGACGGCGACCCCGAGTTCGCGTGCCCGGCGCGGCCCCTTGCGACGGTCGTCGTGATGCTGATAGCGGCACGTGCAATCCGTGCGGCCACAGTCCTGCAACGGCAGCGGCGGCGCTTCCTTCGACAGGAACCTCTTGCCTTCGAGCTGCCGCGCCGCCGTGCAGCAGCGCGGTCCGGCAACGATCGTCACGGCGTGCCAGCTCGCCGGCGGCTTTTTCGATGCCGGCAGGATCGAGTCGGCGACCTTCGCGGGCTGCGTCTGCAGGCCCAGCAGGTCCTTGGCACGGCGGAGGAACGATGAAGCCACACACGCATCCTTGTTGTTTGGGGTCGACCTTAACCGGAGCGGCCCGGCAGCCGACGTGACCGGGATCTCAATTCCGCTATTGCCCGTCTCGCAGGCCGGGCCGAAACTCCGTCCCGAGAGCCAGACAGCCCCATGCCGCCTACCCTAGAAACGCGCCACCTGCGGCCGCCGCACGCTGCCGAAGCCCCGTTCCACTCGCTGTATCGGCACGGCTTCGTGCGCCTTGCCGTGGGCACGCCGCGCGTCGAGGTCGCCTCGCCGGTCGCCAACCTCGCCGCGACGATCGAGATTGCGCGCCAGGCGGCGGGCGAACTCGCCGTCTTCGGCGTGTTCCCGGAACTCGGGCTGTCCGCGTATTCGAACGAA
>DATMIB010000019.1:0-5657 GCA_035554635.1 Steroidobacteraceae bacterium | reverse complement strand
GGCAAGCTGGCACCCAAAGCCTTCGTCACGGCCGTGTACCTGCGGCAGGGCGGCAAATGGCGCTGCGCGAACTACCAGGAAACGGCGCTCAAGAAGTAGTCGCCGACGCGCGGGGACGAACGCGTCGTGTCGGGGCGCCCGGGCGAACGGCGCCCCGACCACTGGTGTCGTGTCGTGTCAGCCTCGACGCCAGAGCGTCTTCCCGCCCGGCATGTCCTCGAGCACGATGCCGTTCGCGGCGAGCAAGTCGCGGATACGGTCGGATTCCTTGAAGTCTTTCGCTTTGCGCGCCGCAGCGCGCTCGTCGATCAGCCGGTCGATGTCGGCGTCGCCGAGCGCCACGCCTTCCGACACGACGAACGCGGCCTCTCCGCCCTTCATCTCGAGCACGGCCGGCTCAGGCGTCGCGGCGGCTTTCTTCGCGGCCACCTTGCGCAGGAACACTTCGGGGTCGAGCCCGAGCACTCCGAGCCGCGCACCGAGCGCCCTGAGTTCCGCCGCGCCCTGCCCTGCCTTCACGAGATCACCCGTGGCCTTGGCCGTGTTGATCTCGCGTGCGAGTGCCTGCAGTTCCGCGACGGCCATCGGCGTGTTGAAGTCGTCGTCCATGGCGGCTTCAAAGCGCTCGGTCGCCGCGGTTTTCGGGGCCGACTCGGCTGGCGTCACGCCACGCAGTGCCACATAGAGCCCGCGCAGCGCCGCGTCCGCCTGCGCAAGGCTGTCCGGCGTGTAATTGATCGGCCCGCGGTACTGGCTGTTGACGATGAAGTAGCGCACGACCTCGGGGTCGCGCACCCACTCGAGCACCTCGCGCACGGTGAAGAAGTTGCCGAGCGACTTCGACATCTTCTCGTCGTCGACGCGCACGAAGCCGTTGTGCATCCACAGGTTCACGAACGGCGAGTCGCACGCCGCGCAGGTCTGCGCGATCTCGTTCTCGTGGTGCGGGAACTTGAGGTCCATGCCACCGCCGTGGATGTCGAAATGCGGGCCGAGCAGTTCGACCGACATCGCCGAGCACTCGATGTGCCAGCCGGGGCGCCCCGCGCCCCACGGCGACTCCCACGAGGGCTCACCGGGCTTCGCCGCCTTCCACAGCACGAAGTCGAGCGGGTCGCGCTTGGCCTCGTCGACCTCGATGCGCGCGCCGGCGCGCAGGTCGGCGAGCCGCTTGCCGGACAGCTTGCCGTACGGCGCGAACTTCGCGACGGCGTAGTACACGTCGCCATTGGCCGCCGCGTAGGCATAACCCTTGTCGACCAGCGTCTGCACCATCGCGACGATCTGCGCGACGAACTCGGTCGCGCGCGGCTCCTGGTCGCCCAGGCCGACGCCGAGCGCCGCGCAATCCTCGTGGTAGGCGCGGATGAAGCGCTCGGTGAGCGCCTGCATCGGCTCGCCGTTCTGCTGCGCGCGCTGGATGATCTTGTCGTCGATGTCCGTGATGTTGCGGACGAAAGTGACGTCATAGCCCGACGCCTGCAGGTGCCGGCGCACGACGTCGAACACGATCAGCATGCGGGCGTGGCCGAGGTGGCAGTAGTCGTAGACCGTGATGCCGCAGACGTACATGCGGACCTTGCCCGGCTCGAGCGGGGTGAAGGTTTCCTTGCGTCCGGTCAGCGAATTGAAGATCTGCAGCATGGGAGGTGTCGTCGTCGATCGCGGGATCTGGGGAATGTTCCTGGGGTACGCCGGCGCGATCAGGGTCGCGCCGCGCGCGTCTGCGCATCCGCGAGCCGCGCGAGCGCACGCGCCGGCCCCATCAGCGTCACGAGCGGCGCAAGCTCGGGGCCGTGCGTGCTGCCCGTGAGGGCCGAGCGCAGCGGCATGAAGAGCTTCGCGCCCTTGCGGCCCGTGGCCACGCCGATCGCGCGCGTCCAGGCCTTGAAGTCGCCGGGCATCGTCTCGAACAGCGAGCGGGCCTGCGCGAAGTAGTCGGCGCCGGCCTCGGCAATCTGCCCTTCGGCCTCGGCCGAGACGTCCACCTGGTCGCGCGTGACGATCGCGACCAGCTCGTCGACGTCGCCGGGGAACAGCACGTTGCCGCGCACGGCCTGCACGAACGCCTCTCGCTGCGGGCCCTGCCCCAAGGGGTCGAGCCGCGCGCCGAGCCAGCCTTCGAGCTCCGGCTCCGAAGCGTGCACGACGGCTTCGCGCTGCCAGTGGCGCAACTGGGCCTCGTCGAACCGCGCGGCCGAGTGGCTCGTGCGCGCGATGTCGAAGTGCCGCGGCAGTTCTTCGAGCGACAGCCAGCCGTCGTGCCCGCACGAGTGCCCGAGCCGCGCCAGGTAGTTGCAGACGGCGCCGGGCAGGTAGCCACGCGCATGCAGGTCCGACAGGCTTGCGGCGCCTTCGCGCTTGGACAGCGGCGCACCATTTTCAGCGAGCACGAGCGGCAGGTGCGCGTACTCGGGCAGGCGCATGCCGAGCGCCTCGAGCATCAACAGCTGGCGCGGTGTGTTGGCAAGGTGATCGTCGCCGCGGACCACGAGCGTGATGCCCATCGCCGAGTCGTCGAGCGCGTTGCCGAGGAAGAACGAGACGCTGCCGTCGGCGCGACGCACGATGAAGTCGCCGATGTCGTCGCTCTGGAACCGCTGCGGCCCGTGCACGTGGTCGACGAACTCGACGACGTGGTGGTCCGGCACGCGGAACCGCAACGCGGGTTTCTGGCCGGCGGCGAGTCGGCGTGCCACCTCGTCCGCGCCCAGCTTGGTGCAGGTGCGCGCATAGCGTGGCGGGCGCCCGGCCGCGAGTTGTGCCTTGCGCGAGAACTCGAGTTCCTCGGGTGTGCAGAAACAGGGGTACACCAACCCGCGCGCGGCCAGGGTCTCGAGTGCCTCGGCGTAGATGCCCGCACGCTCACTCTGGCGGTACGGCCCCGAGGGTCCGCCGACGTCGGGGCCTTCGTCCCAATTCAGGCCGAGCCAGCGCAATTCGGCGAGTTGCTTCTGCAGCAGCACGTCCTGGCTGCGCTCGGCATCGGTGTCTTCGACGCGCAGCACGAAGCGCCCGCCGGACGCACGTGCCGCGAGCCAGCTGAACAACGCCGTGCGCGCATTGCCGAGGTGCAGTGCGCCGGTGGGACTCGGCGCAAAACGCGTGACGTGGGGGCCTTTGGACATCCGCACATCTTACCGGATACGACCCGCCGGCCGCCTCGCGCGCTGGCCCGCGACGCGCGGCCCGCTTACCATCGGCGGCTCGCATAGGCGCAAGGGTTGGACCGCATGAAGCACACGCCGGAATCGTGGATGGCCCGCAGGCTTGGGATTGGCCTCGTCACGCTGCTGCATTGCGCCGGGGCGGCCTGGGCCCAGGGGACGCCGGCGTCGACCACCGCAGGCCCGGTGCAGGTCAGGTTCACGACGACGCTCGGCGCGTTCACGCTGGAACTCGACGGCGCCCGTGCACCTCTCACCGTCGCCAACTTCACGCAGTACGTCCGGGACGGTCACTACGCCGGCACGATTTTCCACCGCGTGATCGGCAACTTCGTCGCGCAGGCCGGCGGTTACACCGCGGACGGCACCGAAAAGCCGACCCGCCCCGCCGTCTTCAACGAATCCGGCAACGGGCTCAGCAACCGTCGCGGCACGGTCGCGATGGCGCGCACCGACGACCCGCACAGCGCGACCTCGCAGTTTTACGTCAACCTGGTCGACAACCTCTCACTGGACCCGGGCCCGTCACGCTGGGGCTACGCGGTCTTCGGCCGTGTGACCGAGGGCATGGACGTGATCCAGCGCATCGCGAGCGTCCCGACGGGCGCGAAAGGCCCGTTCGAAGACGACGCACCGCTCGAGCCGATCGTGATCGAGTCCGCCGAGATCGTCGGCCCGGCCGCCGCGGTTGTCCCGGCACCGGCGAAGTAGATGACCACGACGCGCGACAAGACCCTGCTGATCGCCGACCTGCACCTGGACGCGTCGGCGCCGGCAATTGCCGGGCAGTTCCTGGCGTTCCTCGCCACCGACGCCCGCCAGGCCCGCGCGCTCTACATCCTCGGTGACCTGTTCGAGGCGTGGCTCGGCGACGACGACCCCGAACCGGCCGGCCGCGCCATCGTCGCAGCCTTGCGTGGCCTCACCGACAGCGGCGTGCCGGTGTACTTCATCCACGGCAACCGCGACTTCCTGGTCGGCCCGCGCTTTGCAGCGGAAAGCGGCTGCACGCTGCTCGCGGACGGCACGATCGTCGACCTGCACGGCGAGCGCGTGCTGCTCATGCACGGCGACGTGCTCTGCACGGCCGACACCAGTTACCAGCGCCTGCGTCGGATCCTGCGCAACCCGCTCGTGAGCTTCATCGTGCGCCACCTGCCGCTCGCCGCGCGTCGTCGGCTCGGACGCAAGCTGCGCGCCGGAAGTCGCATGCACGTCGGCGCCACGGCGGCGGAGATCATGGACGTGACCCCGGCGGCCGTGGCCGCGACGATGCGTGCCGCCCAGGTGCGTACGCTCGTGCACGGCCACACGCATCGACCGGCGATTCACGAGTTCGAGCTCGACGGCGCCCCTGCTCGCCGCATCGTGCTTGGCGACTGGTATACGCAGGGCAGCGTGCTCGAGTGGCGCGACGACGGGGTCGAGCTGCGGGCGCTCGCGCGCGCAAGCGACCAGGGTACGGAGTCTGGAGTCTAGAGTTCAGTCGGAAGCGCTCAACCTCTCTCGCACGCGCGAGATGTCGCGCAATGCGCGGGTGGGGGCTCCGCCTCCGACTAGACTCTGTACTCTGGTCTCTAGACTCTTCCTTCCGGCGTGCCCGAGTGGAACCGGAACTCCGGGTCCGGCGCGACGGCGAGCTCGGCCTCGACCACCGCGAGTTCCGCGAGCCGGTCACGCACGCCCTCGCCTCGCCGCTCGGCGAGTCGCAGGTAGAGGCTCGCGTGCCGTGATTCGGCCGCGGCCAGCGAGGCGTAGAACGGCCCGAGCGGGTCGCCCAGTCGTGAGATCAGCCCGAGGAACCGTTCGTGCGAACGTGCCTCGATCAGCGCGCCGAGCAGCAGCAGGTCGACGCGACGCTCCGTTTCCGTGCGCCTGAGGGCCTTGCGCAGGCCTTCCGCATACCGCGAGGGGCTCAGGCGACGAAACGGCACGGCGAGCGCCACGAGTTGCTGCTGCACGAGCTCGAAGTGACGCAGTTCCTCGCGCGCGAGACGCGACATGCGGTCGGCCAGCTCCATGTCCTCGGGATACGCAAACATCAGCGAGAGCGCGGTCGAGGCCGCCTTCTTTTCGCAGTTGGCGTGGTCGAGCAGCAGCTCGTGCCAGCGCTCGACGGCGAGCTCGTACCAGCGCGGGTCGGTGGTGGATTGAAGGATGTCGTGGGTCATTGTTGATCTGCGCTCACCCTGCCGCCCTCACCCGCGCTCCGCGCGACCTCTCCCGCTCACGGGAGAGGTGAAGATCCCTCACCCGGCGCTGCGCACCGACCGCTCCCGCGCACGGGAGAGGTGGAGTAGCTGGTCGATCGTTGCAACGACAGCGGCAGCCGACGGCAGGCGATCCTCGCGTCTTTTCGCGAGCAGTCCGTCGAGCAGCCCCTGCAACGGCGCGAGATCGCCCGGCAACCGTGGGATCGGCGCGTTGGCGTGCTTGTAGATCACCGCGAGCGGCGACTCGGCATGGTAGGGCTTCTCGCCCGTCAGCATC
>DATMIB010000018.1:0-18909 GCA_035554635.1 Steroidobacteraceae bacterium | reverse complement strand
TCGATCACGACGTGCTTGTAGCCGCCGCCCGGGATCACGACGATGGCTGCACGCGGCGTGCCCGCCGGCAGGTACGGTGTCAGCGACGGGCGGCGCACGCTTCGTGCAACGCGGTCGCGCAGTCCTTGCGGGTGCGGACGTTCGACCACTTCCTCGCTTACCGTGACCTGCTCGCCGCCGGGCGGTGCGTCGCTCCAGAGTTCGATCGGCTCGAGCACCTTGAACGTGTTCGCTGTGTTGGCGCGCTCAGCCTGCGCGGTTGCCCGTGACGCGGTGGCCGGTGCGGCGGCGCCCGCCGCGAGAACGACACCGCCGAGCAACGCGGCACGACGTGAGAGCAGCGACTGGTCGGTGGTGATGTCCGTCATGCGGCAATGTAGGTGAGGTTGCGAAAGCGGGCATGGCCCGTGCCGGACACGTACCGCCGCGCCGCAGCGATGCCGGCTTCGCCAAGCGAGACCGCAGCGCCGCCGGCGAGCAGCGACTGCAGCGCGCGACGACGCGTCAGGCGAGCCATCGGGCGCCGCGCTCAGCGAATGACGCGCGCGCCCTTGCCGGCCATCGCGGCCTCGACTTCCTCGACGCGCACCATCGAGGTGTCGCCCGGCGTGGTCATCGCGAGCGCACCGTGCGCAGCGCCGTACTCGACGGCGGCCTGTGCGCCCTTGCCCTCGAGGAACGCATAGGCGAGTCCTGACGCGAAGCCGTCGCCGCCGCCGACGCGGTCGTAGATCTCGAGGTTCTCGCGCTTGACCGATTCGTGGATCTGGCCGTCGTGCCAGAGGATCGCCGACCAGTCGTTGAAGCTTGCCGTCTTCGCGTTGCGCAGCGTCGTCGCGGCGACCTTGAAGTTCGGGAACTCGCGCACGGCCGTCTCGATCATGCGCTTGAAGTTGTCGGTCTCGATGTTGGTCAGGTGCTCGTCGGCGCCCTCGACCTCGAAGCCGAGACAGGCGGTGAAGTCTTCCTCGTTGCCGATCATCACGTCGACGTGCTTCGCGATCTCGCGGTTGACGCGTCGCGCCGCGTCCTTGCCGCCCTGGCTCTTCCAGAGCGAGCCGCGGTAGTTCAGGTCGTAGGCGACGACCGTGCCGTACTTCTTCGCGGCCTGCACGGCTTCGATCACGGCCTCGGCCGTGTTCGATGCGAGTGCCGCGAAGATGCCGCCGGTGTGGAACCAGCGCACGCCTTCCTCGCCGAACACCTTGTCCCAGTTCACTTCACCGGGGCGTATCTGCGACGCGGCCGAGTGGCCACGGTCGGAGCAGCCGAGCGCCGGGCGGATGCCAAAACCCTTTTCGGTGAAGTTGAGGCCGACACGCGTGTTGCGGCCGAGGCCGTCGAAGTCGCGCCAGATCACGTGCGACTGGTCGACGCCGCCCTGCATGATCAGGTCCTCGACCAGCCAGCCGAGGTCGTTCTTCGGCAGCGCCGTCACGACCGCGGCACGCTTGCCCCAGCATTTGCGCATCGCGCGCGCGACGTTGTATTCGCCGCCGCCTTCCCAGACCTGGAAGCTGCGGGCGTTGCGCACGCGACCGAAGCCCGGGTCGAACCGCAGCATGACTTCGCCAAACGAGACACAGTCCCAGCGAGCTTCGGTCGCCGGCTTGACCTTCAATTCCGCCATGTATGTTTCCGTCCTGGTCGACGTGATGTTCTGGTGGAGACGAGCCGGATCAGCGGCCGAGCTCGCGGCGAATACGCCGGCCGAGCTCGATCGCCTCGCGGACCTTCGTTTCGATGCCCGCGTAATCCTTGGCACGCAGCAGGTCCTTGGTGATCAGGTTGCTGCCGACGCCGCAGGCGACGATGCCCGCGCCGAACCACTGCCGCAGCGAGCCTTCAGTCGGCTCGACGCCGCCGGTCGGCATGATGCGCGTCCACGGCATCGGGCCCATGACGCTGCGCACGAAGTCGGGACCGCCGACCGAGGCGCCCGGAAACACCTTGACGATTTCGCAGCCGAGCTCCTGTGCGTCGCCGATCTCGGTCGCCGAGCCGCAGCCGGGGCTGTAAGGGATGCCGCGGCGGTTGCAGAAGCGGGCGACCTCGGCGTTGAGCAGCGGGCCGACGACGAACTTCGCGCCGTTCGCGACGTAGAGGCCGGCGGTGGGCGCGTCGACGACCGAGCCGACGCCGAGGATCACGGACGGATCCGCGACGGCGAAGTGCCGAGCCAGGTCGAGGAACACGCTCGCGGCGAAGTCACCGCGGTTGGTGAATTCGACGCACTTGGCGCCGCCATTGGCGCAGGCCTGGATGACGTTGCGGCAGACCTCGAGGTCCGGGTCGTAGAACACCGGGATGATCGCCTGATCCATCATCGCGGCAAGCACGGCCATGCGGTCTTTGGCGGGCACTGGGAACCTCCCCCGGCAAGCATGTGTCGGCCCGGCTTCCACCGGGCAGGTGTTGTGTTAGCCTGCCGCAATATGGCACCGGTGTCACTAGGGCTATTTTCGTCGCCCCGGGCGACGATGGGCCGTCGCGGTCCGCGACGCGTGGGTGTGCTGGCGCTCCTCGCCTTCGTCGCGGGTTGCGCGACATCGACCGCACCTTCACAACGTGTCTCCATCAGTACGGGCACTGACGGTGTCACCTTCGAGGAGGCGGGCCGACCGGTGCTGTTCTACCGCACTCGCGCCGAGGCCGGGCGCGAGCCGTGGCGCGTGAACTACATCCATCCGTTGTATTCGGTCGCCGGTGCCGTGCTCACCGAGGACGCACCCGCCGACCACATTCACCAGCGTGGCCTCTACTGGGCCTGGCGCCGCGTGCTCGTCGACGGCGTGCGCGTCGCCGACGGCTGGGTCGGCGATCGACTCGTGCTGGATGTCGCCGAGCCCGTCACGCGGACGTGGCCCGATGGATCGGCGCAACTCGACGTGCGCACGGTCTGGCGTGCTCCGGTCGGCGCGGTCGAACGCGCGATCGTCGAGGAAACAAGCACGATTCGTGCCTACCCGACGATCGACGGCCGTCGCAGGCTCGAGATCGAGGTGCGGCTGCGCGCGCTGCTGGATGGCGTCCAGCTCGCGGGCACCGACGACGACAAGGGTTATGGCGGATTGTCGTTTCGCTTTGCGCACGCGACCGGCGTGCAACTGGAAGCCGACGGGCGCCCGATCCAGGCGACGCTGGCCGGCATGGAGGCGGGAAAGACGGTGGCTTTCCGATGGCCAACGCTCGCGCCGCCCTGGCCCGACGCGATCCAGGTTGCCTGCGAGGTCGATGGGAAACCCTGGGTGCATTGGGTGCTACGGCAGGAGCCCAGCATGCAGAACTGCGCGTTCCCGGGCCGCACGCCCGTGCAAGTCCCGACTGGCCGACCGCTCACGCTGCGGGCAACGCTCGACATCGGCTGACCATAATGGGGGGATCCGGGGAGCCCGTGAATCTACGCTTGCGTCGCGAACTCGATCGCCAGATACTGGATTGTGATGTCACCGGTGTCATGCCGGCCTGAGATTTCTGGCTAAGCAAAATTTGGGGGATCGCCATGCTTGAGCAGCATCGTCATCACACTCGGAGACGCTCGTTGGTCGCGCAGGCGATCGCACTGGCTCTCACCGCCGCCGCCGCGCAGCCAGCGCTGGCGCAGGACGCCGCCGAGGGTGAGCTCGAGGAAATCGTTGTCACCGGTTTCCGCGCTTCGCTGGAACAGTCTCTCTCGATCAAGCGCGACTCGGCGGTCGCCATCGACGCGATCCTTGCCGAAGACATCGCCGACTTCCCCGACATGAACCTGGCCGAGTCGCTGCAGCGCATCCCCGGCGTCTCGATCGCGCGCGACGCCGGCGAAGGCCGCCAGATCACCGTACGCGGCCTCGGCCCGCAGTTCACGCGAGTGCGCATCAACGGCATGGAAGCGCTGAGCACCGCGGGCGGCACCGACGCGACCGGCGGCACCAACCGCAGCCGCTCGTTCGATTTCAACGTGTTCGCGTCCGAGCTGTTCAGCGAACTCGCCGTGCGCAAGACGGCCTCGGCCGAAACCGAGGAAGGCTCGCTTGGCGCCACGGTCGACCTGCGCGCGTCGCGTCCGTTCGACTTCTCCGGCGCCACGTTCGTGACCAGCGTCCAGGGTGGCTACAACGACCTGAACGAGGAGTTCGATCCGCGCGCGACGATGCTGATGAGCAACGTCTTCGCGGATGGCAAGCTCGGCGCGCTCGTTTCGGTTGCGTACACCGAACGCAAGCTCAGCGACGACGGCGCAAGCACGGTGCGCTGGCAGACCGGCGGTGGCTCGAACAACTTTGGTGGGCTGGCGCCCGGATACTCGTCGGCAGCGACGCTCGCCGACATCAACGAGGCCTACCGCCCGCGCATCCCTCGCTACGACCATTACGAGAACGAGCAGGAACGCCTCGGCGTCACGGCCTCGCTGCAGTTTGCGCCGTCCGATGCGTCCGAAATCAACTTCGACGTGCTCTACTCGAAGCTGGACGGCAAGCGTTACGAGATGTTCCTGCAGGCGCCGGTGTTCAGCGCCTCGGGGGGCAGCGGAATCGGCAATGTCGACGTCCGTGAAGCGGAGATCCAGGTCAAGAACGGCAAGAAGCAGCTGGTTTACGGTGTGTTCGACGACGTCGACATCCGTTCCGAGCAGCGCTATGACGAACTGACCACCGAGTTCAAGCAGTTCACGCTCGAAGGCAAGCACGACTTCGGCGATGGTTTCAAGGTGCACGGCCTCGTCGGCACGTCGAAGTCCGAGCACGACAACCCGGTCCAGACCACGCTGCTGTTCGATGCGCTGGACGTCGACGGCTACACCTACGATTACCGCGGCGGCAACAGCCGGCTGCCGTACATCAATTACGGCACCACCGACGTCACGGCGGCCTCGACCTGGAAGCTCTCGCAGATCCGACTGCGACCGCAGACCGCCGACAACAGCTTCGACACCGGCGAGGTCAACGTTTCGTACGACTTCACCGACCGCATGGCGATCAAGGGCGGCCTGCAGATCAAGAAGTACGAGTTCGAAACGACCGAGCTGCGTCGTTCCAACGGCACGACCTCGAACCAGGAAGCCGTGATTCCGGGCTCCGTCGCCGGCATCCCGGTCGGCGACTACGCCACGATTGCGCAGCTGAGCGGCCTCGGCGCGCCGAACGGCACGACCCTGCGCTGGCTCGTCCCCGACGTGCGCTACGCGGGCGGCCTGCTGGGCCTGTACGACGAAAGCCTGTTCCCGCTGGGCGCCGAGCCGTCGCTGGGCAACAACCAGGCGGTCAAGGAAGACGACACGGGCTTCTACCTGCAGTTCGACTTCGGTTTCGACATCGGCAGCGTGCCGTTCCGCGGCAACGTCGGCGCCCGTTATGTGCAGACTGACCTCACGTCGACGGGTTACACCTACGTCGGCAACCAGGCGGTCAAGATCACGGCGAACCACGACTACGACAGCACGTTGCCGTCGTTCAACATCGTGGCGGAACTCAGTGAAGACCTGCTGCTGCGCGCTTCCGCCGCGCGCGTCATGACGCGCCCGATCCTCGGCAACCTGGCGCCGTCGACGACGATCAGCGTCTCGGGCAACAACCGCACCGTGACGGCCGGCAACCCGGCGCTCGAGCCGTTCGAGGCCGACGCCTACGACCTCTCCGCAGAATGGTATTTCGCGGAAGAGGCCATGCTGTCGCTCGCGCTGTTCTACAAGGACATCGGCTCCTTCATCAGCACGACGCGGGACACGCGGCCGTTCACCGGCAATCCCTACGGGCTGCCCGACGAGCTTGCGATCGCCGCATGCGGAAACGTCGCCGGCTGCTCGCCGGATGCCGACTGGATCTTCTCGGTGCCGCTCAACACCCCGGGCGGTGACCTGAAGGGCCTCGAGGTGAGCTACCAGCAGCCGTTCTCGTTCCTGCCCGGGTTCGCATCGAACTTCGGCATGCTGCTGAACTACACCCGCGTGGAGTCCGAGGTCGACTACGTCGACGCGCTGGGCGCGACGGTCATCAGCACGGACCTGGTCGGCCTGTCGCAGAACGCCTGGAACGCGACCCTCTATTACGAGGACGACCGTTTCAGCACCCGCCTGTCGGGTGCCTACCGCGACGAGTACCTGACGACCGTTCCGGGCCGCAACGGCGCGGATGTCGAAGGCACGGCGGAGACGTTCAACCTCGACTTCTCGGCGACCTGGACCTTCAACGACAACCTGCAGTTCACGTTCGAGGCGCTGAACCTGACGGACGAGTTCCAGGACCAGTGGGTCGATTCGAGCCTGGACGCGCTGTCCTACTACCACCACACCGGACGCCAGTACTACCTCGGCCTGCGCTACAAGTACTGAGCTGAACGAACCGGTCGATCGACCGGCTGGCCTCGCGCCGGCCGGCCGGTCCGCCACCGGTGCAACACGGTCGGGCGCCGTTGCCCTTGCGGGCGGCGGCGCCCGCTTTCGTTAGAATCGGTTCCATGCAGCGGCCGTCCGCGCCGCTCGAGGGACCGCCGCGCGTGAACCAGACCAGCAAGTTCCAGGGCACCGACCGCTACGTCGCGACCGAAGACCTGATGATGGCGGTCAACGCCGCCGTGACGCTCGCCCGGCCGTTGCTGGTCAAGGGCGAGCCCGGCACCGGCAAGACGCAGCTCGCCGAAGAAATCGCCCGCGCGCTCGACAAGCCGCTGCACCGCTGGCACGTCAAGTCGACCACCAAGGCCCAGCACGGGCTGTATGAGTACGACGCCGTCTCGCGCCTGCGCGACTCGCAGCTCGGCGAGGCCAAAGTCCACGACATCCGCAACTACATCATCCCGGGACGCCTGTGGGAGGCGTTCGCGAGCGAACGGCAGGCGGTGCTGCTGATCGACGAGATCGACAAGGCCGACATCGAGTTCCCGAACGACCTGCTGCTCGAGCTCGACCGCATGGAGTTCTTCGTGCACGAGACGCGCGAGCTCGTGCAGGCCACGCACCGGCCGATCGTGATCATCACGAGCAACAACGAGAAGGAGCTGCCGGACGCGTTCCTGCGCCGCTGCTTTTTCCACTTCATTCGTTTCCCGGACGCCGAGACGATGACGCGGATCGTCGGCGTGCACTACCCCGAGCTCAAGCGCGAACTGCTGTCGGAAGCGCTAAACGCGTTCTACAAGCTGCGCGAAGTGCCGGGGCTCAAGAAAAAGCCGTCGACCTCCGAGCTGCTCGACTGGCTCAAGCTGCTGCTCGCCGAGGACGTCCCGCCGGAGGCGCTGCGCACCGACGACCCGCGCAAGAGCCTGCCGCCGTTGTACGGCGCGCTGCTCAAGAACGAGCAGGACGTGCACCTGTTCGAGCAGCTGATCTTCCTGCAGCGGCGACAGCAGTCGCGGCAGTGACGCAGGGGCCGCGGCCATGCTGACGCGGTTCTTTTACACGGTGCGCGAAGCGGGCGTGCCCGCGTCGGTGACCGAGTACCTGACGCTGCTCGAGGCGCTGCAGGCACGCGTCGCCGAGTACAGCGTCGACGACTTCTATTTCCTCGCGCGCGCGACGCTCGTCAAGGACGAGAAGCACTTCGACCGCTTCGACCGTGCGTTCGCCAAGCACTTCAAGGGCATCGAGCAGGCGTTCGAACTGCTGCAGAAGGAGTTGCCGACCGACTGGCTCAAGCTCATGACCCAGCGGCACTTCACGCCTGAGGAAATGGCGCAGATCGAGGCGCTTGGCGGCTGGGACAAGCTCATGGAGACGCTCAAGCAGCGGCTCGAGGAGCAGAAGGGCCGGCACGAGGGCGGCAACAAGTGGATCGGCACGGGCGGCACCTCGCCGTTCGGGCACGGCGGCTACAACCCTGAGGGCATCCGCATCGGCGGACCGGGTGGCCAGCGACGCGCGGTCAAGGTCTGGGAGAAGCGCGACTACCGCAACCTCGACGACCAGGTCGAGCTCGGCACGCGCAACATCAAGGTCGCGTTGCGCAAGCTGCGACGGTTCGCACGCGAAGGCGCCGCCGACCAGTTCGACATCGACGGCACGATCTCCGCCACCGCGCGCAACGCCGGACTGCTGGACCTCAAGTTCCAGCCAGAGCGACACAATGCGCTGAAGCTGTTGCTGTTCTTCGATGTCGGCGGCTCGATGGAAGCGCACGTGCGCATCTGCGAGGAGCTGTTTTCGGCTGCCCGGAGCGAGTTCAAGCACCTCGAGTATTTCTACTTCCACAACTTCGTCTACGAGTCCGTGTGGAAGGACAGCCGTCGTCGTCACGGCGAGCGCACGCCGCTGTTCGAGATCCTGCGCAAGTACCCGACCGACTACCGCGCCGTGTTCATCGGCGACGCCAGCATGAGCCCGTACGAGATCATGCAGCCCGGCGGCAGCATCGAGCACTGGAACGACGAGGCGGGTGCCGTGTGGCTGCAGCGCCTCACGCAGCGTTTCCAGCGCCATGCTTGGCTCAATCCGGAGCCCGAGGACCGCTGGGATTACGTGCAGTCGATCGGTATCACGCGCCAGCTGCTCGGCGAGCGGATGTTCCCGCTGACGCTGCGCGGGCTCGACGACGCGATCAAGGCGCTCAAAGCGTAGGCGCCGCGTCAGCAATCGATCGCCACGGGCCGGACGCACTGTGCCGGCAACATCACTTTCCCAGGTGGCTGGGGGAAAATACAAACTCGACCGCCGCAAAGCAGAGGCGGTCCAGCACGAAGCCTGGCCTCCGGCCGGAGCGGACGCGTGACAGATAGAATGCCAGGCTCAAACGTCTGCGCGCGCGGCGCTCGGCTCAACCATTGAACGTCGGAAGCGTAGCTGTGCCAACTCAAGCGTTGCTCAAATCGATTCTCGTCTGGATCGCCATTCTCATGCTCGCGATTCTGAACGGCGCGCTGCGGGACATCGCTCTCGTCCATGCACTCGGGCCGACATTGGCTCGCTTTGTCAGCGGCGTCGTGTTGTGCTCCGTCATCGTGGCCGCAGCTGCACTCGCTGCGCCTTGGCTCGGCAAGCTTCCGCTCCGTGCTTTCTGGTGGATCGGCACGTTGTGGCTCGTGCTCACCCTTGGGTTTGAGACCGCAGTGGGTTACGCGGAGCACCAGTCCTGGCAGCGGCTGCTTGACGCCTACACGCTGCAGGGCGGTAACCTGTGGCCCCTCGTCCTCATTACCACACTGATTGCGCCGCGGGTCGGGGCGCGGCTTCGGGGAGTCAGATAGAGCCAGTGCAGCTGGCGCCCAGCAAGCGGATCCGGCCCGCGTCTGTCTCGTCGCTTCACTTCTCAACGGCCGCGGCTGATCTTTGTCGTTTGGCCGCATGCAGAGGGCAGTGCCATGCTCACGGGTTCATGCCATTGCGGAACTGTAAAGATCCAGGTTCCGCGCAAGCCGCGGAGCCTCACCAGTTGCAACTGTTCAATCTGCCGTCGCCACGGTGGCATCTTCGGCTACTACGACAAGAGCAAGGTGAAGATCATTGCTCCCAGGGGTGCACTGGACCGCTACGTTTGGGGTGACAAGTGTCTTGCGCTTTGCAGATGCGCCACTTGCGGCTGCGTGACCCACTGGGAACCCATCGGTCGCACCGGCAGCAGGATGGGCGTCAACTTTCGCAACTTTGATCCGGCTGTGATCGAGTCAACTCGAGTTCGGAGATTTGATGGTGCCAAGACCTGGAAGTTCCTGGACTGAACGGCGCCCCGGTCACAAGGTGGACTGCGGGTTCTGGAACATGGTCTCGAACTACCGTTTACCAGGTCCGGGGCCTGACCGATCAGTCAAGCCGACGCTTGCGGGCGCGGCTTGATTCGGGCATCCGGTGGCCGGTGCGTTACGGCGTGTTAGTTGCGCTTCTGACGGTACGAACCCCACATGAACTTCACTCATCGAAAACCGCAAGTTTGCATCCTCGGCAGCGCCGAGCCTGGCTCGCGCGCGTACGAACTCGCCGGGCAGGCGGGCGAAGCGCTGGCGGAACTCGGAATCACCGTGGTCAGCGGCTGCGGCAGCCCGGCGACTCGTGTTGCCGCGGAACGTGCGCTTCAGGCAAAAGGTCTGGTGCTCAGCATCGTGCCGCCCGATCAGATGCCGCCAGCGGACTGGCCGGCCACCGTCGTTCTTCCGTGTGGCATGGGCGATGCGCGGAACCTCTTGATGGCGCTTGCCGGCGATGCTTGCATCGTCATTGGTGGGCGCGCCGGCACGAAGTCTGAAGTTCACCTGGCCTGGCTGCACCGACGCCCGTTGCTTCCGCTGGTTGGCTGCGGTGGTTGGTCCGATGAACTGCCTTCCAATCCTCCGGATGAGCGCGAAAATTCCCAGATCCTCCCCTGGAGCTCCGTAGCGGAGCTGCGAACAAATCTCCGCGGTCTCGGATTGCTCCAGGCGGTGGCCTGACTCTCGCTGGCTCACAGGCTTGTGAGATAAGGCGCCGAACGTGCACCTCGACGCGCGGCGCTGCGTTCCACCGTTCGATGTCGCGGATGGAGGGGTCAATGAATCGTCCTTTCCTCGTGTCCGTCCTGACCCTCGCCGCACTTCTCACCGGGTGCGCCTCCACGAACATCGTGCCGTCGCTCGAAGCGCAGACGGAGTTGCTGGCCCTGCATGAGGAGGCCATGCGGGCTCACCGTGAGTCGAACGCGGAACTTCTTTTGCGTGCGGAGGCGCCCGACTACGTCGTGGCCAGCCGTGGTCAGATAACACAACCGACTCTCGACGAGCGCAGGGCACGTCTCGAGCGCTATCTGCGAACCACCCGCTTCACGGAGTACATCGACCTTGTTCCACCCGTCGTGCGCGTGTCCGAGGATGGCAGCCTTGGCTGGGTCATCGTGCAAGTCCGGGCCGCAGGGCTGCAGGCGACACCCGACGGACGCTCCGAGCCATTGGCGTTTGAATCGGCTTGGATAGAACTGTACGAACGTCGCGGAGGCAGTTGGTACCGGGTAGGCAACGTCTCCAATTTCAAGCCCTAGAACCGCCAACTTCAGACATCGCTGCCATGACCAACACCCTCGTCCTGATCGACCTCCAGAACGACTACTTTCCCGGCGGCCGCATGGAGCTCGTCGATGCGGACGCTGCCGTGGCGCAGGCGGCCGCGCTTCTCGCCGCTTTCCGCAGCGACGGGCTCCCCGTCATTCACGTGCAGCATGTCTCCACGCGCGCCGGCGCGAGCTTCTTTCTGCCGGACTCGCCGGGCGTGCAGATCCATGCCGCCGTGCAGCCGCGGAGCGACGAGACCGTGATCGTCAAGCATTTCCCAAGCGCATTCCGGGATACGCACCTCCACGCCCGCCTGCGCGAGCTGGGCGCGGAGCACCTGACGATCGCAGGCATGATGACCCACATGTGCGTGGACACGACCGTGAGGGCCGCAGCGGACCTGGGATTCCAGTGCTCCCTGGCCCACGACGCCTGCGCAACCCGGGACCTGCAGTTCGGCGGCGACACGGTGGCCGCGGCGGACGTGCAGATCGCGTATCTGGCTGCCCTGAACGGCACCTTCGCGTCGGTACGCGCGGCCTCTGAAATCGCCACGACGCTGCGCAGCACGGCCGCGGGAGCGTGAGCACACGCACGGCGCCCTTGCGCAGCGCCCAGCCTCGGAACCTTGCCTCCCTGGTCCGGCTCAAGCGTCACTGACGCGAGCGGACCTGCGCTCGGCTACCGACCGCCTTTGTTCGCGCCACCCGCTGCCTGGGCCTTGAGGGCCTTGATGTCGGCGAGCACCAGTTCGGAGTGCCCCTCGGGCTTGACCGACTCGTAGTGCTTGGCGATGCGGCCCTGCGGGTCGACGATGAAGGTGTCGCGCCGCGCCATCTCCATGACGCCCATGTAGGTCTTCAGCACGCCGTAACGCTTGGTCACCGCCTTGTCCGCGTCCGCGAGCAGCGTGAACGGCAGGCCGTGCTTTTCCGCGAACGCCTTGTGCGACGCGACGTCGTCGACGCTGATGCCGAGGATCACGGCGCCTTCCTTGTTGAAGGCGAACACGTTGTCACGGAAGCTGCAGGCCTGCGTGGTGCAGCCCGGCGTGTCGTCCTTCGGGTAAAAGTACAGCGCCACCCATTTGCCCTTGTAGTCGGCGAGCGAGTGCCACTTGCCGGCCTGGTCCTGCAACTTGAATGCGGGGGCTGGCTGGCCGACCTGTGGCGCGCCGGCGTCGTCGCCCGCGCGAACCGCCGCGGCCCACAGCCCTGTCAGCAGCACGGCCGCCAGCAACGCCAGCCACGACAGCAACCGCGTCGCCACGGCGCGCTGTGCGTGGGGACGTCGCTGCAGCGCTGTCACCTGGGCCGACGATCGGTTCCATCTCGGATTCATGACGACGGTCTCCGGTAACGTATGAGAAAAGTGCGACGGGACCGCGGCAGGCGCGTCCCTGGCCCGTGCCATACTAATCCGCGACATGGGTCGTGTCAGCGAGGTGCGATTGACGTCCCCGTTCCCGTCGTTGCCGCCAGGCGTGGTCGACACGACGCCCATAGCCACCGACGCGACCAATTACCTGTTCATGGCCGACCGCGACGCACTGGTGCTGTCCGGTGGCGGCGCCCGCGCGGCGTACCAGGTCGGCGTGCTCAGGGCCATGTCGCAGTGGCTGCCGCCCGCCACACCCTGTCCCTTCCAGGTCCTGGTCGGCACGTCGGCCGGTGCGCTCAACGCCGCCGCGCTGGCGGCCCGCGCCGAGTCGTTCCGCGACGGCGTCGCGGTGCTCGAGGACGTCTGGTCGAACTTCCACGTCGAGCAGGTCGTGCGGGTCGGCATGACGACGATGCTGCGCTCCGGCCTCGGCTGGCTCGTGTCGCTGCTGAGCGGCGGCTTCCTCGCCGCACCGCCGCGCTCGCTGCTCGACACCTCGCCGTTGCGGCAATTGCTGGCGCGCACGATTCCGCTCGATCGGATCCCGTCCGCGATCGAGGCGCGGCACATCCACGCGCTGGCTGTTGCGACGACGAGCTACGCGACCGGCCAGGCCGTCGCGTTCTTCGACGGCGACACGTCGATCGCGCCGTGGAACCGCGTGCGGCGCATGGGACGCCGCCGCGCACTCGACCTCGACGTGCTGATGGCGAGCGCGGCGATTCCGTTCATCTTTCCGGCCGCCGACGTGGACGGCGAGTACTACGGCGACGGGGCGATGCGCCAGCTCGCGCCGCTGAGCCCCGCGATTCACCTCGGCGCCAATCGGATCCTGGTCATCGGCACGCGTGGCGCACCGGCCGCAACACCGCCGACCCCGGCAGGCGTGCAGGCCCCGCCGAGTCCCGGTCACCTGCTCGGCTTCGTGCTCGACTCGCTGTTCACCGACGGCCTGTCGATCGACCTCGAGCGTCTGCGCCAGATCAACCGCCTGCTCGAAGCCCCGGGCGACACCGGTCACCGCTCGATCATGGCGACGGTGATCCAGCCGAGCGTCGACCCGACCGTGCTCGCCAAGCGCCACGAGATGTCGTTGCCGAAGAGCCTGCGCACGCTGTTGCGCACGATCGGCGCGTTCGAGGCGCGCGGCGGGCTGCTCGTGAGCTACCTGCTGTTCGAGCGTGCGTACACCTGTGAGCTGATGGAACTCGGCTACGCGGACGCGCAGGCGCAACGCGCCGAGATCGAGCCCTGGCTGGCCCGATGGCTGCCCGAGGTCACCTGAGCAGCAGCGTCCCGAGGCCGAGCAGCGAAGCAAACCCGGTCACGTCCGTCACGGTCGTGACGATGACGCCGCCCGCGACAGCGGGGTCGACGCCGAAGCGCTTGAGCGCGAGCGGCACGGACACGCCCGCCAGCGCGGCCGCCACCAGGTTCACGACCATGGCCGCGAATATGACCGCGGCGATGCGCCAGTTGCGGAACCACGCGTACGCGACCGACGCCACGATCAGCGCGGCGATGCAGCCGTTCAGCATTGCGACCGAGATTTCCTTGGTGAACAGCCAGCGCGCGTTGGCACGCTCGACCTGGCCGAGCGCGATGCCGCGTACGATCAGCGTCAGGGTCTGCGTCGCGGCGACGCCGCCCATGCTCGCGACGATCGGCATCAGGATCGCGAGTGCCACGATCTGCTGGATCGTGGCCTCGAACTGGCCGACCACGGAGGCGGCAAGGAACGCCGTGACCAGGTTCACACCGAGCCAGACGCCGCGACGTCGCGCGCTGTGCACGACCGGCGCGAACATGTCGGCGTCCTCGTCGAGGCCCGCCATGCTCATGACCGAGTGTTCCGCCTCGTCGCGGATCACGTCGACGACGTCGTCGACCGTGATGCGCCCGAGCAGCCGGCCGTCCTCCGGCGCGACGACCGCGGCGGAGACGAGGTCGCGGTCCTGGAACAGGTTGGCCACTTCGCCGGCCGGCGTGGAGGGCGCGATGCCAGCGACCTCGGTCTCCATCACTTCGCCGACCGTGCGCTCCGGGTCCTCGGTCAGCAGCCGCGTGACGAGCAGCACGCCGAGGTAGCGGTCGCCGCGATTGACGACGAACAGCGCGTCGGTGCGGTCGGGCACGTCGCCCCGCATGCGCAGGTAGCGCAACACCGTCTCCAGCGTGACGTCGGGACGCACGCTGATGGTGTCGGTGTTCATCAGGCCGCCGGCCGTGTCCTCCTCGTACTTGAGGACGGAGTTGAGCCGGTCGCGATCCTGCGCGTCGAGCGAACGCAGCACCTGCTGGTTGACGGCCTCGGGCAGTTCGCGCAGCAGGTCGGCAAGGTCGTCGAGTTCGAGGCCCTCGGTCGCCGCGACGAGCTCCTCGGCGTCCATCTCACGGATCAGGCCGGCGCGGACTTCCTCGTTGAGCTCGACGAGCACGTCGCCCTCGAGCTCGGGGTCGACGAGGTCCCAGATTGCCTCGCGTTGCGCCGGCGGCAGCGACTCCAGCAACGACGCGATCTCGGCCGGGTGCATCGAGTTCACGTGCCGGTGCACTTGACGCACGGTGCCCTGGTCGAGCGCGCGCTTGAGCGCCTCGAGGTGCGTCGGTCGGCGGTGGAGTGGTTCGGCGCTCACGGGGCGCAATCGTATAGGAAAGTCGCTGCGGACTCGTGACTAGTGCGCGACGTCGGTCGTTGCGACGCGAGGCGAGGGCGGAAAGGCGCGCTACCTTCAGCACGATAGAGCGCTGCGCGCGCACGCGGCGGGTGAGACCTGGCGGCCGGGGAGACGCGCGCAGGCCACGCGTGTCCTGGCGCAGAGACTGCCTGCGATGCCGAGATGGCGATCTCGTGCGCCGCGCCCGTCGCACGACCTCACTCGTGCCGGCGACTCGCGAGGTCCCGGTGACGCACGAGTGCCTGCCCCTGCGTGCCGCGGAAATGCGTCGCGAGACGCTCCGCGAGGTAGACCGACCGGTGCTGGCCGCCGGTGCAGCCGACCGCCACCGTGATGTAGCTGCGATTGGAACGCACCAGCGAGGGCAACCAGCGCTCGACGAAGTCGCGCACGTCTTCGAAGAAGCGAGTCACCTCGGTCTCACGGTCGAGAAACTGGGCGACCGGCTCGTCGCGACCCGTGAGGTCGCGCAGCGCCGGGTTCCAGTACGGGTTCGGCAGAGCGCGCGCGTCGAACACGAAGTCCGCGTCGTCAGGCACGCCGTGCCGGTATGCGAACGACTGGAACAGCAGCGACGGGGCGGCCGAGCGCCTCTCGACCACGCGTTCGCGGATCAGGTCGCGCAACTCGTGGACCGACAACCGTGACGTGTCGACGGTCAGGTCCGCGGCATTGGCGAGGGGGGCGAGCAGCCGTTCCTCCTGCTCGAGCGCCTCCAGCAACCCCATGCCCGCACGACTCAACGGGTGCCGCCGACGTGTCTCGCTGAACCGCTTGAGCAGCGCTTCCTTGTCCGCGCGCAGGAACAGCATCTCGCAACCGATGCCGCTGCGGCGCAGCGTCTCGGTCAGGTGCGGGACCTCGGCGAGGTCCTCCGGGCGGTTGCGCACGTCGAGGCCGACCGCCGTCTGACGATAGGCGGTTTCGCTCGTGCGCACGGTATAGGCGATGAACCCCGGCAGCAGCCCGGCCGGGATGTTGTCGACACAGTAGAAGTCGAGGTCTTCCAGCATGTCGAGCGCGACGCTCTTGCCGGAACCCGAAAGGCCGCTCACCACGATCAGTCGCATGACGCGTTGCTCGATTGCTGTCGTGTGGCGGGCGCGAGGGCCGAAGGGGGAAAGCCGGGACCACAAGCATAGGCTCCGGCTTCCCCGCGGTCACCTGCGATCAATCGGTACTCACGGCGAGAGTTCGGCTCCATGGCGGAACCGGGCCGCCTTGGGATCGCGCACCTTCTCCTTGTAACGCTTGACCTGCTCGTCGAGCTTGTCGACCAGCAGGTCGATTGCCGCGTACATGTCCTCGTGCACCGCCGCGGCGTGCACGCTGGTGCCGGCGAGCCACACCGTGGCTTCGGCCTGTTGCCTGAGCTTTTCCACCGTCAGGGTGCACTGCACGTCGATGACGCGATCGCTGTGCCGAAGGATCCGCGCGATTTTCTTCTCCACGTAACTGCGCAGGGCAGGGGTGATGTCGACGTGATGACCACTGAGGTTGACTTGCATCGTCTCGTCCTCCTGTGTGAAACCTGTACGTCCGATCGTCCTCGCCTCCAGCCGCTGGGCCGGTGCCGACGACGGTCGCGGGCGGCAAAAAAACTCCCCTCTCTGGGTTCGAGGGACGCCACCGGAACCAGTTCCCTGCCGCGCGCTTCGTCATACCGGGACTTGACGCAGTGCAAGCCCGGGTGGTCGTGAGCGCTCAGCTGTGCGCGCGTGTGGCGGCCGATTGCCTCCTTTCGCTCGAAGAAGCCAGCCCGAGCGCCTCGCGGTACTTGGCGACCGTGCGCCGGGCAACCTTGACGCCTTCGCCGGCCAGCACCGCGGCCAGTTGGGCGTCGCTCAAGGGTTTGTCGGGAGCTTCGTCCCCGATCAACTTGCGGATGCGGGCCCGGATCGCGACCGACGAAACGTCCTCGCCGTCGGCCCCCGACACGTGGCTCGAGAAGAAATACCGGAACTCGACGATGCCACGCGGCGTGTGCATGTACTTGCCCGTGGTCACGCGCGAGATCGTCGACTCGTGCATGGCGACCGCTTCGGCCACGTCGCGCAGGATCATCGGCTGCATCGCTTCCTCGCCGCGTTCGAGGAACGCCGACTGGCGTTGCACGATCGAACGGGCGACCTTGAGCAGCGTTTCGTTGCGGATCTCGAGGCTGCGGATCAGCCAGCGCGCCTCCTGCAACTGTGCGCGCAGCGACGCGTAGTCGGCCGAACGCGAGACGAGTCCGGCGTACCCCTGGTTGACCTTGAGCCGCGGCACCGAGCCGGGGTTGAGCTCGACGGCCCAGCCCTGTTCCGTGCGCCGCACGAACACGTCGGGGACGACGTACTCCGGCTGTGCGCCCTCGAATGCCGAACCCGGGCGGGGATGGCAACCGCGCACCAGCGCGAGGGCCACCTGCAGTGCCTCCTCGTCGACGCCGAGCTGGCGACGCAGCGAGTTCAGGTCCTTGTCGGCGACGGCCTGCAGGTGGTCGCGAGCGATCCGCAGCGCGAGCTCGCGGCCACGCGTCGCGGGCTCGAGTTGCGCGAGCTGCAGCATCAGGCACTCGCTCAGGGAACGCGCACCGATGCCGGCCGGGTCGAGCGTCTGCACGAAGCCGAGCACCTGCTCGACATCTGCCTCGCTGACGGGCAAGTCGACGCTGAGGCTGCGCGCGATTTCGCTGCACGGCTCGGTCAGGTAGCCGTCGTCGTTGAGCGCGTCGACGATCGCCTCGCCGATCCAGAGCTGCCGCGGGTCGAGCTTGCTGACCTCGAGCTGCCAGATCAGGTGCTGGTGCAGGTCGCGGCCGCGGTCGTCGGTGAATTCGAGCGGACGGTCCTCGTCGTCGTCGGAGCGCGCACCGTCGCCGGACGGCGTCGAGGACTCGGCCCAGGGGTCCTCCATCTCGACGACCACTTCGTCGGGCGTCGGCTCGTCGGAGTCCGACGCGGCCTCTGCCTCGGGACCCTCGACTTCGGGCTCGCCGACGGGAGCGGATTGCTCGAGCGAGGTGAGGTCGATGCCCTCGTCCTCCTCCTGCTCGAGCATGACGTTGGTCTCGAGCGCTTCCTGCACCTGGGCCTGCAGCTCGAGCACGGGCAGTTGCAGCAGCTTGATGGCCTGCTGCAGCTGCGGCGTCATCGTAAGCTGCTGACCGAGCTTGAGTTGCAGGGCCGGCTTGAGCATGAAAACCAGTTCTGTCGCAGGCCCTGGGGCCGGCAAAAATCAGAGTCGAAAATCCTGGCCCAAGTAGACCTCACGCACCTGAGGATTGGCAAGAATCTCTTCCGACGAACCGGACGCAATCACACTTCCGGCGCTGACGATATAGGCACGTCCGCAGATGCCGAGCGTTTCACGGACGTTGTGGTCCGTGATCAGCACGCCGATGTTGCGCGAGCTCAGGTGGCGGATGATGCGCTGGATGTCGATGACCGAAATCGGGTCGACACCCGCGAACGGCTCGTCGAGCAGGATGAAGCGCGGCTCGGCCGCGAGTGCGCGTGCGATTTCCACACGGCGGCGTTCACCGCCGGAGAGACTCATGCCGGTGCTGCCGCGGATGTGTCCTATATGCAACTCCTCGAGCAGCGCTTCGAGCGCTGCATCCCGCGCCGCGTCGTCATCCAGGTCGTCGCGCGTCTCGAGGATGGCGAGGATGTTGTCTTCGACCGACAACTTGCGGAACACCGAGGCTTCCTGCGGCAGGTAGCCGACGCCGAGTTGCGCGCGCCGGTACATCGGCAGGCGCGTCAGTTCCTGGTCGTCGAGGTGGATGCGGCCTTCGTCGCAGGGCACGAGGCCCGAGATCATGTAGAACGCCGTCGTCTTGCCCGCTCCGTTCGGGCCGAGCAGGCCGACGACCTCGCCCGACGCCACCTCGAGCGATAGATTCCGGACGACCTGACGCGAACGGTAGCTCTTGCCGAGGCCC
>DATMIB010000017.1:0-5116 GCA_035554635.1 Steroidobacteraceae bacterium | reverse complement strand
ACTCTAGACTCTGTACTCTGAACTCTTCCGGGCGGCCAGACGGCCGCCTTCCGACGGGCCACTAGTCAAAATCGGTCGGCAGGTCCGGCGCGAGCCAGTGCTGTCGCATGCGCAGGATCTGCTGCGCCGTGCAACGGCCGATCGACAGCGGCGGCGGTGCGTCCGGCGCGAAAAACTCCACCGCGTCGGTCTCGTAGCTGCCGCGGGCTTCGCCGCCTTCGATCTCGCACAGGAAGAACGCCTTCCAGCTGTGGAACAGCGACGGCGTGTGGCCGTGTGCGTTGCGGTCGTACAGCGCCGCGAGCTTGGTCACGCGCGTGCGAAAGCCCGCTTCCTGTTCGATCTCCTTGCGGATTGCCGCCGAGGGCGCATCGTTCACGTCGGCCCAGCCTCCGGGTAGCGTCCACAGCCCGTCGGCCGTTTCGCGCACCAGCAGCACCTTGCCGTCCTCGCGGCGGAACACGGCACCGCGCACCTCGACTTTTGGCGTGACGTAGCCGGTGTCCCGGCCCCACGCGCGCTGCAATTCCTCCGGTGACAGGGTGGCACCAGCGCCCAGCAGCTCCGCGGCGATGCGCTCGATCTGCTCGTAGCGTTCGCGATCGTACTCGTCGCGGCAGAAATGCAGGCCCGTGCGCGCGAGCGCCTGCAGGCCGAGGAACAGTTCGAGACGCCGATCGGCCGTCATGGCCACGACCCTGTTGACATAGCTTGCATAATTATGCACATTTGCGCACCTTTTATTCACCCGTACGAGCCGATCGCCTTGGCCACCGACCTCAACGCCCAGACCCTGCGCCGGGACGCCATCGTGCGCATCCTGCGCCAGAGCGAGGTCTCGCGGCAGGCCGAGCTGGTCGAGCTGCTGCGCGAGGCGGGCTTCGAGGCCACGCAGTCGAGCATCAGCCGCGACCTGCGCGAGCTCGGCGTCGTCAAGGGCGCCGACCGCTACCTGATCCCTGCGGTCGAGGACGCGCTGACGCCGAGCCACTTCGAGACGGTGCGCACCTTCGTCAAGGGCTACCAGGCGGCCGGCCCGACGCTGACCGTGCTGCGGACCGCGGTCGGCACGGCACAAAGCGTCGCGATCGCTCTCGACAAGGCCCGCTGGCCCGAGGTCGTCGGCACGATCGCGGGCGACGACACGATTTTCATCGCGACGGAAAGTGCCCGCGCGCAGCGCCAGCTGCACGAGCACCTCCGCATCACCTTCGGACGCTGAGATTTTCCCGATGACCACGACGACCCAGGGTTCCAAGCCCATCCTGCTCGCATTCTCCGGCGGACTCGACACGTCCTTCTGCGTGCCGTGGCTCGCGGAGACCTACGGCCGCCCCATCGTCACGCTGACCGTCAACACGGGCGGCATCGATGCCGAGGCTGCGAAGGTGCTCGAGCAGCGCTCCAAGGCGCTCGGCGCGGTCGAGCATCACCTCGTCGACGCACGCCCGGCCTACTTCGAGCAGGTGCTCAAGTACCTGGTCATGGGCAACGTGCGTCGCGGCAACCTCTACCCGCTCTGCGTCGGCGCCGAACGGGTGCTGCAGGCACAGACCGTCGCGCAGTTCGCGCGCGAACTCGGCACCGACGTGACCGCCCACGGCTCGACCGCGGCCGGCAACGACCAGGTGCGGTTCGAGGTCGCGCTGCGCACGCTCGCGCCGGAGCTCGAGATCCTCGCACCGGTGCGCGACAAGGCGTTCAAGCGGCCGGAACAGCTCGAGTACCTCGAGTCGCGCAAGCTGCCCGTGCCGCCGTTCGGCGCCGCCTACTCGGTCAACCGCGGCCTCTGGGGCGTCACGATCGGCGGCAAGGAGACGCTCGTCTCCGAGACCAGCATTCCCGACGCGGCCTGGGTGCTCACGAAGGACGCGTTCACGCAGCCGCAGGCGCCCGAGCGCCACACGATCGGCTTCGAGGCCGGCGTGCCGGCGTCGCTCGACGGCGTGAAGCTCGACCCGGTCAGCCTGATCGAGCAGGTCGAGGCGATCGGCGCGAAGTTCGGCGTCGGCCGCGGCATCCACCTCGGCGACACGATCATCGGCTTCAAGGGCCGCGTCGCGTTCGAGGCGCCAGCGGCCGAGGTGCTGCTCACCGCGCACCGCGAACTCGAGAAGCTCGTGCTGTCGGCGCGCCAGCAGCGCATCAAGGACACGCTCGCCGGCCCGTACGGCGACCTCGTGCACGAAGGCCAGCACCTCGACCCGGTCTGCCGCGACATCGAGGCGTTCTTCGTCTCGACGCAGCGGCGCGTCACGGGCGAGGTGCACCTGCTGTTCCGCCCGGGCGTCGTGTTTGTCGAGGGTACTTCGTCGAAGTACTCGCTGATGAAGGCGTCCAAGGGCGCTTACGGCGAGTCCGCCGGCGAATGGACGCCCGAGGATGCGCACGGCTTCTCGAAGATGCTGGCATTGCCGGGCATCTTCTACACGCGCGCCGGGCGCAACTGAGCGCGGACCAGCGTACGCTCTCTCGCAGGAAACCGTCTCGATGCAACAGAAGACCGTCGTCGTCGACAAGATCGCCTCGATCGCGCAGGCCTGCGGCCTCGGCCACGAGCTGCGCATCGCCACCACCGACTTCCCGTGCGAGGAAGGCGTCGTGCTCGTGGTCGAGGTGCTCAACAACAAGTCGACCTACAACACGCTCGAACTCACGAGCGGCCGCATGGCCAAGGTCTCGCGCGGCGACGTGATCGTCGGCGCACTCGGCCACCGGCAGGCGCTGTTCGGCTACTCGGGTCACATTCCCGAGAAGGTGCAGGCGGGCGACATCCTGCAGGTGCTCAACATCGGCGGCGTGCTCGGCGTCTGCGACTCGGTCAATCCCGACAAGGGCAAGCCGTTCAACGCGCGTGTGCTCGGCTGCGTGCTGCAGTTTCCGTTCCTCGGCGAGCGCATCGGCGTGCCGGCCCGTGTCGGCTACAAGCCGCTCGACCAGGCGGCAGCGCTCGACACGCACGGCGTGCCCGTGGTCGCGCTCGCCGGGACGTGCATGGAGGCCGGCAAGACCGCCGCCGCCTGCGCAATGGTCGCGCGCATGCGTCACCGCGGCCTGACCGTCCATGCGTTCAAGGCGACCGGCGTGTCGCTGCGTCGTGACATCCTCGCGATGGAAGACGCAGGCGCGCGCCGGAGCCAGATCTTCACCGACTTCGGCATCGTCACGACGACCGCCGCGTCGGGGCCGGCGTTGACGCGCACGATGCTGACCGAAATGACGCAGGGCCGTCCCGACGTCGTCGTGTTCGAGCTCGGCGACGGCATCCTCGGCGCTTACGGCGTCGAGGCGATCCTGTCGTCGCCCGACATCGCGAAGTCGCTGACTTCGGTCGTGCTGTCGGCGAACGACCCGGTGGCCGCCTGGGGCGGCGTCAAGCTGCTGCGCGAGCGCTTCGGCATCGAACCGACCGCCGTGACGGGCCCGGCCACCGACAACGCGGTCGGCGTCAACATCATCCAGGACCAGATGCAGGTCCGCGCGATCAACGCGATCACGGCCGGCGCCGAACTCGGCGACCACCTGATCGACACGCTCGGCCTGCCGGCCCAGCCCGTCGCCGCGGTGCACCAGTGAACACACGCACGCCGGCCATCGTGCTCGGCGGCACCGGCTACGTCGCCGGCGAACTGCTGCGTCTGCTCTGCGCGCACCCGTACTTCGACCTCGCGGCCGTCGCCTCCGACAGCCAGCCCGACGAACCGGTGGCGCAGTTCTTCCGCCACCTGCAGCCGGTGCTGCCGCACCTGCGTTTCGTCGGCCACGACGAGGTGCTGGAGTACGTCGGCGCCAATCCGACGACCGCCGTGTTCTCAGCCGCACCGCACGGTGTCTCGGCCGCGCTGATCGATCGCCTGCTCGCTGCGGGCGAACAGGCCGGCACCCAACCGCGCGTCGTCGACATCTCGGCAGACTTCCGCTACGCGACGGCCGCGGCGTACGAGGCTGTCTACAAGCACGCGCACGGCGCACCCGCGCGTCTCGTCGAATTCACCTGCGCGGTACCGGAGCACCTCGACGCCGTGCCGACGCCGCACGTCGCGCACCCGGGCTGCTTCGCCACGGCCGTGCTGCTCGCGAGCGTGCCGCTGCTGTCGCTCGATCTCGTCGAGCCGCAGCTGTTCGTCGCCGGCATCACGGGCAGCACCGGCTCCGGTCGCAGCCCGACCGCCGGCACGCACCACCCGCAGCGTCACAGCGACCTCTACGTCTACAACGCGCTCACGCACCGGCATGCGCCCGAAATCACGGCGCTCGCGCAGGCAGCTTCCGGGGTCGAGGCCGACTTCAACTTCGTCCCGCATTCGGGCCCGTTCGCGCGCGGCATCCACGTGACCGTTCAGGCCGTCGCCAAGGCCGACGTGACCACGCACGAACTCGTCGGTGCGCTGCGCGAGTTCTACGAGCGGTCGCCGTTCGTGCGCGTGAGCGGCGAGATGCCGCGACTCAAGGACGTCGTGTCCAGCAACTACGCCGAGTTGTCGGGCATCAGCAACGGCCGTTCGGTCGCGGTGACCTGCGTGATCGACAACCTGACCAAGGGCGCGGCCGGCGGCGCCGTGCAATGGATGAACCGCCTGTTTGGCCACGAAGAGACGGCCGGACTGATGATGCCCGCGCCGGGCTGGACCTGAGGAGGAAGTGGCTAGTGGCAAGAGTTCAGAGTCTAGAGTTCAGAGTCTAGTCGGAGGCGCCGGCGCGCTGTCTTTTCCGACTGAACTCTAGACTCTGTACTCTGAACTCTTCCTGCGGCACCAGCCACTCGCTAACCGCCAACCGCCAACCGCTAACCGCTAGCCACTGGACACTTCCGCATGAGCGCCGTTGCCTCGCCTCCCGCCACCGATCACCTGGCTCCCGTCTACGCGCAGTGGTCGCTCGACGTCGTCGACGCGAGCGGCGTGCACCTGCACACGCGTGACGGCCGCCAGGTGCTGGACCTCTATGGCGGCCATGCGGTCGCCGCGCTCGGCTATTCGCACCCGCGCCTGCTGGCGGCGCTCGAGACGCAGGCGCGCTCGCTGATTTTCCAGAGCAACGCGGTGCCGCTCGAGGTGCGCGCACGCGCGGCGACGCGTCTGACACGGTTCGCGGGGCTCGGCCTCGACACGGCGTT
>DATMIB010000016.1:0-4566 GCA_035554635.1 Steroidobacteraceae bacterium | reverse complement strand
CGCCGCCTGCAGGATCCGCTCGCCGAACTCGTCAAGATCGACCCGAAGTCGATCGGCGTCGGCCAGTACCAGCACGACGTGAGCCAGGTGAAGCTCGCCCGGCAGCTCGATGCCGTCGTCGAGGACTGCGTCAACGCGGTCGGCGTCGACGTGAACACCGCGTCCGCGCCGCTGCTTGCGCGGATCTCGGGCCTCAGTTCGTCGCTGGCCGAGAACATCGTGTTGCACCGCGATGCGAACGGCCCGTTCCGCACG
Organism: Steroidobacteraceae bacterium; assembly: GCA_035554635.1. Classification (GTDB taxonomy): domain Bacteria; phylum Pseudomonadota; class Gammaproteobacteria; order Steroidobacterales; family Steroidobacteraceae; genus RPQJ01. Next base: position 4,311 of record DATMIB010000016.1, on the reverse strand, counting down.
CGCGACCAGCTCAAGGACGTCTCGCGGCTCGGCCCGAAGACATTCGAGCAGGCGGCCGGCTTCCTGCGCATTCCGGCCGGTGACAATCCGCTCGATGCGTCGGCCGTGCACCCCGAAGCGTATCCGGTCGTCGAGCGCATCCTCGCGGACTTGAAGCGCCCGGTCGTCGAGGTGATGCGGGACGCATCGGCGCTCAAGAGCGTAAACGCCGAGAAGTACACCGACGAGCGCTTCGGCCTGCCGACCGTGCGTGACATCCTCAAGGAACTCGAAAAGCCGGGCCGCGACCCGCGCCCCGAGTTCAAGACGGCGACGTTCCGCGAAGGTGTCGAGGAACTCAGCCAGCTCGAGGTCGGCATGATCCTCGAGGGCGTCGTCACCAACGTCACCAACTTCGGCGCGTTCGTCGACGTCGGCGTCCACCAGGACGGCCTCGTGCACATCTCCGTGATGTCGAACAAGTTCGTGCGCGACCCGCGCGAAGTCGTGAAGGCCGGCGACATCGTCAAGGTCAAGGTGCTCGAGGTCGACGCCAAGCGTCGGCGCATCGCGTTGTCGATGCGGCTCGACGAGGCAGCCGGTGCGCGACCGGGCGCTGGCGATCGCGGTGCGACCGATGCACGCGGCGGCCACGGCGGCGGACCGCTTCGCGACGGTGGTCACGGCGGACAGTCGCGTGGCGCGGGCCCGCGCGGCGGGGGTCATGGCGGTTACGGTGGCGGCAATGGCCGTCGCGAAGAACCGCGCGAGGACGGCGCGATGGCCGAAGCGCTCAAGCGCGCGCTGCAATCGCGCTGAGGCGCAACTTCAGCTGATCACTGCGTGGCCTCGCTCGCCTGGGCGTGCGGGCGAGGTCACGGGTGGGTCGCGCACTCAGCCGCGGCGCGCGGCTTCGATCGTCGCGACGTCGATCTTGCGCATCGGCATCATCGCTTCGAAGGCACGCTTTGCCTCCGCGCCGCCTGCTGCCATCGCTTCGGTCAGCACGCGCGGCGTGATCTGCCACGACAACCCCCAGCGGTCCTTGCACCAACCGCACTGGCTTTCCTGGCCACCGTTGCTGACGATCGCGTTCCAGTAACGGTCCGTCTCCTCCTGGTCGTCCGTGGCGACCTGGAACGAGAAGGCTTCGCTGTGGGGAAACACCGGGCCGCCATTGAGGCCAATGCAGGGAATGCCGAGCACGGTGAATTCGACCGTGAGCACGTCGCCCTTCTTGCCGCCCGGGTAATCCGAGGGCGCCTTGTGCACGCCGGTGACTTTGCTGTCTGGAAAGGTCGCCGCGTAGAAGCGCGCCGCATCCTCGGCGTCCTTGTCGTACCAGAGGCAGATCAGGTTTTTCGGGTTCATCTGCGTGTGCTCCTTGCGAGATGTCAGTCCGTGCCGGCGAACACCGCCAACTGGTCGTCGAAAGCCCGCTTGTACGCCGGGCGGGCTTCGCCCCGGGCGACATAGGCGGCAATGTTCGGATACTTCTCCAACAGACCCGACCCGTGCAACCGGCGCAGCACCGTCACCATCAACAGGTCGCCGGCGCTGAAAGCATCGTCGAGCCAGTCGGCATGCCCGAGCCGCGAGGAAAGCTCGCGCAGCCGTGCGTGGACGCGCTCGTCGAGCATTGCCAAACGCGCCTCATGCCAGGGCTTGTCACGCTCCAGCAACACGGCCATCTCGCGCTCGACGATCGGCGGCTCCACAGTGTTGAGCGCGGCGAACATCCAGGCGATCGCGCGCGCCCGGGCATTCGGATCCTTTGGCAGCAGCCCTGCATGACGCTCCGAGACATGAAGGACGATCGCTCCCGATTCGAAGAGAGCCAGGTCGCCTTCCTCGTACGTCGGGATCTGACCAAAGGGATGCAGCGTGCGATGCGCGGGTTCCTTCATCTCGGGGAACGAAAGCAGCCGGACGTCGTAAGGCTGGCCCACCTCCTCCAGCGCCCAGCGAACGCGCATGTCGCGCGCAAGCCCCCTGCCGCGATCGGGCGAGCGTGCAAAGGCCGTGATCGTTGGAGTTGACGGCTTCCTCATCGCAGCTCCATGCAGGCCCGCGCGTTCCTGGACCGAAGCGGTCAGTTTTCAGCCAGCAACCGAAGTCCTTGGTTAGACTACTCGTGAATGGCCGAGATCGGCCAGAAACGGTCCTTCTGGCATAGACAAAGGGCATTGCCGTTGTTTACGGATGCGGTCATTGCGGGAGCAAAAGCAGGGGCGGTTATAGGGCTGGTGGGTGGCGCCTTGCCCTTCGTCGCGGGTTTGTTCACGCGAGAATTCAAGAAGGGGTTGGTGGGGCTGGCAGTTTGCGTCAGCCTAGGCGCTCTGTTTGGCATGTATGCCGTCATACCGGTCGCTCTGGGGTCTTTATTCACGATCATGCGAGCCCGCAGCGAGCGGGAAGAAGCGCTGGAAGTCGACGGTCTAACATTCAAGTACGGCCCGGTATTTGCGGGTCTATCTTTAATCGGACTGCCTTTGATCGGCCTCATGGCACTTTTCCTGCTGGGACTCGCTGTGTTCGGAATCGTGTCTCCAAAGAGCAGCCCCAGTTTGAGGGTGTCGTCGCTATTTTTGGGCTCCATCGGCGTTGCGTTTGGATGGCTGGTGCTTCGACAAGCCCGGCAGTGGTACGTACCGCTGTCGAAGTACAGGTTAACGAATGAGGGCGTTACGACTACGTTCCGGTCGACTTCGGTGTTTCATCCGTGGAGTGCACTTCGCAGCGCCAAGCACCGAACGTTTATGAAGCAGCTTGAATTGCAATTCGAAGGAAACGCGCGTCGCGTCGTATTAGGCAACGCCGATTTCGATCCTCAACAGGGCAAGGTCCTCCGAGCGATAGCCGTGATCGAAGGCGCGACCGGTAATCCAGTAATCAGATCGAAGTTCTAAATGGCGTTAGGCCGGCTTTTGATCCAGAAGCCTTGAGCAAGGACGCTGGTATCCGAAAGCTTCGACCGTCCGTATTGGGTCGGGAGCCGCCTGTCGTCCTCGGAGGGCCGCATGAAGACCGTAGAAATTGATGGTGCCGCTGTAAAGGACGAAGTCTCCTTCCACCAGACATTTCGGGACGCGTTGGGATTCCCGGACTTCTATGGTCACAACTTCGATGCCTGGATCGATTGCATGGGCTACCTAGATGATCCGGCAGCGGGTATGTCATCGATCCATGTGGGCCCTGGCGAGGTCTTGGTTCTGGTGGTGGACAATGCCTCCCAATTCAAGGAGCAAAGCCCGGCGTTGTGGCACGCATTTCTCGAGTGCGCTGCATTTGTAAATTGGCGATGCACATCGCGTGGCGCGCCTCCTATTCTCGTCGTTTCGGCGTATGCATAGTCCTCGCGAAGCCTCACAGGGAAGGTCCGATTCGGGTCGGAAGCCGTCACCCGCCCGAAAGATGCGCTAGGGTCGGTCCCGCAGGTAGTCTTGCGGCCGGCTACGGCCAGAAGCGGACGGTCATCTGTACCAAGGGGAGGCTCGAATTTGCGCGCAGCGTCAGCGGTGCTCCGGTGCCTCTGTCTCCTTCTCTCGTCGTCAGCGGTCCTCGCTGACGAAAGCATTCTGACGGACGATCGGATCAATACGTGCAATGAAGGTGCGATTCACGTTTGTCCGACCAGACTGCGGCCGGGATTCCGCTGCATCGTTGACCTTCACCGGGTCGCATCCAACTGGTTTCGCCACCCCCAAATGGAACGCCGCCCGCGTCAGAGCCCCTTGCCGGTCAGCGTCGCGGACTTGGGTTCTGTAAGCCCGCCCGCGTCGATGACCAGCAGAGCCGACAGCGGGCCCTTCAGCTTCGGCACGAAGTAAATCGTCACGTGGCAGGACTCCCCGGCACGTAGCGCCATCTCGCACCCGCTGACCCGCACGAACTGGCCTGGTCGCGCGCCATCGAGCCTGACGGACTCGATCGGCAGCAACCCCTGGCCGGTGTTGGTGACCGTGACGATCCGCGCATCGCTCGCCGACCCGATGGCAATGCCGCCGAACGCGATCGACGTCGGCGTCACCGTGAACGATCCCGGCACTCCGGTACCTGACAACGGCCGGTCGCGCACGTCGTCGCCTACGACGACGCGCAGTTGCGCAGCTTTGTCACCGACTGTCATCGGGTGGAAGAACAAGACGAAGCTACAAGTCTGGCCGACGGCCAATGGCGACCGGCAGGAGTTTCCGATCTTGAATGACGTCGCGTCGCGCCCGATCAACGAAGCGCTGAACTGCAGCGGAACGTTGCCGAGGTTCTCGAGGTTGAACCGGCGCCAGCGGAACGTATCCACCGTCTGCACGCCGAACGACTGGAACTTCGGCA
>DATMIB010000015.1:0-30761 GCA_035554635.1 Steroidobacteraceae bacterium | reverse complement strand
AAGGAACCGTCGCTGCCGGTGGTCGACTTCAACAAGGCCGCGACGCGCCGGGCGCTGGCCACCTTCGGCCTGCTGTCGCTGGTCGGCGTGGTCGTGCTCGCAGTGGGCAGCTTCAAGGCCGTCCACTGGATGGAGTCGGTCGAGTTCTGCGGCACGGCCTGCCATAAGGTCATGCAGCCGGAATACACGACGTACCAGCGCTCGCCGCACTCGCGCGTCGCCTGCGCGGACTGCCACATCGGCTCGGGCGCCGACTGGTTCGTGAAGTCGAAGATCTCCGGCAGCTGGCAGCTGATCGCGGTCACGTTCAACCTGTATCCGACGCCGATCCCGACGCCGGTGCACAACCTGCGCCCGGCCCGCGACACCTGCGAGGAATGCCACAACCCCGGCAAGTTCTCGGGTGATCGCCTGAAGGTCCGCGTGCACTACTCGGACGACGAGCAGAACACCGAGCTGCACAACGTGCTGCTGATGAAGGTCGGCGGCCAGCACGGCCGCGATTCCTCGGGCATCCACTGGCACGTGGATCCGGGCGTGACCATCCGCTACCTGTCCGACCCGACGCGCGAGACGATCTACGACGTCGAGATGACGACCAAGGACGGCCAGAAGACCGTCTACAAGACCAAGGACGAGGCTCCGGCCGGGTCCGAGTGGCGCACGATGGACTGCATCGACTGCCACAACCGCCCGACGCACATCTACCGCATGCCGGGCAACGAGATCGACCAGGCGCTGAGCGCCGGCACGATCGACAAGGCCTTGCCGTTCATCAAGCGCGAAGGCCTGCGCGCGGTGCAGGTCGACTACCCGTCGCACGAGGCCGGGCGTGCCGGCATCGCCAAGGACATCGCCGACTTCTACGCCAAGAACTACCCGGATGCGCCGAAGCCGGCCGTGGAGCAGGCGGGCAAGGCGCTCGGCGACATCTACGCCTGGAACGTGTTCCCGGCGATGAAGGTCACCTGGGGCACCTACCCGAACCACGTCGGGCACCAGGATTCGCCGGGATGCTTCCGCTGCCACGATCGCAAGCACAAGGCCGAAGACGGCGCGAAGATCAGCAAGGATTGCGACAGCTGCCACACGGTGCTGGCCGAGGACGACCCGAATCCGGCGATCCTGCGCCAGATCGCGGGCGAGGAGCCGGAAGCGCCGGCCCCAGCTGACGCGGCGGCCGCCGCGGCCACGGCGAGCACGGAAACGCCGGCCGGCTGACCGCCCGGGTTCCGTCGACATCGAAGGCCCCCTCCCCCCGGGAGGGGGCCTTTTTCTTTGCACCGAACTGTTCACTGGCCGTATTGGTACGAAAGGCACCCGCCGGCGGATGCCTCGACAATCGGCACTTCGCGGCACTCCTGCCGCGCCGAGGCACCCACCATGTTCGACCTGGTTCTGGACGGATCGCCGCGCATCGAGGTCGCCTCGCACCGGCACCGTTACGCCTATGCGACCGACGGCAGCCTGCCGAACCCGCTCGAGTCGACCTACGCCGCCCTGGCGGGCTGTGCGGGCGTGTACGCACGCAAGGCCTGTCGCGAGCTCGGCGTCGACGAGGCCGGCATCGCAATTTCGACCAGGGTCGTCGCCAGCGCCGCGCGGCCGCTGATGCCGGAACGCGTCGTCACGGTCGTGGACTTCCCGGACCGGTTCGACGAGGCCCAGCGCGCCGCGGTGCGGGCCGCCGTCGCGAAATGTGCAGTGAAGACGCTGCTGGCCGAGGGAGCCCGCATCGAGTTCGTCGTCGAGGAAGCCGCCCCGGCCTGAGCTGGATCCGCGCGCTGCGGCTGCGACCGGGCAGGTGCCGGACGAGCGTCGCAGTTTCGCAGGGCAGTCGCGCTGCGGTCGGCAGAATCGCCGCGGATACAATCGGCCCCTCAGCCGCCATCGCCGGGGCCGCTCGTGCCGTCAGCCATCGAAGTCGCACTGCGACGGGTCACACCCGCCCTGATCCTGTGCTGCGCCTGCGCGTCCGCCGAGCCGGTCGTTACGACGACGGCCGCCCGCCCCGGCCGCGCAGATGCCCGTGTCGTCGCCTACGTCACGAGCTGGTCGGCGCCGGTGCGGATCGACACGCGCATCGTGACGCACGTCAATTTCGCCTTCGCCACGATCGACGACCGCGGCCGCGTCACGCTGGCCGCCGGTGCCCCGGCGACCCGGTTGCGCGAACTTGTTGCAGTGCGCGATCGGGCGCCGACGGTGCGCGTGCTGGCCTCGGTCGGCGGCTGGGGGGCGGAAGGCTTCTCCGATGCTGCGCTCGATGAGCCGTCGCGCGCGCGGTTTGCGGCCAGCGTGGTCGACCTCGTGCGCGACTACCGTCTCGACGGCGTCGACCTCGACTGGGAATACCCGGGCCAGGACGTCGCGGGAATCAAGGCCCGCCCCGAAGACCGCACGAACTTCACCCGGCTGCTCGCCGACGTGCGCGCCGCGCTCGACGCCGAGAGCCGGCGCGTGCAGCGCGAGCCGTACCTGCTCACGATCGCAACGGCGGATCGCGAGTATTTCGATCACGTCGACATGGATCGCCTGCACCCGTATGTCGACTGGATCAACGTCATGGCGTACGACTTCTACAACAGCCTGACGAGCACGACCGGCCACCACGCAGGGTTGCGCCGCGCCGCGACCGCACCCGCCACCGATCGCTGGGGCGAGGCCGCCATCGAACAGCACCTCGCCGCCGGCGTGCCGCCGCGCAAGCTGGTCCTCGGCGTGGCGTTCTACGGCCGCCGGTTCGAGGAGGTCGCCGCCGCCAACGAGGGGCTCAACCAGCCGTACGGTCGTTACGGCGGCGAACACGCCTATGGCGAACTCGTCGAGCGATACGTCGGCCGCGCGGGTTACGTGCGGCATTGGGACGAGGTCGCCGGGGCGCCCTGGCTCTGGAACGCCTCGACGCGCAGCTTCATCACCTACGACGATCCCGAGTCGATCCGGCGCAAGGCACGCTTCGCTGGTGCCCTGGGCGGCGTGATGTTCTGGGAGCTGAGCCAGGACAGCGCCGATGCGGCCCTGCTCGAGGCTGTGAAGGCGGGGCTGGCCGAAGCCGCCGCCGCAACGCCTGCCGCACGCGTGCGCTGAGCGACCAACCGGTCGCCGCGCAGTCCGACCGAGGGCGCGGGGAGTGCGCGCCCGCGCGGGTTCAGTTGCCGTCCGGCCGGGACTTGCGTCCCGCCCGTTCGGCCGGTGTCAGGGTCGCGGCCGGGCATTCGCTGCAGCCGCCGGCGCGCGCCTGTGCGAGCTTCTGCAACCGCCCTGCGAGCCTGCCGGCGACGCCGGGCGCGGTCGGCCCGCCGAGGGCATGTGCGGCCCGCAGCGCGAGCCCGCGCCGCGTCGGGGCCGGCAGCAGCGCCCACACCGCGTAGAGCGCGGCGGCGGCGACGATGAGACCGATCACGACCGATTCGAGCACGACGGCACGCCTCCTCAGCCCATCAACGCGGTGGCGACGCGGAAAGTCACGAACGAGGCGAGGTAGGCGAGCGCAAACAGGTACGCCGCCATCGCGATCGGGTACCGCCACGAGTTCGTCTCGCGTTTGACCACGACCAGTGTCGACAGGCACTGCGGCGCGAACACGTACCAGGCGAGCAGCGACAGTGCGGTCGCCAGGCTCCAGGTCTGCGCGATCATCGGCACGAGCGTCGCCGAGACGTCGCCGTCCGTCGACAGCGCGTACACGGTGCCCAGCGCGCCGACCGCGACTTCGCGCGCGGCAAGCCCGGGCACGAGCGCGAGCGAGATCTGCCAGTTGAAGCCGATCGGCGCGAACACGACTTCGAGCGCACGGCCGATCGAGCCGGCGAAGCTGTAGACGATCGCCGGGCCCTCGGCGCCCGGCGGTGGCGCCGGGTACGTGCTCAGGAACCAAAGCACGATCATGATCGCGAGGATGATCGTGCCGACGCGCTGCAGGAACACCTTGGTGCGCTCCCACAGACCGATCAGCAGGTTGTTGAGGTGCGGCCAGTGGTACTCGGGCAGCTCGAGCAGCAGCGGGTGGTACGCGGTCTTCAGCGCCGTGCGCTTGAGCAGCGCCGCGACGGCCATGGCCGCGATGATCCCCGCGAAGTACAACGCGAACAGCACGAGGCCCTGCAGGTTGAACGGGCCAACTGCCTGCGAGGGGATGAACGCGGCGATCACGAGCGCATAGACCGGCAGGCGCGCCGAACACGTCATCAGCGGCGCAATCATGATCGTGGCCATGCGGTCGCGCAGGTTCGGGATCGTGCGCGTCGCCATGATGCCGGGCACCGCGCAGGCGAAGCTCGACAGCAGCGGGATGAAGGCGCGGCCGGACAGGCCGACGCTGCCCATCAGCCGGTCGAGCAGGTACGCCGCGCGCGGCAGGTAGCCGCTGTCCTCGAGCGCGAGGATGAAGAAGAACAGGATCAGGATCTGCGGCAGGAACACGAGCACGCTGCCGACGCCAGCGATGATGCCGTCGACGACCAGGCTGCGCAGCGCGCCGTCCGGCATGACGTCGTGGACCCACGACCCGAGTGAGCCGACCGCGCCGTCGATCAGGTCCATGGGCACGGCGGCCCAGCTGAACACGGCCTGGAACACGAAGAACAGTACGGCCGCGAGGATCGCCGGGCCCGCCACGGGATGCATCACGAGCGCGTCGAGACGCGCCAGCGCCTGCTTGCGCACCGGCTCGACGTAACCGATCGCACGCAGGATGCGGCGCACGTCGCGTTGCGTCTGCTGGATCTGCTCGAACGACGGTTCGCGCCACGGCGCGGCCTGGCGAGCGCCCGGGTGCGGCAGGGCTTCGAGCTTCTCGACGAGGTGACGCACGCCACCGTGCTCGACCGCCACGGTCTCGACCACCGGCACGCCGAGTTCGCGTTCGAGGGCAGCACTGTCGACGCTGTAGCCGCGTTCGATCGCGAGGTCGCTCATGTTGAGCGCGACGACCATCGGCACGCCCAGGTCGCGCAACTCGAGCACGAGCCGCAGGTTGAGCCGCAGGTTGGTCGCGTCGACGACGCAAACCACGAACTCGGGCGGCGGCTCGTCGGCGAGCCGGCCGAGCAGGAAGTCGCGCGTGATCGCCTCGTCGAGCGTGGTCGGCGTCAGGCTGTAGGCGCCCGGCAGGTCGAGCACCTTGTACAGGCGCTGCTTCGCCGGTCCGACGAACTGGCCTTCCTTGCGTTCGACCGTGACGCCCGCGTAGTTCGCGACGCGCTGGCGGCTGCCGGTGAGCCGGTTGAACAATGCCGTCTTGCCGCAATTGGGCACGCCGACGAGGGCGAGGCGCATGGGATCGATCGTGGCTGCGTGCGCGTTCATCTGGGGCTCGGTCAGGCGGTTTGGGGTTCGACGAAAATGGCGCTCGCTTCGCGTCGCCGCAGCGCAAAGGTCGTGTTGCCGAGCCGGATGGCCATCGGGTCGCCGCCCGGCCAGACCTCCTCGACGACCTCGAACGATTCACCGGGCACGAAGCCCAGTTCGAGCAGGCGCCGGCTGACCGTGGACTGGGCCTCGTCGCCGAGGCTCTGCGCATCGTCGTGCACGTCGACGACCACGCCCCGTGCACCTTTGCGCAGCGAGGCAAGACTGACAGGAGTCATTCGGGCTGTAGGACACGCTAGGGAGGGAGGCAGTAGTCTGTTCTTAATGAGATTCGTTCGCAACAAGAGAAACCACTATTCCCACGGGAGTTTCCGCAGAGGCGGGACCCATTGGGCCCGACGGGCCTGCCCGCGCAGGGGTGGATCCGCGACCGACCGCGCGGCTCCCGCCGCGGACGGCGGGGGATGTCCAACAGGACTCACTACAATCGCCCCATGAAGGATTGCCCCCGACCGTCGGACGCGCAGACGGCCACGGCCGTGCTGATGCTGCGGCCCGCCTGCTTTGGCTGGAACGCGGAAACACAGCCAAGCAACCGTTTCCAGCGTGACGCGCCGGAACTCGTGGCCGACGCACAAGCCGGGGCGGTCGCCGAGTTCGACGGCCTCGTGACGCGGCTGCGCGAGGCGGGCGTCGCCGTGCACGTCGCGGACGACGAGGCGGTCCGCCGATGCCCGGACGCCGTGTTCCCGAACAACTGGGTCAGCCTGCACGCCGACGGCACCGTCGTGCTGTACCCGATGCTCGCCCCCAACCGACGCCGCGAACGCAGGCTCGACGTGCTCGCGCGGCTGCAGCAGCAGGACGGGTGCCACGTCGAGCGGCTGCTCGACCTCACGCACCACGAAGCGCAGGGCCGCTTCCTCGAGGGCACCGGCAGCGTCGTGTTCGATCATGTCCAGCGCATCGCCTACGCGGCATTGTCGCCGCGCACCGACCCGGCGCCGTTGCACGAGCTCTGCGACGAACTCGGCTACGCACCGTGTGCGTTCGAGGCCGCTGACGCGAGCGGCGCCGCGATCTACCACACGAACGTGATGCTCGCGATCGGCCGCGAATTCGCCGTCGTGGTTGCCGAGACGATCGCGCCCGCACACCGTGACGGCGTGCTGCGACTGCTGCACGAGTCCGGTCGCGACGTGCTGCAGATCGACCGCGTCGCGATGCAGCGCTATGCCGGCAACGTGCTCGAACTGCGCGCCGGCGACGGCGCGGGCGTGCTCGCGATGTCCCAGGCGGCGGCCGCGGCGTTCGGTCCGGCGGCGCTCGAGCGACTGCAGCGCAGCGTCGCGCGCACCGTCGTCGCGCCGATCCCGACGATCGAGACGCTCGGCGGCGGCTCCGTGCGCTGCATGCTCGCCGAGGTGTTCCTGCCGCGCTGAACGGGCCACCGGCCGTCGTCGCCGGTGACCGTGCCGTTCACTCGCTCGCGGCGGGGGCCTCGAGGTCGTCGAGGAACTCGATCGCGCGTCGCAGGTGCGGCACGACGATCGTGCCGCCGACGACGAGGCCGATGCTCATGGCCTCGACCAGCGCCTTGCGGCTGTTGCCCGCGTTGCGGGCCTCGACGAGGTGGTACTTGACGCAGTCGTCGCACCGCAACACGAGCGAGGCGACCAGGCCGAGCAGCTCGCGCGTGGGTTTCGACAGTTCGCCCGCGTCCGCCGCGTAGGCCAGCGAATCGACCGAGTACACGCGCTTGATGACGCGGTTGTCCTCCTCGAGGATGCGTGCGTTCATGCGTTCGCGGTAGGCCGCGAAGTCCTGCTCGAGCTTGCCCATGGTGCGTCTCCGGCGCTGCGACGAGAAAGCCGCGCAGTGTAAGCGCGCGGCGGGGCCGGTCGACGGCCCGATGCTAGAATCGCCGCCTCGCGGAGGACCGTCCACTTGCTCGAACTCGGCTTCAAGACGCTCGTCGCCTACCTGCTCGGGTCGGTCATCGGCAGCCTGCTGCTCGGGCGCCTGCGCGGCGTCGACATCCGCACGCAGGGCAGTGGCAACGCCGGCGGCACCAATGCGCTGCGCACGCAGGGCTGGGTTTTCGCGCTCGGCGTGATCGTCGTCGACGTCGGCAAGGCGCTGGTCGCGGTCGGCTGGCTGCCGGGCGCGAGCCTGCCGGGTATCGGCATCGACGCGCACGTCGACCGCGACTGGCTGCTGGTCGCCTGCGCGACGGCCGTCGTGCTCGGGCACGTCTATCCGGTCTGGCACGAGTTTCGCGGCGGCAAGGGTGCGGCGACGCTCGTGGGCGCTGCTGCCGTCCTGGCGCCCGCTGCGTTGTTGCCGGTTGCGGGCGTCTGGTTGCTGACGCTGGTGCTCACGGGCTACGTCGGCCTCGGCACCATGCTCGCGACCGCGACGTTGCCACTGTATTTCGCATTTGCCGAGCCGGATCGTCCGGCGCTCGTGGTGTACGGCCTGCTGATGGCCGTGTTCATCGTCTACACGCATCGCTCGAACCTGCAGCGCATGCGCGCCGGCAACGAGAACCGCGCCCGCCGCCTGTGGCTGCTGCGGCCCCGATGAGCGACACCGGCGCGCGGCTGGTCCGTCTGCTGGCCGATGGCGAACTGCATTCCGGAGAGCGCCTGGCCGCGACGCTCGGCGTGACGCGCGCCGCCGTCTGGAAGACGATCGGCGAACTGCGCGAACGCGGCATCGCGATCGCGAGCCACGACCGGCGCGGCTACCGGCTCGAGCACGCGGCCGAACTGCTCGACGCTGCCCTGCTGCGACAGGCGGCCGCCGACGCAGCGGTGCCGTGGCCGATGCACACCGAGGTCGTCTTCGAACTCGCCTCCACCAACGAACGCCTGCAGCACGACGCCGCGCCGCCACCCGGTGCGCCCCGGCTGCTGTTCGCGGAGTGGCAGACAGCCGGACGCGGCCGACGCGGCCGTGCGTGGTTGGCGCCGTTCGGCTCGGGACTCACGTTTTCGATTGCATGGACGTTCGCCGAGATGCCGTCCGAACTGTCCGCGCTGAGCCTTGCGATGGGCGTCTGCGTCGTGACGGCACTGCGCGAGCTTGGCGGCGCCGACGTCGAACTCAAGTGGCCGAACGACATCGTGCACCGCCACCGCAAGCTCGGCGGCCTGCTGTTGCAGTTGCGATCGGAGGCCGGCGGCCCGGCCTGTGTCGTGGCGGGGCTCGGGCTCAACCTGCACCTGCCCGCCGCGGCGCGCGAGGCGCTCGACGCATTGCCCGACGTGACGCCGGTGACCGACCTCGCTGCGGCCTGTGGCGGCAGCGCCCCGGCTCGCAACGTCGTGGCCGCGCGGGTCGCGGGCCGCATGCTGGAAGGTCTCGAACGCTTTGCGCGCGACGGCTTCGCGCCGTTCGCCGCGGACTGGGCCAGGTTCGATTCGCTGCGCGATGCGCCGGTCACCGTGCTGCGTCACGACGGGCGCGTCGACGGCACGGCGCGCGGGGCCGATCGCGAGGGTGCGCTGGTGGTGGAAACCGCGGCGGGCACCGTCCAGCGCGTGCACGCGGGCGACGTGAGCCTGCGTCGCGGCGGGGCGGATCGATGATGCTGCTGGTCGACATCGGCAATTCACGCGTCAAGTGGGCCACGTGCGAGCACGGGCTGCTGTCAGCGCAGCACGCCGCCGCACATGCGCAGTGGAACGTCGACGACTGGGAGCGCGCGTTGTTCGACGACGCGGCTGCGGTCGAGCGCGTCGCCGCGGTCTCGGTGGCCGGTGCGGCCAGCCGGCGCGCGCTCATCGAGGCGGCGGCCCGCCGCGGCATCGCCGACGTCGTCTTCCACGCCACGTCGGCGGCGGCCTGTGGCGTGCGCAACGCGTACCGCGACCCGGCGCTGCTCGGCGTCGATCGCTGGGCGGCCGTGATCGGCGCCCACCACCTGTACGCGCCGCGCGCCTGTTGCGTGGTCGACGTCGGCACGGCGACGACGATCGACGCGGTCGCCGGCGACGGGCGCCACCTCGGCGGGTTCATCGTGCCGGGCCCCGGCCTCATGGTGCAGTCGCTGCTGGCGGGCACGAGCGACCTTGCGTCGCACACGGCCGCGAGCACGGTGAACACGCAGATCCTCTTCGCCGACAACACGCGCGACGCGATCGAACGCGGCTGCCGCATGACGCTGGGGGCGGCCATCGACCGCTGCGTGGCGGAACTGGCACGGACGCTCGGTGGCACGCCGGTCCTGGTCGCCACGGGCGGCGCCGCCGGCGAGGTGGCGCCCTACGTACTGTCCACCTTGGAGTTCGTGCCGGACCTGGTCCTGCAGGGTGTCTCCAAGCTGGCGTGGAAAGGGTCTTGAACCCGGCCCCACGACCGGTGTCCAATGTGCCCGGCAGGAAGGTCCTGTCACATGTAAGTTTCGTACAGGCCGGTTGAAACCCGCCAGTAGGAGAGTAGCTCGATGAAAATCAGTCGTTTGGTCGTCATTGCAGGCGCAGCCGCCGCGCTGGCCGGTTTCGGCTCCACGGCCTATGCCGATGCGGCGGCCGGCAAGGCCACCTTCACCAAGGTGTGCGCGGAGTGCCACGAGGCGGGCGACTTCGAAGGCGAGGATGCCAAGGCCCTCAGCGCCACGATCAAGTCGATCGTCGCGGGCACGCACAAGCACAAGAAGGCGCTCAAGCTCACGGACGCCGAGATCGCCGACGTCGCTGCCTACATGGCGGCCGGCGCGAAGTAAGCATCGGTTCCGCAATTGCGGAGAATCAGGCCCGGGTTCGTAAGAACCCGGGCCTTTTTTCTGCTGCATTGCGGTATTTCCGACCTGAAATCGCGTGACGCCTCGCTAACATGGTCGCCGCATTCCGGCCGGATGTCCGGCCGGTCCAACTCAGGAGAGTTCGATGAAAGTCACGCGTATTTTCGCCGTCGCCGTCGCGACGATGGGCCTCGTCGGCTTCAGCGGCATTGCCAGCGCGGACGCCGCCGCGGGCAAGGCGAAGTTCACGGCCGCCTGCGCCGAATGCCATGAAGTCGCCGACTTCGAAGGCACCGCTGCCGCGGACCTGGGCGCGACGCTGAAGAAGATGGTCGCCGGCCAGCAGAAGCACAAGACCGCGCTGAAGCTGACCGACGCCGAGATCGCCGACCTCGCCGCGTACATGGCGGCCGGCAAGTAACCGTCCCGCGCCGGTAACGGCACGTACGGAGGCCCGGGTGTCATGCACCCGGGCCTTTTTTGTTGATTTGGTAACATCCTGCGCCTCGCTCCCCCGGGGCCGAACCCGTGCGCGCACTGTTCCTCGTCCTGCTGCTGGCGAACCTGCTGTACTTCGCGTGGTCGCGCTGGGTCGTGCCGTCCGCGCCCGTCGCGCGCGACGTCGTGAGCGCGACCGCCGTGCCGCTGCGTCCCATCCGGCTGCAGCAGGAGGCCGCGGCGAGCCGATCGCCAAGTCCCGCAGGGCAGGCGGCCGCAGTGCCGTCCGACGTCGCTGCAGCCTCGTGCGTCAGCCTGGGGCCCTTCGCAATCGAGACACAGGCCAACCGGGCGTCGGACGCCTTGCGGCGGCTGGGATTCGCCTCCCGGCTGCGTGCCGCCCAGGACGAAGTGCGTGTCGGCTACTGGGTCCGCGTGCCCCATCTCGCGACCCCGGTCGACGCCGGCAATGCACTGGCGGCGCTGCAGGCGGCGGGGCTGACGGACGCCTATGTCATCAGCGACGAGGCGCCGGGGACCGCGGTGTCGATCGGCGTCTATGCAGATGCCGCGCAGGCGGCGAACGTGGCCGCCACGGTCGTGCGGGCGGGCTTCGCACCCGAGACCAGCGACCGCCTGCGCACGCTCGACGTCTTCTGGCTCGACATCGATCGCCAGGCCAACGGCGGCATCCCGGCCCTCGAGGATCTCGGGCCGGCGGAGGCCGAGAGCCTGCCGCTCGAGTTGCGCGCCTGCCCGTCGTCACCCGTGGCAGAGCCCGCCGCGGAGGCACCGCGGGAGTCCGCGGAGGGGTAGGTTAGAATCACGGTTTCGGCACGGGCGCCGGCTTAGCTCAGTTGGTAGAGCAGCGGTTTTGTAAACCGCTGGTCGGGGGTTCGAGTCCCTCAGCCGGCACCATTCCTGCCCACGCCCGGCGCCCCGGGCGGGCGCTCGCTCACCCAAAGGAAGGTATGGCTCATGGCGCTCTGGAAAGACCCGACGACGAAAGACTCCCCGATGGCCGGTGCGGGCGACACGGCGACCGCACCGGAACCCGTCGTGCGCGCCGTTCCCAGTGTCGCAGCGCCGATGCCGGCTGAGCCGGCCCGTCGCCCGGTCGAGCGTGCGGCCACCGGCGCGTCGGCCAAGGAATCGCTGATCGCGGCCGACATCACGATCGAGGGCAAGATCGAGGGCGCCGGTCACGTCCGGATCGCCGGCCGCTTCAAGGGTGACGTCAACGTCCAGGGCAACGTGACCGTCGAGCAGGGCGCCCACGTCACCGGCCAGATTGCGGCCGCCACCGTGATCGTGAGCGGCGAGGTGCACGGCAACATCAACGCCGGTTCGCGGGTCGAGCTGCTCGAGTCGGGCGTCATCAACGGCGACGTCCGCGCCGCCGTGCTGACGGTGGCCGCTGGCTCGCGCATGCGCGGCACCGCCGATTTCGGCTGGCCCGACCAGGCGAAGTAACCACCGCGACCAGGGCAGTTCTCCATGCTGGCAGGACGCACCGCCTCGGGCACGGCGGGCAGGACGCGCACCTGCCCGCACTGCAAGGCCACGATCCTCGAGAGCGCGGCGATCTGCCCGCAGTGCCGCCATCACCTGAAGTTCGGCGCGGCGGCGCGGCCCGCGGACGCCGCCGCGAAGTTCTCGGCGCTCAACGTGGAAGGGACGCTGCGTCATCCCGACCGCAGCGGCGACTGGGAGTATTCGGTCGTGCTGTCGATCCGCAACGAACGCGGCGAGGAAGTCGGCCGCCAGGTCGTGGGCGTGGGCGCGTTGCGACCTGAAGAGACGCGCACGTTCACGCTCTCGGTCGAGGTCACGGCGCCCGATGGGCGCATGGTGCCGCGATGATCGGCCGGCTCGTGACGCGGTTCGCCTCGGGGCTGCGCTTCCCGACGCTGTTCAAGGTCGTTGCCGCGCTGTTCGTGCTCGACCTCGTGGTGCCCGACGTGATCCCGTTCTACGACGAGATCCTGCTGGCGCTCGGGACGCTGCTGCTCGGCTCGCTCAAGACGAGACGAGCAGCAGGACCGAAAGGGCCGTAGACCCCGTTACTGCTGTCCCTGGGCCTTCTTCGAGCAGCCCTGGGCGTGGGCTTCGGCGACGACCAGCGCCGGGTCGCGCGACGGCTGCGAGCCGAGCGGCGTCTGTGCGATCGAGTGCAGCTCGTCGTGGAAGCGCTGGCACTCGGGCGTGTCGGCGAGCAGCGACATCATGCCGGTCGCGGTCTTGCTGTAATCCTGCGGCGGTGCGGGCTCGGGAGCGGGCGGCGCAGCCATCGCCGTCTCCTCGTCTGCATCGTCGACCGACGCCGCGGCAGGCGGTTCCTGCTTGGAGCAGGCGGCCAGGAACACCAGCGCAATGAAGCCGGCGAAAGCCGTTTTCTTGATCATCTTGACGGACGCTCTGTGTATGGACCCCGGACGGGGCGGCGCAAGGATGTCACAGGCCGCCGCAAAAGGGATCACGGATAGCCGCAGGAACTTTCCTGCGCGATCGGCAGCCGTGCGCCATCGTCACGACATCGACTCCTGGCCGGCCGTGGAGGGCCGGCGCCGCACGGGGGACGACGGTCCCGCCAGAAACGAAGAGGCCGGCTTGCGCCGGCCTCCCCGTTGCACCCAGTGCCGGCGTCACCGCCGGCCTGCGTACGCTCAGCAGCTCGGGTTCACCTTGATCTGCACGAGCTCTTCACCGTTCGGGTCGGTCACGTGCACGGCGCACGCGAGGCACGGGTCGAAGCTGTGGATCGTGCGCAGGATCTCGAGCGGCTGGTGCGGGTCGTGCATCACGTGGCCCGCGAGCGCGGCCTCGTATGCGCCCGGCGTTCCGCCCGAGTCACGCGGACCGGCGTTCCAGGTCGTCGGCACCACGGCCTGGTAGTTCGCGATCTTGGCGTCCTCGATCACGATGTAGTGCGACAGGCCGCCGCGCGGAGCTTCCATGAGGCCGACGCCCTTGGCCGACTTCGGCCAGTTCTTCGGTTCCCACTTGTCTTCCGCGAACGTGTCGGTGTCGCCGGCCTTGATGTTGGCGATCAGCTGGTCGTACCAGCTCTGCATGTTGTCGGCGAGGATCTTCGTCTCGAGCGTGCGCGCCGCGGTGCGGCCGAGCGTCGAGAAGAGCGCATCCACCGGCACTTCGAGCTTCGACAGCGTCATGTCGACGAGTTCCTTCGCCTGCGCATTGCCCGTCGCGTAGAGCATGAGCATGCGGGCGAGCGGGCCCACTTCCATCGAGTGGCCCTTCCAGCGCGGCGACTTGAGCCAGCTGTAGCTCTTCTCGACGTCGAGCTGGGTGTACGGCGGCTTCGGGCCGTCGTAGTTGAACTTCGTCTCGCCGTCCCACGGGTGCAGGCCCTTGTCCTTGCCGCCCGCGTAGTCGTACCACGAGTGCGAGATGTACTCCTCGACCTCGCCCGGTGCGCGCGGATCCACTTCGTGGACCGTCGACAGGTCGCGGTTGAGGATCGCGCCGCGCGGGAACAGGAACGAGCTCGTGTCGTTCAGGCTGCCGCCCTGCATCGGCAGGTCGCCGAAGCAGAGGAAGTTGCCGAGGCCTTCGCCCTGCGCGCCCCAGTCCTTGTAGAACGAGGCGATCGCGAGCGTGTCCGGCACGTACACCTGGTCGACGAACGAGCGCATGCGGTTGATGACGTCCTGCACCTGCGACAGCCGCTTCTGGTTGATCGCGGAGTCGGAGTTCAGGTCGATCGCCGCCGGCGTGCCGCCCACGACGAAGTTCGGGTGCGGGTTCTTGCCGCCGAAGATCGTGTGGAGCTGCACGACGTCGCGCTGCCAGGCGAGCGCGTCGAGGTAGTGCGCCACGGCCATCAGGTTCGCTTCCGGCGGCAGCTTGTAGGCCGGGTGGCCCCAGTACGCCTTGGCGAAGATGCCCAGCTGGCCCTGCTCGACGAAGGTCTTGACCTTGCGCTGCACGTCGGCGAAGTAGCCCGGCGAGGAGTTCGGG
The DNA here is from genome assembly GCA_035554635.1 of Steroidobacteraceae bacterium. GTDB lineage: Bacteria > Pseudomonadota > Gammaproteobacteria > Steroidobacterales > Steroidobacteraceae > RPQJ01. The sequence continues at coordinate 16,282 of DATMIB010000015.1, read as the reverse complement.
TACTTCGACAGGCTCTGCGCCAGCGCCGAGGTGGCGGCCGGGTCGGCGTTGAGCGACGACACGATGTCCACCCAGTCGAGGGCGTGCAGGTGGTAGAAGTGCATCACGTGGTCGTGGATGTACTGCGCACCGATCATCAGGTTGCGGATCAGCTGCGCGTTCTTCGGCACTTCGATCTTCAGCGCGTCCTCGACGGAGCGGATCGAGGCCATCGCGTGCACGAGCGTGCAGACGCCGCAGATGCGCTGGACGAACGCCCAGGCATCGCGCGGGTCACGGCCCTGCAGGATGATCTCGATGCCGCGCACCATCGTGCCCGACGAATAGGCCTGTGCGATCGTATTTCCGTCCATCTGCGCTTCGATGCGCAGGTGGCCTTCGATACGGGTGATTGGATCGACTACGACTCTTTCGGTCATCGAAAATTCTCCGGTAATGCTCTAGAGCCCTGTGCGCGTCAGGCCAGGTTGGCCGCGACGAGCTCGACGAGGCTCTCGATCGGTTTCTGCCAGTTCGTGTTCTGTGCGCCCGCGACGAAAGTCATGCGGCAGTGGCCGCACGCGGTGACGATCGAGCCTGCGCCCGTCGCGTCCGCTTCCCGCCGCTTGATGTCGAAGGCACCCTGCCGGAGGGCATTGGCGCGCTCGTTCAGGACGAGGCCGCCGCCACCGCCGCAGCAGTAGTTGGTCTTCGCGTGCGATTCCATCTCGCGGACTTCCACGCCGATCGCCTTGAGGGCATTGCGCGGTTCGTCGAACACGCCGCTCCAGCGCCCGATCTTGCACGGGTCGTGGTAGGTCACTGACTTGCCCGGGGGCAGCGCCTTGACCTTGAGCCGGCCGGCCTCGATCTCGCGGCCGACGAACTCGGCGATCGCGAGCACCTCGAACGGCAGGTCGGTGCCGATCACGTTGGCACCGTCCCAGCGCATCGCGGCGTAGCCGTGGCCGCACTCCGGCACGATCAGCGTCTTGGCACCCGCGGCGACCGTCTCCGACACGATCTTGCGGATCGCGGCGGCCTTGGCGCGCTCGTCGCCGGACGTCCAGTCGAACACGGCGGCGTCGCCGGCGTTCGTGCGGATCGTCCAGTCGAGGCCGAGCTTGTTCATGATCTTCGCGGTGGCCGCGATCGCGCTCTTGAAGAGCACCGCGTCCATCGCGCTCATGAGCACCACGACCTGCGCCTTCGGCTTGTCGAGCGGCACTTCGATGCCTTCGGCCTTGAGTTCCGCGGCGATGCGCCGGTAGTCCTCGGGACCGATGCCGAGCAGCGTGCCCTTCTCGAGCACTTCCTTCGCGAGCGCCTTGTTCTCGGCGGGCTGCATGCCGGCCTCGGCGAGCGCTTCACGCATCACGGCGATCATCGGCGTGATGTGGATGCCCATCGGGCAGATCATGTCGCAGCGGCCGCACTGGGTGCAGGCGTCGTAGGTCAGCTTCTGCCACTCATCGAGGTCGTCGGCGTTGATGTCGCGCATGATCAGCTGGCGCAGCCAGCCCATCGGCGCGATCTCGCGGCGGTAGAAGCGGCGCAGCGGGTCGACCTTGTAGATCGGCGTGTACTTGCCTTCGCCGGTCGCCTCGTAGAAGTGGCACACCTCCGCGCACATGCCGCAATGCAGGCACGTCTCGAGGTAGGTCGCCATCTCCGCGTCGAGCCGGCGACGGAAGGTCGCCTTGACGCGTGCGATGCGCTCGGCCGCCGGCAGCTCCGGCGCCTTCACCTCGGCGCCGCGGTCGCGCAGCGTTTCGCGCAGTTTCTGGATGTCGGCAACGACGGCGCTCATGCTTTGACTCCCTTGTGTTCCATCGCGACGCCCACCTGGAAGCGGGCCGGGAACGCGTAGAACATGTGCATCAACTTGCTGAACGGGAACCACACGAGCATGGCCTCGACGCTCAGGATGTGGGCGGCGAGCAGGTCTTCGTAACGGATCTGGCCGATCTGCAGGTGCGCGTAGCTCGCGAACCCCGTGACGAACGGCAGGATCACCAGGAAGACGCTGATCCAGTCGTCCGTCGAGGAGATCTGCTTCATCACCGGGTGCACGATGCGCCGCACGACGAGCGCGATCAGGATCGCGAGCGTGATGCCCGCGATGACCAGCACGACCGTGTTGGGCAGCGCCGGCCAGCCGAACCCGAGGAACTGCTTGAAGAACGGGATGTGGGGCCCGAACAGCAGCAGCGTGGCGAAGAACCCGAGGTGCCAGGCATAGCCCGAGTAGTGCTGGAACTGGATGTTCTTCTCGAGCTCGTGCGGCGGCGCCGAACGCATGATCATCGCGCGCAGGCCGGCCTTGACGTAGGACGTGCCGGCGGGCTTCGAGCGATCACGCTTGCGGGCCAGCAGGAACGAGCCGACCAGCCGCCAGATCACACCGAGCGCGAAAATGGCCAGGGACCACTGCAAGCCGGGTCCACGGGCGAATTCGAGCAACGTCATACCTTAGCCTCCTCGCGGGCCTTGGCCTGCTTGCTGCGCGACACGGCGACGGACGCGAGGCCGATCGCCGCACCGGCGGCCGCGGCGGCGCCGAGCGTCTTCCAGCCACCCCACTGGCCCTGCGACAGCGGCTGGTACACGCCGCCCCAGTCCCAGAAGTTGGGCTCGGAGCAGCCGATGCAGCCGTGGCCGCTCTCGACCGGCCAGCTGGCGCCGTTGTTCCACTTGATCGTGGCGCAGGCGTTGTAGGTGACGGGGCCCTTGCAGCCGACCTTGAACAGGCACCAGCCCTTCTTCGCGCCTTCGTCGTCGAACGTCTCGGCGAACTCGCCACGCTCGTAGAACGGACGGCGATAGCAGCGGTCGTGGATGTTCTGGCCGTAGAAGGCCTTCGGGCGGCCGAGATGGTCGAGTTCCGGCAGCGTGCCGAAGGTCAGGTACTGCGCGATGACGCCCGTGATCGCGGTCGGGATCGGCGGGCAACCCGGCACGTTGATGACCGGCTTGTCGAGGCCTTCCGCCTTGAGCACTTCCGTGACCGACAGCGCGCCGGTCGGGTTCGGCTTCGCGGCCGGGATGCCGCCGTACGCCGAGCAGGTGCCGACGCAGACGATCGCCGCGGCGCCCTTGGCGGCTTCGACGAACGCGTCGTAGTTGCTGCGACCACCGATGCACGAGAAGTGCGCGGTTTCCTTGCTCGGGATCGAGCCGTCGACGGCGAGTACGTACTTGCCGTAGTTTGCCTTCATCGCCTCGGCCAGCGCTTCTTCGGCCTGGTGGCCGGCGGCCGCCATGATCGTCTCCTGGTAGTCCAGCGAGATCGTGTCGAAGATGAGGCCTTCGAGCGACGGCGCATGCGAGCGCGTGATCGACTCGGTGCAGCCGGTGCATTCCTGGAACGGCAGCCAGATCACCGACGGCCGCTTGGCGTTTTCAAGCGCCTTGGCCACCCGCGGGATCATCGCCGGGGGCAAGGCCATCAGCGATGTCGTCGCTGCCACGAATTTCATGAAACCCCGACGCGAAACGCCTTTCGCCGCCAGGACTTCGCCTAATGTTTGTTCTTTGCGCATTGCCCACGAACCCCTCTAGTTAGAGTAGTCGTCAGCGGAAATGCGGCCGGCCCAGGCGCGGGTCAGTCGGATTCGCCGCTGAGTTTTCGAATCAACAGCTCCAGACCGACGCGCACGTCCGCTTCCTGCGCCAGCAGGATCTCCGGGATGCGCGTGACTTCGATGAACCGGCCAACGACTTCGTTGGTCGCGTTGTAATGCGTGACGCGCCAGACACCGCTGAACTGCGTCTCGTAGATCTGGCTCGCGCCCATGGCGTCGAGCACGACTTTCACTTCGCCGGTGCCGAGGGCGCCGTCGATCTTCTCGAACTCGCCCGGGGCGAGCGGGATCGACCCGAGGTCGATCGTGGTCGGCTCGCCGGACTCGAGCAGCCGGTCGAGCGCGTGCCGCACTTCGTGCAGCAACGGCAATACGTTGAGCGTGAAGACGTCGATCTCGTCGGCCGACTTCGGCTCGACCTTGACGTCGATCGACTTGAGCGTTTCGTTGAGGCGTTCCGTGCTCACGCTGCCACCTTTGCTTCCTCGCGCCAGCGGCGCACATAGCCGACGGCGATCTGCGCCATCTCTTCGAGCGCGGCGGCGACCGGCGGCGAGCAGGTCTCGCTCCAGTCGATGAATTCGGGTTCGACGCCGATCAGCGCACGGCGCTCGGGAAAGCAGTCGGAGAGGCGCGCCATGCTCATGAGGTCGCACAGGCCGACCTCGTGCACGCTGCGACGCGGGCGGCCGATGAACTCGTCGTAAGCTTCGCCTTCGAACGCCGCGACCGTGCCGGCCGGGCCTTCGAGCCGCGCCGCGTCGAGCACGATCAGGCGCTGGTACTGCTCGAGCGTCGGCAGCAACATGAAGGCGAGCGTGCCGCCGTCGAGTACATCCACATCGGTCGCGTCTCCGAGCAGTGCGCGGATGCGTTCGAGAGCATGCACGCCTGCGCCTTCGTCGCCGAGGAGGGTGTTGCCGATGCCGAGGATGAGAGTTCGCTTCACAATGCCCCCGCCCGAGGACTCATGCGCTCTCGCCCGCGACGATGCGAGCGCCTTTGCGGCACCGGGCGGCGACTTTATAGTGGTTGCGGCGCCGAAGCCGCACTCGGGGCATTTACCTATTTTTATAGGCGTGGGGCGTCTGCGAGCCTCGCGCGCAAGTTGCTGATTGCACTGCGGGAGGGAGCCGGATATGTGCCTGGCGGTACCGATGAAGATCAAGCGCATGGATGGCTTCGCCGCCACCTGCGAAGCGAAGGGCATCGAGCGGGAGGTGAGCCTGTTCATGCTGCAGGGCGAACCGCTCGAAGTGGGCGACCACGTGCTGATCCACGTGGGCTATGCCATCCAGAAGGTGAGCGAGGAGGAAGCCCGCTCCGCCTGGGAGATGTTCGACGAGATCCTGGCGCATGCATGAACTCGCGCTCTGCCAGGCCCTGATCGACCAGGTCGACCGCGTCGCGCGCCAGAATTCGGCGCGTCGCGTCGTCTCGATCACGGTGTCTGTCGGACCGCTGTCGGGTGCCGAACCAAAGCTGCTCGAACACGCCTATGCGGTCGCTGCCGCGGGCACGGTGGCCGAGCACGCCACGCTGCACGTCGAAACCGTGCCCGTGACCGTGCGCTGCCGCACCTGTCGCGCGGAAACCGCGGCCGCGCCAAATCGTCTATTGTGCGGTGCCTGCGAGGACTGGCAGGTGGACGTGATCGCCGGCGACGAAATGCTGCTGCAGCGCGTCGAGATCGAGACCGCGGACGAACCCGCCCACTGAACGCGAGGGCCGCGCCGGGGCGCCGTGCTGCACGGCCCCGCCGCGTGCCGCTGGAATGAGGTAACGAACCATGTGCCGTGATTGCGGCTGTTCCCTGGGTCCCTCGGTCGCGCGGGCGCCGTTCGCGCCGCCGTCGACGGCGTCGAAGCACGCCCAAGTCCACGTCGAGTCGATCGAGGTCATCACGAAGATCCTCGACGCGAACGACCGTGTCGCCGCACACAACCGCGGTCACTTCGACGCCCACCGCGTCGTCGCGATCAACCTGATGTCCTCGCCCGGGTCGGGCAAGACCGCGTTGCTCGAGGCGACGATCAAGGCCCTGCAGGGCGAACTGAAGGTCGCCGTGATCGAAGGCGACCTCGCGACCGAGAACGACGCGGCCCGGATTCGCGCCTGCGGCGTGCCGGCGGTGCAGATCCAGACGGGCAATGCCTGCCACCTCGATGCGCAGATGGTGCACGACGCGCTCGACGAGCTGCCGCTGGCGGGGCTCGACGTGCTGTTCGTCGAGAACGTCGGCAACCTCGTCTGCCCGGCGAGCTTCGACTTGGGCGTCCACCGCAACGTGACGCTGCTGTCGGTGCCCGAAGGCGACGACAAGCCGGCCAAATACCCGGTGATGTTCCGCGGGGCGGACCTCGCGCTGATCACCAAGGTCGACCTGCTGCCGCACCTCGAGGAGTTCAGCGTCGAGCGCGCCCGCGCCTCGCTGCGCCACGTCGGGTTCGCCGGCCAGGTGATCGAGCTGAGCAAGCGCGGCGGGACGGGTTTCGAGGCCTGGCTCGGCTGGCTGCGCGACGAAGTCGCTTCGCGCCGCGCCGCGGCGGCCTGAGCTTACGCAAGGGGTGACCCATGACGACTGGAGCTGAATGGCTCGAGCGCATCCGCGCGCTGCCGCTGCCGCCGTCCATCAAGGTGATGAACGTCTGCGGTGGCCACGAGCGGTCGATCACGATGGCCGGCCTGCGCAAGGCGATCCCGTCGAACATCGAACTCGTGCCGGGGCCGGGTTGCCCTGTCTGCATCTGCCCGGAAGAGGACATCTACGAGGCGATCCAGCTCGCGCTGCACGAGAAGGTGATCCTGCTCGCCTACGGCGACATGTTGCGCGTGCCGGTCAATGCGCCGAAGAGCGAGTCGCGTTCGCTCGAGCAGGCGAAAGCGGCCGGCGCCGACGTGCGCGCGATCGCGAGCCCGCTCGAGGCCGCGAAGATCGCCCTGGACAACCCCGGCCGCAAGGTCGTGTTCCTCGCCGCGGGCTTCGAGACGACCACCGCGCCGGCGGCCGCATTGCTGGCCCAGGGTGCGCCGGACAACCTGCTGTTCCTGATGTCGGGCCGCCTGACCTGGCCGGCGGTCGCGATGCTGCTCGACTCGGGCGAACCGGGTTTCGAGGCACTGATCGCGCCGGGGCACGTCTCGACGGTCATGGGCCCCGAGGAATGGGAGTTCATCCCGCGCGACCACGGCCTGCCGACCGCCGTCGCGGGGTTTGCGCCTGAGTCGCTGCTCGCGGCGTTGTATTCGGTGCTGCGGCAGAAGCTCGAGGGCAAGTGCTTCCTCGACAACTGCTACCCGCAGGTCGTGCGACCGGGCGGCAACCGCGTGGCGAAGCGCTACATCGACGAGACCATGGACGTGGTCGACGCGAACTGGCGCGGCGTCGGCACGATCCCGAAGTCCGGGTACGCGCTCAAGCCGCACCTGGCCGCCCACGATTCGCGGCAGCAGTTGCCGTCGTACACCGAGATGTCGCGCAAGCGCGCGGGCCAGATGCCGCCGGGCTGCGATTGCGCGCGGGTCGTGCTCGGCAAGATCTACCCGAACCAGTGTCGCCTGTACGGCCTCGCCTGCACGCCGCGCACGCCGATCGGGCCCTGCATGGTGTCCGACGAGGGCGCCTGCCGGATCTGGTGGGCCGACGGCATCCGCGAGAACGTCTGGCAGGGACGCAAGGCGGTCGACGCCGAAGCCGGCGCCTGACGCGCACGCGCCGCGAGCTTCGACGATGGACGCAGCGCCGGCAGCGGTCGTCACCTCCGCGTCGCCGGTCACGCGGCGGCTGCTGCTGGGCGGGCGCGTGCAGGGCGTCGGCTTCCGGCCGTTCGTTTACCGGCTCGCCCACGAACTTCAGCTTGCGGGCTACGTGCGCAACCTGCGCGGCGAGGTCGAGGTCGTGCTGCACGGGCCCGCGCCCGCGATCGACCGGTTTGCACGCGACGTCGTCGGTCGTGCGCCTCCGCTGGCACGTGCGAAGCTGATCGCCGTCGGGTCGCACGAGGCGCCCGTCGCGGCGGGCTTCCACATCGCGCCGAGCACGGCGGCGCTCGAACCGCAGATCTCGGTCCCGCCCGACTTCTTCTGCTGCCCCGACTGCCTGGCCGAGCTCGAGCGTCCGGCCGACCGCCGGCACCGTTACGCCTTCATCAACTGCACGCAGTGCGGTCCGCGCTACACGCTGATCGAGGCGCTGCCGTACGACCGGCCGAACACGACGATGCGCGAGTTCGAGTTGTGTGCCGAGTGTCGTGCCGAGTACGAGAACCCGCTCGACCGCCGCTTTCACGCCGAACCGGTGGCGTGCCCCCGCTGCGGGCCGCACCTGCAATACGCACGCGGCGGTGAGCAAGGCGGGGCACGCGCTCCCGCGGACGACGACACTGCGTTGGTCGCTGCGATCGAGACGCTGCGCCGCGGCGAGGTGCTCGCGGTCAAGGGCATCGGCGGCTATCACCTGCTTTGCGACGCGCGCAGCGACGCGGCGGTCGCCCGGTTGCGCGAACGCAAGCGGCGGCCCGACAAGCCGCTCGCCGTCATGTATCCGTGGCGAGGCGCGAACGGTCTCGGAGCGGTCGAGGCGAGCTTCGAACTCGAAGCGCCGGCGCGCGCCGCGCTGCTGGATCCGAGCCGGCCGATCGTGCTGTTGCGGGTCGCCGACGAAGTGCCGCACGGCCTAGCGTCCGGCGTCGCGCCGGGCCTGCACGAGGTCGGCGTGTTCCTGCCGTACAGCCCGCTGCACCAGCTGCTGCTCGAGGGCTTCGGCGGCCCGCTCGTCGCGACCTCGGGCAACGTCAGCGGCGAACCCGTGCTCACGGACGCTGCCGAGGCGAGCACGCGGCTCGCGTCCGTCGCGGACGCATTCCTGCACCACGACCGGCCGATCGTGCGCCCGGCGGACGATTCGGTCGTGCGCGTGATCGCCGGGCGTGCGCGGCCGTTGCGCCTGGGCCGCGGCATTGCGCCGCTGGAACTCGATCTGCCGCGGGCGCTGTCGTACCCGGTTCTCGCCACCGGCGCGCACCTCAAGAACACCGTCGCGCTGGCGTGGGAACGCCGCATCGTCGTCTCGCCGCACATCGGCGACATGGGCACGCTGCGCAGTGAGCAGGTGTTCGCGCAGGTCGCCGCCGACCTGCAGCGGCTCTACGACGTGCGGGCCGAGGCCGTGTTGTGCGATGCGCACCCGGACTACGCCACCTCGCGCTGGGCACGCGCGAGCGGCCTGCCCGTGCACCCGGTGCTGCATCACCATGCACACGCGTCGGCGCTCGTGCAGGAGCACTCCTGTCACGCGCGACCGACGATCGTGTTCGCGTGGGACGGCGTCGGCCTCGGCGGCGACGGCACGCTCTGGGGTGGCGAGACGTTCGTCGGTACCCCGGGCCACTGGCAACGGCGCGTGAGCCTGCGCCCGTTCCGGCTGCCGGGCGGCGATCGCGCCGGCCGCGCGCCCTGGCGCAGCGCTGCCGCGCTTTGCTGGGAGCTCGGCCGCGAGTGTCCGCTGCCAGTGCCCGACCCGATCGTGCGCGGTGCCTGGAGCAAGCGGCTCAACTCGCCACAGTCGAGTGCGGCCGGCCGCCTGTTCGACGCGGCCTCGGCGCTGATCCTCGGCGTCACGGAAACGAGCTTCGAAGGACAGGGCCCTATGTGGCTCGAGGCGATCGCCGCCGCCACTGCGGGCGTCGTCGAGCATCCGCCATTGACGGTGCTCGAGCACGACGACGACGTGCTGCGCATCGACTGGGCGCCGCTCGTCGAGTGGTTGCTCGCGACGACAGCGCTATCGGCGGCCGTCCGCGCCGGCGCGGTCCATGCCGCGCTCGCTGGGGCAATCGCCGTCGTCGCGCAACGCCTGCGCGAGGCGCACGGGTGCGACACGGTGGGGCTCACCGGTGGCGTCTTCCAGAACCGCCTGCTGTGCGAAATGGCCGAGTCCGCGCTGGTCAATAGGGGGTTCACCGTGCTGATGCCCGTGCAAATCCCTGCCAACGACGGGGGCCTAAGTTACGGCCAGGTGGCCGATTTTGTGATGCGAAACCCGTAGACTGCGTCTCATGCTCTGGTTCGAAAAACCTTTCCTCGCGGTCCTGCACCGCGAGTATGGCCGCGCAATGCGTTTCACCGAGGACGAAGCGGCGGACGTCATGCCGTCCGCGCCGTCCCAGCCGTGCCAGCTGTACGTGCACGTGCCGTTCTGCGAAGTGTTGTGCCCGTTCTGCTCGTTTCACCGCGTGCGGTACAACGAGGCGAAGACCCACCGCTATTTCGAGGCGTTGCGGCGCGAGATCCGCATCTACCACGACGCGGGGTTCCGCTTCGGCGACGTCTATTTCGGCGGCGGCACGCCCACGGTCGACGCACGCGAGCTGATCTCGACGCTGGAGCTCGTACGCTCGCTGTCGCCGGTGCACACGGTGTCGGTCGAGACCAACCCGAATCACCTCGACCGCGCCGCGCTCACCGCGTACCGTGACGCGGGCGTCACGCGACTCTCGGTCGGCGTGCAGAGCTTCGACGACGGGCTGCTGCGCGGCATGGATCGGCTCGAGAAGTACGGCGACGGCCGGCTGGTCGAGGAACGCATCGCGTCCGTCATGGGCCTGTTCCCGACGCTCAACGTCGACATGATCTTCAACCTGCCCGGGCAGACGCTCGGGATGCTCGACCACGACCTCGACGTGATCGAGCGCCTGCACGCCGACCAGGTGTCGTTCTATCCGCTGATGACGGCGCCCACGGCGCGTCACAAGATGGAAAAGACCATGGGCCAGGCCGATCCGTCGCTGCGTCACCCGATGTACGAGCGCATCCTCGAGCGGCTGCGCGGGCACGGTGAGTACCACGCAGCCTCGGCCTGGTGCTTCTCGCGCAACCAGGGCATGTTCGACGAGTACATCATCGACCAGAACGACTACGTCGGCGTCGGCAGCGGCGCCTTCAGCTACGTGGGCGGCGCCTACTACTCGACGACGTTCTCGCTCAACCACTACTGCCGCCGCGTCGAGCACGGCCAGACCGGCATCACGCAGAAGCGCGCGGTCGGTCGCTGGCAGCAGATGCGCTACGACTACCTCGTGCGGCTGTTCGGCGGCGAGCTGCGTCGCGACTACATCGAGCGCCGCTACGGCCGCGAATTCTGGTGGCGCATGGCGCCCGAGCTGACAGCGATGCGGCTGATCGGCGCGACGCGCCACGACGCCGACGCGATCCGCCTGACCGAGCGCGGCATGTACTGCTGGATGCTGATGATGGCCGAGTTCTTCAACTCGGTGAACAACGTGCGCGAGCAGATGCGCGAGCACATCCGCGCCGAGCTCGACGCCTGGAACGAAGAAGCGAAAGTGCCCGTCGCCGCGATCGGCGGACGGGCCGCGCGGGAGAGTGCGACGTGACGATGCAGGACACCCACGTTTCCCTGGCCCACGGCAACGGCGGCCGATACATGCGCGAGCTGATCCACGAGATCTTCGCACGTCACCTCGGCAACCCGCTGCTCGACACGGACTCGGACGCGGCCGTGCTGCCGTGGAACGCGGCGGACGGCGAGCTCGCGTTCACGACCGACAGCTTCACCGTGCAGCCGATCGAGTTCCCGGGCGGAAACATCGGTTCCCTGGCCGTGCACGGCACCACCAACGACCTTGCGGTCGCCGGCGCCGTGCCTAAGTACCTGAGCCTCGGCGTGCTGCTCGAGGAAGGCCTCGAGTTCGCCGTGCTCGAACGCGTCGTCGCGGGCATCGCCGCGGCGGCGAAGGAGATCGGGGTCGTGGTCGCCGCGGGCGACACCAAGGTCGTGCGACGCGGGGAGGGGGGCGGCATCTACCTCAACACGAGCGGCATCGGCGTGCGCAATCCGGCGCTCCGGCTCGGCGTGCGCGAGATCGGTGCCGGCGACGCGATCCTCGTGAGCGGCCCGGTCGGCGACCACGGCATCGCCGTGATGCTCGCCCGCGAGCAGTTCGGCCTGCGCGGCGACCTGCAGTCGGACGCCGCGACCGTGCTGCCGATCACGCTCGCACTGGCGCAGTTCCGGGGCCTGCGCTTCATGCGCGACCCGACGCGCGGCGGTCTCGCCACGGTCGCACACGAGCTCGTGCAGGGCAGCGGTCTCGGCGTCTGGCTGGACGAGGCGCGCGTGCCGGTCCGCGATTCCGTGCGTTCGGTCTGCGAGATGCTCGGCTATGACCCGTACTTCCTCGCCTGCGAAGGCCGCGTCGTCGCCGTGGTCGATGCGGCCGAGGCCGACGCCGCGCTCGCCGCGGTCAGGGCGCTGCCGTGCGGCCGCGACGCCGCGATCGTAGGCCAGGTGCGCGAGCAACCGCGACGCGTGGTGCTGCGCACGCCGCTCGGCGGTGAACGCGTGATCGAGGAACTCGAGGACGACCCGCTGCCGCGGATCTGCTGAGGCGCGACGAGGTTCGCCGGGCGTGCCGGCGACGCGTGCAGACCAAGGCCGGCCATGCGCCGGCCTTTTTCGTTGGGGCCCGCGGAATTGCGGGGCGATTGCCGCACCCTGGTTCGCATGCACCGTGGCCGGTCGAGCCAGTGCCTGGCGCGGGCACGCTCTTCTGCAGCAAGCCCAGTCGCATCGAAGGCCGGCCTGCGGGGCGCCGGCGTGCCTTCATCCCCGTTCTTGCCGGCATATCGGCGCACGCGGTGCCGTCTTCGCCGTCCCGGCTTCGTGCCGGCCCGCTGTCGAGCGTCTCATGGGGTGCGCCGCCGGCACGCGTGAACAAATCTAAGTAAATGCATGATGTGACTCTGCTTCCGGTGTTGAGCGCGCATCGATGACGAGTCGTATTGCGTCGCGTGATGCGATTTCTTCTGGACTGAAACCAGTTCGAAACGACTGTGTATTAATCGCTATATGAGATACGTGCCGACTGTCACGACGCGAAAGGGATTCGCGGCTACTCGCGATGATCGATCGCCTCCAAGAATCTAAGCTCCTGCGCGATCTTGGTGGGACATCCGTCCTGCTTTGAACCCGACAGATCTCGGGCTAGGGAGTCACACGATGAAATTGACGAAACTGAGGAGTGGGCGTGCACTGGTGCCGCTCATCGCGCTGCTCGCGCTGGGCGCCGGCATGGCCGGCTGCTCCGGCGACGACGGCAAGACCGGTGCTGCTGGTCCCGCGGGTCCGTCCGGCCCCGGCGGTGTCACGGGCGCCACGGGTGCGACCGGAGCTACGGGTGCGACCGGCACCGCGGACGTGCTCGCCATGGCCACGGCCGAATCCTGCGTCGTCTGTCATGACGGCGTTGGCGCACATCACCAGTCCGAGTTCGATCGTTACGCCGATGCCAGCAAGCTCGGTCTCCAGATCACGAACGTGACGGCGAGCGGCACGGCGCCGAACATCACGGTCGTGGCGACGCTGAAAGTCACCGACAACGGCCTCGCTTTCGCCGGCGGCGAAACAGGCTTCCTTGCGTTCCCGCAGAAGACTTTCTACTGGGTGCAGTACGACCCGGTCTCGAAGACTTTCCCGATCAACAAGGGCATGACCGTCAACGCGGCGAACCTTGACGGCGGCACGGACGGCGTGTTCACGCTGACCGCGAGCGGTTTCACGTTGGATCCGACCACGACGCCCGGCGCCGTGTTCGGCTATGTCGCGCGCAACCAGATCCAGACGGAGCTGCCGCTCAGCGACCAGGTCAAGCTGTACGACGATGTCGCGAGCGCGGCCTGGAAGCCGAGCGTGGTCGTCGACGAGTACGAGTCGGCCGCGAACGTCGAGCAGTGCGAGAAGTGCCACGGCGCCCCGTATGCCAAGCACGGCTATCGCGTCGCCGCGGTGGAAGGCCTGAACGACTTCATCGCCTGCAAGGTCTGCCACTACGACACGCGTGACGGCGGCCACTATGCCTGGGCCATGTACGTCGACGACCCGCTCACCTGGGCGACGGTCGCCGAAGGCTCCTACACGGCCGAGCAGAAAGCCAAGCTCGCGTACAAGGCGTCCGTGATGAACGACACGCACATGTCGCACATCATGGAGTTCCCGTACCCGCAGAACGGCTCCAATTGCGTCACCTGCCACGAGGGCAAGCTGGACCGCATCCTGGCCGATTCCGAATTCACGGCCGAGACCTGCACGAGCTGCCATGCGATCGATGGCAAGGACTCGTGGAGAAAGGGCACGTACGTCATCAACGGCGTGCAGACGACGCTCGCGGCCGACCAGAAGTATTACCAGGCCGCGGGCGACGGTGGTCGCAAGCGCGCGCCTGCCCTGGCGGAGCTCTGGGCCGAGGTGGACGCCGACGGTCCTGCAACGTTCCACAGCGCCACGTCGGATTGCGGTGCCTGCCACAAGACGGGCGGCGTCGGCGGCGCGTTCTCGAAGTACCACAGTGGCCGTGACCCGCAGGTCTACAACGCCGCGGGCCAGCGTTATACCGCACTGCCGGCCTACGACAGCGCGATCAGCAGTGTCACCAAGTCGGGCGACAAGGTCACCGTGAAGTTCAGCAGCCCGGCCGGCTCGGCCCCGATGCTGGCGGTGGGCTTCTACGGCTACGACACCAAGGACCTGCTGGTGAGCCCGCATACGGCCGACGCCACGCAGCGCTGCTGGAGCACGCGGACCAACCGCGCTTCGGGCTGCACGATGGAGTACACGGTCGGCACGAATGCGGGTGAGCACCCGAATCCGCTGTTCGTCGAGACCGCGACTGGCGTCGCCGGCACGTGGCAGGTCGAAATCGACCTCGCCTCGTACGCGCAGCCGGCCAGCACGGGTCTGGCGAGCATCCCGTCGCTGGTCAGCTCCGGCAAGGTCAAGCGCATGGAAGTCTCCGTGTATCCGAGCGTCAAGGTCGGCTCGGTCGCGGTCGCAACCAAGGGCGCCTCGAAGACGTACGAAGTGACGCCGACGGGCGCGGTCGAAATCGTCGGTGGCTGGTTCAAGGACACCATCGCGCTCGACGCGAAGTGCAACGATTGCCATGACGCGCTCGGCACGACGTTCCACAGCCCGAGCTACGGCGCGAACGGCATTGCGGGTTGCCGCGCCTGCCACGTGCCGACCTCCGGCGGTGGCCACCTCGAGATGCAGTCGCGCTCGATCGATTCCTATGTCCACGCCATCCACAAGTTCCAGGCGTTCGACACGAGCGGCATCGACTTCACCGACGAGGTCGAGGCTGCACGCTACGACCTGCACGTCGAGCACATCTTCCCGCTGTTCAGCACGCTGGCGTGCCAGGGCTGCCACGTGAACGACCCGACGAAGTTCAACGTGCCTGACCAGTCGAAGTCGATGCCGGGCATGCAGTCGGCGTCGTACACGCTGCAGGGACGGGATCGTGCGATCGGCGCCGTGCCGGCGTACGTGAACGGCCCGGCGGCACGCGCCTGCGGCGGTTGCCATCGTGCGGCGGCGATCAACGAGGATGAGGCCGGCGAACTGGCCGCGATCAACGCGCACCTGTCGCAGAACGGCTACCTGATCGACAACACGACGACCAACCCGACCACGACCTCGTGGGTCTATCGGGTGATCGACAAGATGATGGCCCTGTTCTAGTGAGCGGCTCGTGCGAGGCGGGCCCTGTGCCCGCCTCGCACAACCCGGAGAAGAGACGAACGAAGGCGGGCCTGCGGGCCCGCCTTCACTTGCTCAGCGAATGGAACTGCCAATGGCTACGCGCTTATCAATAGCCGGCGTTCGGTGTCATTCGCAATCTCAACGCCCGGCTAGGTAATGACCTCACACAAATCGGAAGGGTAATTCGCGGCAATCGAGAATCAGTTTCATTACGCGCTCCCAGCGATTCATCTCGCGTAAAAAAGTTCCTCACGACGCACGAAAACCTCGGTATTCCGAAGTTATTGCTGTGCGTTGCGCTCTCTACCATGCACGCCGTCATCCATGGACCGGCCGAGGTCCTGGTTTTTTCTGCCCGATAAGGCTCGGGTGAGGGAGTCAATGATGAAACTTAGCAAGATGCGGAGCGCACGCGGCCTGGTGCCGTTGTTCGCCCTGTTAGCGCTCGGCGCCGGCATGGCCGGTTGCTCGGGTGACGACGGCAAGACGGGACCGGCGGGTCCGGCGGGCCCCTCGGGCCCCACGGGCGCGACGGGTGCCCCGGGCGCCACGGGCGCCACGGGTGGCACCGGCGCCGGAGTTGCGGTGAAGCCGCTCGAAAGCTGCGGCGTCTGCCACGACAACGGCTCGGCTTATGACGCGGCTGTCGTCCACAACATCGCCCCGCAGCTCACGGTCTCGACGCCCACGGTCACCGTGTCCGGCGCGGACCTGGTCTTCTCGTTCAACGTCAAGGCCGACGGCGTCAACATGACGACCCTGGCCACGGGCGTTGCTCCGGATCGCGCTTACCAGTTCGGCGTGAACGCCACGACCGGCACCAAGCTGCGCAACAGCCTCGGCGTGATCGACACGACCGGCACGCCTCCCGTCGCGACGGTTCCGGGCGACGTGGTTACGCCGGCGCTGGTCGCTGGTGGTACGAACGGCAACTACACGATCACCGTCACCGGTGGCGCCACGGCCTACGCCGCGATCAACTCGCGCTACGCGTTCCGCCTCGTGACGCCGAGCACTGTGACGCCGACGCGTCGCGTGATGGTGACGGTCGACTACCCGGCCTCGCCTGACCAGGACCTGGTCAGCGACGCGGGTTGCTCGGGCTGCCACGGCGCTGCCGGCGGCGGCGCGCACCACTACGACTTCCCCGTGAACGGCA
>DATMIB010000014.1:0-8303 GCA_035554635.1 Steroidobacteraceae bacterium | reverse complement strand
GCCGGGCTCTGCCCGGCCTTTCTTTTTTGTCCTGGCGGGTCAACCGCCGGGCGCCTCGCCCGTCATGGCGTCGCTGGCGTCCGGGCGTCGTTGGTCATGCGTCGGCGCGCCGGCGTCGCCCGGGGGGAATTGAGCGTCGGGCGGCTTGAGCTGCGAGTCGTCTGCCGCGGGCTGTTGTTCCCCGGCTTGCGGGACGCCTCTGTGGCCGGGCTGCTCCCGCCCGCGCTCCTGCTGTTGCTGCACTTGCCCGCTGCGGGCGTCGGTCCGTGGGTCGTCGGGCATGGTGCGGTCCTGTCTGGAAATCAGCGCATGGGAGGAGGCTAAACACGCGCGCAATCGAAGGTAGAGGCGCGGCGCCAGCACGACGTAGGCCTACGCCGCCTCGCACCGGCCGGCACCTTGCGGGGGGTGGGAAGGGCTTGTAACGTCGGCGGCAATGCAGCCCGCAGCGCGGGCCGCGGCTTACGCATGTCCCCTGTAGGAGAAGACAAATGGCCTACAGTTTTTCGGTCGGCGACCAAGCCAACATCAGCCAGCGATCGTTTGCCTTTTTGCTGGTCGTCAGCATCCACGTCTTGTTCTTCTGGGTGCTTTCGTCGGGTCTCGGCGCGTCGCTCGTCCGGACCGTGATGGACCCCGTCGAAACGAGCTTCATCGACGACCTGCCCGACGAGGACACGGCGCCTCCGCCGTCGCTGGACATCGATCAGCCGCTCCCCGTCGTACCGCTGCCCGACCTCGACGTCGCGGCTCCCGTCGAAGGCCCGGGGGGCAACCCCATTACCGTGGCACCGCGGGACCGGACGGGCGAGCAAGTGTTACCGCCAATACAAATATTGAAGCCGAGCAGCGTCAGGACCCCACCTTCCGCCACGGGCCGCGGTGCTCGCAGTCCTTTGCCGGAATACCCGCCTGCCGCGCGACGTGCGGGTGAAGCCGGTACCGTCACGTTGAAGTGCTACGTCAGTGAAGCGGGGAAGTGCGGCGACGTGTCCGTCGTCAAGAGTTCGGGCTTCCAGAGGCTCGACGAGGCAGCCGTGAAAGAAGTGCAGCGCAACTGGCGCTTCATCCCGGCCAGGGAAGACGGCCAGTCCGTGGCCGCGTGGCACACCTTCGCCATCACGTTCCGGCTGACTGACTGAACGCTCCGCCGCGCAAGCCCCGGTCGGGGTGATCCGGCAACTTGATTTGCTGACAGAGCAAAAAGAAAGGCCGGGCATTGAGCCCGGCCTCTCGATGCGACCAGCCGCCGGTGACCGGCGGCAGGCGATCCGTCACGGCGTCGCCGCAGCGCCCTCGATCTTGACCTCGGCCTGCTCGACCAGCACCGGGTACTGGTAGCCCATGCCGAAGTCCTTGTCGGTCGCGACCTTGCCGGTCACGAGCACGGTGTCGCCGACCTTGGCCGGTGCCGACGTGGCGGTCACGGTCAGGTCGTTGGTGCCTTCGGCGCCGGAGCCGTCGCGGACGTGCAGCCAGTCCATGCCCATGACGCCGTAGTTGGCCTTGACGACCTTGCCGCGGACGACGACCTGCTGGTTGGCCAGCGCGTCCTTCTCCGCGAACACTTCGGCGACGGTCTTGCCGCCTTCGGCCTTGGCGATGCCGGCGAGATCAACCTCGGCGCTCGGCTTGACGGCCGGATGGTTCTCCGGGACGGACGTCGGCAGGGCGGCGGGCGCAGCGGCGTCGGCGGCGGGGGCCTTCGCGGCCTCCTCGCTGCCCTTCGAGCAGCCCGACAGGGTCACGACGGCGGCGAGGGCCAGGGTGCTGGCGATGGTTGCCTTCAACACGAAGATTCTCCGAGGTACTGGGAAACGGGAAAGGGGGAAACCTTGGACGCGGCAGTCTAATGGACAACGACGCGCGTGCTAATACTCGTCTGCCGCCGCTCCGGGGGGTTAGTCCACGACGCCCATCGTCCGTTCATACGGGCATATACGGGTACGAGACTAATAAACCGCTCCCTACTATCGCCCCCAAAACTCCGTCTCGCTTGGACTCGGTCCAGCGCCGGATTGCATCACCGCAACAGTCAGGAAGCAGTATGAATCGTTCTAGCGCGCGGAGTCCGGGGGCGCGGTCGCGTCGATCCCTGTTTGCAGTGCTGGCACTGGCCGCGGCCATCGGCATCGCCGGGTGCGAGAACGACAGTGGTGCAGGGCCCGAGGGGCCGTCCGGCGGCGACCCCGGCCAGACCGGCCCGACCGGGCCGACCGGGCCGTCCGACGTGCCGATCACGCTCGGCGGCGACGTCAAGGGCGTCGGCACCGGCTCGACGCTGACGGCCCAGCAGATCGCCGACATCGGCACGCTGGTCGTCTCGCTCGATGCGGCGTCGATCACGGCCAACAAGCCGGTCATCGAGATCACCGTCAAGACGTCCCACGGCGGCAACGTGCTGGGGCTGGCGGCCACGACCTTGCGGCTCGGCGTCGCGAAGCTGGTGCCGGCTGCGAAGCTGCAGCCCTCGCGCTGGCAGAGCTATATCAATCGTGCCGCGACACCGAACGTCACGACGCCGGCGCTGACGAGTGCCATCCAGGCCAACACCGAGTCGGGCACCGCTGCCGGCTGGACTGAGCTCGGTGCGGGCCGTTATCGCTACGCCTCGGCCGTCGACCTTGCGAATGTCACCGCGCCGATCGCGGTGGCCTACGAGCCGACGCTGACGCATCGCATCAGCCTCGCGCTCGACCTCGCGGGCAATGCCCGAGCGCTCGCGCCCGACAATCCCTATGTCGACTTCGTGCCGGCCGGCGGCACGCCCGCGAGCAAGCGGATTGCGGCGACCGAGAAGTGCGCGAGCTGCCACGTGCGGTTCGCCGAACACGGCGGCCCGCGTCGCGACGTCGAGTACTGCGTCGTCTGCCACAACGACGGCACGGTCGACCCGGACTCGGGTGAGTCGGTCGACCTGGCCTACATGGCGCACTCCATCCACCGCGGTGAGGCTCGTACGAAGGGTTACGTCGTCTACGGCTACGGCGGCACGAAGTACGACTTTGCCGAGGTCACCTACCCGCAGCCGCTCAGTTTCTGCGAGACCTGCCACGAGCAGTCGTCGGATGCGCCCCAGGGCAACGACTGGAAGACCACGGTTTCGATCGGCGCCTGTGCCGGCTGTCACGACGCGGGCATGAGCAAGACGGGTCCCGATCCGGCGACGGGTCGCTACACCTACGGCTACGAGCACACCAACACGACCGTCCCGCCGGGTTTCGTCTTCAAGGACGGCGAGTGCATCGGCTGCCACGGGGCGAACGCGGTCGACACGTTGACGGTCCACAGGAACGACACGGCCCGCAAGCAGATCGAGAACGGCGACCTGTTCAAGTACGAAATCGTCAATATCGAGAACGCGGTCGCCGGGCAGTCGCCCAAGGTCACGTTCCGGATCCTCGACGCGGCCGGTACCCCGATCGACGTCAAGGCCCTCACGACGGGCCGCCTGCGCCTCGACTTCTCCTGGTCGTCGCAGGACCTGCACAACGTCGCTGACGTCGCGGGCAACCTGTACCAGGCCAACCGTGGCCAGGCCATCGTCGTCGACCTCATTGCCAACATGGCCAGCGTCGCCGCCAACGGCAACGGCACGTTCAGCTACACGCTGTCCACGCCGCTGCCGCCTGCGTTTGCCGACGCGACGCTCGGCACGGGCCTGATGGTCGTGCTCGAAGGCCGCCGCGCGATGCCCGACGGCACCGATGCCTATCCGCAGAGCGCGATCCGCTTCTCGGGCGCGCCGCGCACGTCGCTCGTCTCGCAGGACAAGTGCGAGTCCTGCCACAAGCGTGTCGCGGCCCACGGCGGCAGTCGCGCCGGCGACCCGATGGTCTGCGCGATCTGCCACAACTCGAGCGTGGGCGGTGCCTGGGGCGCCGACCAGGTCGGGCCCCTCGCGCTCGGCGCATTCATCCATAACGTGCACGCGGGCAACGTCGCGGGCGTGGGTGCCGTGACTTATCCGCAGTCGCTCGCGCGCTGCGAGGGCTGCCACCTCGAAGGCACGTACAACCTCGCCCGCACCAGCGCGCTGCCGCTGACGGTGAGCGCCGGCACGACGGCGTCGTCGGGCGCCGAGACGCTCGCGTGGAAGGACGACCTGGCAGACTCGGCCACGGCCGGCACCTGCAAGGGCTGCCACACCTCCACCGAGGCGATCGCGCACATGCAGTCGCAGGGCGGCACGTTCGCACAGCCGAAGACGCTGACACCGTCGTCGGCGCAGGAAGGCTGCGCGATGTGCCATGCGCCGGGCAGCACGTTCGACACGAAAACGGCGCACTGCGGCGTGCTGCCGGTCGGACAGTGCACGAACTGAACCCAGTAAACTTCCGCGCCGTGCGTCGCTCCCGCGACGCACGGCCGAATTGACGCTAGCCGTGGGGCCGGAGTCGCAAGAATGATCACGAACCGAAATGCTGGAAATTCGCTCGCACGGGCGCTGTTGCTGACGGGGCTCGGCGCGCTCGCGCTCGGCCTCGGCGGCTGCAGCGGAGACAACGAAACCGTGGCGCAGCCCGAACCGCCGACCGGCGAGTTCCCGCCGCAGCCGGGCACGGGCGCCAACGTGCCGGTGACGACCGCAAAGACGATCGTCGCCTCGATCCAGCGCGTCACCGTGCCCGACGACGGCAAGCCCGTCGTCGAGGTGTACCTCAAGGACGACCAGAACTATTCGCTGACCGGCCTGCCCGCCGGCAACATCCGCTTCGTGCTTGCGCGGCTCGAACCCGCGGTCAACGGCAAGTCGAGCACCTGGCACGCGCTCACGCGCCGCGTCGATCCGTTCCCGGGCACGCCCGCGCCGGTGCCGGCCGAGGCGGTGACCGGCACCGGGCCGGCAAGCCAGGCGACGGCCGAGACGGCCACGTCCGGCGTCTGGACCGAGAAGGGCAACGGCGTCTACACCTACAAGTTCCTCAAGAGCCTCACGGGCGACGCGGCGGTGCCGTTCGACGGCTCGATGCCGCATCGCGTCGGCCTCGAGATCCGTATCGGCAGCCCGACCGTGCCGGCCAACAACGCCGTCTACACGTTCAGCCCCGCCACGAACCTGCCGCTCGAGTCGTCGGGCCGCGAGATCGTCGACAACGACACCTGCAACGCCTGCCACGACAACCTCGTGTTCCACGGCGGCGCGCGCTTCGACCTGCAGTACTGCGCGATGTGCCACGAGTCGTACTCGTTCGACGCGCAGACCGGCAATTCGATCGACCTCAAGGTGATGATCCACAAGATCCACTCGGGCGTGAACCTGCCGAGCGTGCAGGCTGGCGGCCTCTACGGCATCTTCGGCAACAGCAACTCGTGGAACGACTTCAGCGAAGTCGTCTATACGCAGGACCGTCGCAACTGCACGACCTGCCACGAGGAAAGCGACACCGACACGCCGCAGGCGACCAACTGGCGCCTCGTCGTGAACGCCGAGACCTGCACGTCGTGCCACGACGACGTCGACTTCACGACCGGCGAAAACCACGGCGGTGTCGCCGCCACGGCCGACAGCTGCACGGCCTGCCACGGCCCGACCTCCGGCGTGCTGAGCGTGCAGAATGCGCACGTGATCCCCGAGCAGGTCGCCGCGGCGAAGTTCGCCTACGAAGTTCTCAGCGTGACCAATTCGGCGCCCGGCCAGTTCCCCACCGTGACGATCCGCGTGGTCGACCCGACCAACGGCAACGCGCCGTACGACATCAAGGCGGCGGGCGGGCCGTTCCAGAACAGCTCGGCCTCGCTCGCGGTCGACGTCGCCTACTCGACGCGGCCCGACTTCACCAACACCGGCAGCGGCTCCGCCACGGCGTCGTCCGGCACGCCGGCGCAGCCGATCCGCATCGACTTCAAGGCGAACGGCGTGGCCGTGCCGTCGATCCCGGGTGCGTTCGCGGCGACCGCGACCGTCGCGATCCCTGCCAGCGCCACGGGTTCGGGCGAAGCGCTGATCGAGGGCCGTCCGGCCGTCGACGTCAATGGCGACGGCACGCTCGAACGCATCGCGGTCGCTGCGGTCGGCAAGACCTTCGCGATCACGGATGCGACGCCGGTGTCGCGCCGCGAGGTGGTCGACATCGACAAGTGCAACGACTGCCACGAGAACCTGACGCTGCACGGCAACAGCCGCACCGGCAACACGGAGCTCTGCTCCACCTGCCACAACCCGAACGCGACCGACATCGGCCGTCGCGTCGCCGGCACGGCCTGCGAGAGCGTGACCGGCACGCTCGACGACCAGACCATCGACCTCAAGTTCATGATCCACGCGATCCACGCGGGCGCGGTCGCCGGCTACAAGGTCTGCGGTTACAACAGCACCGGGTACGACTTCAGCCACGTCGAGTACCCGGGCAAGCTCGAAAACTGCGAGGGTTGCCACCTGCCCGACACGTACTATCCGCCGAACTCGGCGACCGCCGTGGCGACGACGATCGACGCGGGCGCCGACCGCTCGACGCCGCTGGGCGACGTCGCGATTACGGCCGGCTCCGCTGCCTGCTCGGCCTGCCACACCAGCGACACTGCCAAGCAGCACATGCAGTTGAACGGCGGTTCGTTCACTGCGGTAAAAGCTGCCGACAGCTCCACGCCGGCTGCGCCGATCGAGACGTGCGGCAACTGCCATGGCGCGGGCAAGCCCGTCGACGTCAAGATCGAGCACGGCGTCGGCGAATTCCGTTACAACGAGTGACGCGCAAACCTTTAGACGGACGCATCGCAATGAAGTCACACACAGCGTTCCTGCGCCGCGCCCTGGCGCTGGCCCTCCTGATCGGGCCGGGCCTCGCGCTTGCGGCGGTACCGGCCAATGCGCCGAATGCGGGCGCGCCCTACAGCGCGAAAGGCGCGGACACGTGCCTGAGCTGCCACGAGGGGCCCGAGGTCAACGACGTCTTCCACACCGCCCACGCCCAGGCCAACGACGCGCGCGCGCCGTTCGGCAAGGGCCAGCTGCAGTGCGAGGCCTGCCACGGCCCCGGCGGCAACCACGCGAAGCGCGTGAAAAAGGGCGAGACGCGACCGTCGATGGTCAAGTTCGGCCGCAATGTCGACACACCGGTGTCGGTGCAGAACGCGATGTGCCTCGGCTGCCACGAGAAGTCGCAGGCCGCCGAGTGGCACACCGGGCCGCACGACGTGAACAACGTTTCTTGCGCGGCATGCCACGACAGCCACAAGGCGAAGGACGCCGTGCTCTCGCGCGCGACGCAGCCTGAGGTCTGTTACACGTGCCACGTCGCCGAGCGCGGCCAGTTCATGAAGCCGTTCGCGCACCCGGTGCGCCAGGCCAAGCTCGGCTGCAGCGACTGCCACCAGCCGCACGGCACGACCGCCGAGAAGCAGCTGATTCGTCCGACGATCAACGAGACGTGCTTCGAGTGTCATGCCGAGAAGCGCGGCCCGCTGCTCTGGGAGCACGAGCCCGTGACCGAGAACTGCGACACCTGCCATTCGCCTCACGGTTCCAGCAACCCGGGCATGGTCAAGCAGCGCGGCCCGTTGCTCTGCCAGTCGTGCCACTCGCAGCAGGGCCACCCGAGCTTCGCCTACGGCCCGCAGTCGCTGCCCGGCGGCAGCTCGCCCGCGACGGCAGTGCCGCTCGGCAACTGCATGAATTGCCACACGCAGGTGCACGGCTCGAACCATCCGTCGGGCTCGTCCCTGACACGGTGACCGACATGGAACAACGCAGCAGCCAGATTCTTTCCGCCGCCGTCGTGGCGGTGCTCATGACCGCCGTCGGTGCCCCCGTCGCGCGGGCGCAGACCGCGCCCGCCGCCACCGAGACGCCCGCACCCGACACCTCGGGCTGGACGTGCAAGAAGTGCCCGTTCCCGACGGGCTACCGGGCCGAGGCGCAGGTCGGCGCGGGTTACCTCGACGAATCGAGCGCCAAGTTCGGTGATTACACCGGCCTCGACGAGGACGGTGCCTACGTGATCGCGGGCGCCGAAGGCGGCGTCGCGCTCGAGTCGGGGTACCGGCTCGATTACTCGTTGCAGGACCTCGGGCTCGATTCGCGTGCGGTCGCCATTGAGGGCGGCAAGCAGGGCGCATACGAGTTCGGCCTGTCGTACGACCGCGTGCCGCACCGGATTTCGGACACCGGCGAGACGATCTACACCGGCATCGGCAGCTCCAGCCTGGGCCTTCCCGGCGGGTGGGTGCCCGCGGGCAGCACCGGTGGCATGACGGCGCTCGGCACGAGCCTGCGTCCGGTCGACGTCGGTTACGACCGCGACCGCTACGGCCTCTTCGGCCGCTTCTTCCTCGGCGACGCCTGGTCGTTCGGCCTCGACTAT
>DATMIB010000013.1:0-7328 GCA_035554635.1 Steroidobacteraceae bacterium | reverse complement strand
CAGGCCGCCAAGCAGGTGATCGTGCAGCGCGTGCGCGAGGCCGAGCGCGCGCAGGTCGTCGACCTGTACAAGGGCCGCATCGGCACGCTGGTGTCGGGTCTGGTCAAGCGTGTCGACCGCAACGGCATTTTCGTCGACCTGGGCGGCAATGCCGAAGGCTTCATCTCGCGCGACCAGATGATTCCGCGCGAGCCGGTCCGCACGCAGGACCGCATCAAGGCCTTCCTCAAGGACGTGCGCTCCGAGCCGCGCGGCCCGCAGCTGTTCCTGAGCCGCACGGCACCGGACTTCCTGATCGAGCTGTTCAAGCTTGAGGTGCCCGAAGTGGGGCAGGGCCTGATCAACATCCTCGGCGCCGCCCGCGACCCGGGTGCGCGCGCCAAGATCGCCGTGCGCTCGAACGACCCGCGCATCGACCCGGTCGGTGCCTGCGTCGGCATGCGCGGCTCGCGCGTGCAGGCCGTCTCCAACGAGATCGCAGGCGAGCGCGTCGACATCATCCCCTACGACGACAACCCCGCGCAGTTCGTGATCAACGCGATGCAGCCGGCCGAGGTGAGCTCGATCGTGGTCGACGAGGAGTCGCACTCGATGGACATCGCCGTGGCGGAGGAGAAGCTGTCGCAGGCGATCGGCCGCGGCGGCCAGAACATCCGCCTGGCCTCGGAACTGACCGGCTGGAAGCTCAACATCATGAGCGAGCAGGCAGCCGAGGAAAAGAGCGAGACCGAGCAGAAGTCGCTGCGCGAACTGTTCCAGCAGCAGCTCGACGTCGACGAGGACGTCGCCGGCATCCTCGTGCAGGAAGGCTTCTCGAGCATCGAGGAGATCGCCTACGTGCCGCAGTCCGAACTCGCGAGCATCGAGGAGTTCGACGAGGAGATCGTGCAGGAACTGCGCAACCGCGCGCGCGACGTGCTGCTCACGCAGGCGATCGCGAGCGAGGAGACCATCGAGAAGGCGGCCCCGGCCGACGACCTGCTCGAGGTGGACGGCATGGACGACGAGCTGGCGGCGGAACTCGCACGCCACGGCATCGTCACGCGCGAGGATCTCGCCGAGCAGGCCATCGACGACCTGCTGGAAATTCCCAACATCGACGAAAAGCGCGCGGGCGAACTGATCCTGGCCGCGCGCAAGCACTGGTTCGAACAGGGCCAGCAGGCGTGAGCGGAGGTCTGATTACATGGCAGAAGTGACGGTCACGCAGTTCGCCGAGGTCCTGAAGGTCCCCGTCGAGAGGCTGCTGGTGCAGCTCGGCGAAGCCGGCATCCAGGTCGGCGGCGCTGACGACATCATCAGCGACGAAGCGAAGATGGAGCTCCTGACGCACCTGCGCCGTTCGCACGGCCGGCAGGAAGACGCAGGCGCGCCACGCAAGATCACGCTGCAGCGCAAGCAGCAGCAGGAGATCAAGCTCGCCTCGACGCAGGGTCGTGCCCGCACGGTCGCGGTCGAGGTGCGCAAGAAGAAGACGTACCTCAACCGGTCCGTGATCGAGGAAGCGCAGCGCCAGCGCCTCGAGGAAGTCGACAAGGTGCGTCACGCCGAGGAGACGGCACGCCACGCCGAGGAAACGGCGCGCCACGCCGAAGAGACGGCGCGGCACGCCGAAGAGACGGCACGTCACGACCAGGAACGGCTCGAGGAGGAGCGCATCGCGGCCGAACAGCGCGAACGCGAGCGCGCCGAGGAAGAGGGCCGTCGCCAGGCCGAAGCACAGGCACGCATTCGCGCCGAAGCCGACGCACGCGAGGCGGCCGAGCAGGCTGCGCGCGAGCGCGTGGAGCGCGTGGAGCGCGAGCGGGCCGAGGCCGAGCGCAAGGCGCTCGATGCCGCGCGTCCGAAGGCCACGGCGCGTCCGTCGGAGCCCGCCGCGCCGCGCGGGGCTGGCTCGCGCTCGGCACCGTCGCGTTCCTCGCCGCCGCCGCGCACCGCGACGCCACAGTCCCCCGGCGCGGGTCCCGGCGCCAATGCCGGCCCGGGCAAGTACGGGCGGCGCGAGCTGCACGTTTCCGCGGACGCGCGCGCCAGCTTCAACAAGAAGCGGCAGGCGCAGCCGCACGGTCGTTTCCGTCGCTCCGGCCAGGTGCAGATGGAGACGCGGCACGGCTTCGTCGAGCCGACGGCCCCGGTCAAGCGCGAAGTGCAGATCCCGGAGACGATCACGGTCGGCGAACTGGCCAACCGCATGGCGATCAAGGCCAACGAAGTCATCAAGACGATGATGAAGATGGGCGTGATGGCCACGATCAACCAGCCGATCGACCAGGACACCGCGACGCTCGTCGTCGAGGAGTTCGGCCACACGCCGATCGCGCTCAAGGAAGACCAGCTCGAGGAGCAGTTGCTCGCGACCGCCACGGACGTCGAGCTGCTGCCGCGCCCGCCGGTCGTGACCATCATGGGTCACGTCGACCACGGCAAGACCTCGCTGCTCGACTACATCCGCCGTGCAAAGGTCGCGGCCGGCGAGGCCGGCGGCATCACGCAGCACATCGGTGCGTACCAGGTCGAGACTCCAAAGGGTCTCATCACCTTCATCGACACCCCCGGACACGCGGCGTTCACCGCCATGCGTGCACGCGGCGCGAACGTCACCGACATCGTGATCCTGGTGGTTGCGGCCGACGACGGCGTCATGCCGCAGACGGTCGAGGCGATCCAGCACGCGCGCGCGGCCGAAGTGCCGATCGTCGTCGCGGTCAACAAGATCGACAAGCACGATGCCGACCCGGAGCGCGTCCGCAACGACCTCGGCAAGCAGAACGTCATCCCCGAGGAATGGGGCGGCGACGTCATGTTCGTCAACGTCTCGGCCCGCACGGGCGAGGGCGTCGATTCGCTGCTCGAATCCGTGCTGCTGCAGGCGGAGGTGCTGGACCTCAAGTCGCCGACCGCGGGTCACGCCGTGGGCGTCGTGCTCGAATCGAGCATCGAAAAGGGCCGCGGCCCGGTGGCGACGGTGCTGGTCAAGCGCGGCACGCTGCGCACCGGCGACCCGATCATCGCCGGCCAGGAGTTCGGCCGTGTCCGCGCGCTGTTCGACGCGCAGGGCAAGCAGGTGCAGGAGGCCGGCCCGGCCGTGCCCGTGCAGGTGCTGGGCCTGTCCGATGCGCCGAACGCGGGCGACGACATGCTCGCGGTCGAGAGCGAGCGCAAGGCACGCGAAGTCGCGCTTTACCGCCAGGGCAAGTTCCGCGACGTGCGTCTCGCCGGCGCGGCGAAGAAGATGGAAGACGTCTTTTCGCAGATGGGCGAGCAGGCGGGCCAGGTGGTCAACCTCATCGTCAAGGCCGACGTGCAGGGCAGCGCCGAGGCGTTGCGCGACTCGCTGTCCAAGGTCGGCACCGACGAGGTGTCGGTCAAGGTCATCGCGAGCGGCGTGGGCGGCATCACCGAATCCGACGTCTCGCTGGCGGCGGCGTCGCGCGCCCGCATCATCGGTTTCAACGTGCGTGCCGACGGCGCCGCGCGGAACGCGATGAAGGAGTCGGGCGTCGAGATCAACTACTACTCGATCATCTACGAGGCCATCGACGACGTGCGCGCCGTGGTGTCCGGCATGTTGAAGCCGGAGATCAAGGAGCAGATCGTGGGCCTGGCCGAGGTGCGCGAGGTGTTCCGCTCGAGCAAGTTCGGCACGGTCGCGGGCTGCCTCGTGACCGAGGGCGTGATCAAGCGCGGCAACCCCGTGCGCGTGCTGCGCGAGAACGTCGTCATCCACCAGGGCGAGCTCGATTCGCTGCGTCGCTTCAAGGACGACGTGAGCGAGGTCCGTGCCGGCACCGAGTGCGGCATCGGCGTGGTGAAGTACAACGACATCCGCACGGGCGACCAGATCGAGTGCTTCGCGCGCTTCGAAGTCGCGCGCTCGGTGTAAGCGGACGACCATGCCACGCGAGGTTCCACGCGCCCGACGGATCGCCGACCAGGTGCAGCGCACCGTGTCGCAGCTGCTGCTGCGCGAAGTGCGCGACCCGCGGCTGAAGCCGGTGACCGTCACCCACGTCAAGGTCTCCCCGGACCTCACGCACGTCTGGGTCAGTTACACGGTGCTCGGCGGCGATTCGAACGATCCGTTGCAGCGCGAAATCCTGGATGAGGCCGCCACGTACCTGCGCGGCCCGCTCGGGCGCGCATTGCGGTTGAGGCTCGCGCCGCACCTGCATTTCGCGCCGGACGAGGAGCTCGAACGCGGCAACCGTCTCGACGAGCTCATCACGCGTGCCGTACGTGACGACCGCAGCCGCCAGACGGCGGTGGACGGCGAGGGCACCCGCCCGAGGCCGGCTGCGGAAGGCGACGAAACGTCCGAAGAAGACGACCTCGGCCATTACGACAGCAACGACGACGACGACGAAGCCGACGCAGGCGCAACGCGCTCGTGACACCCCAGGATCCGACGTCGACCGTCCCCGCGCGCAAGCGCTGGCGGACGGTAGATGGCATCGTCCTGCTCGACAAGCCCCAGGGCCTCACGTCGACGCAGGCGCTGCAGCGCGTGCGTCGATTGCTGCAGGCTGAAAAGGCGGGCCACGCCGGCACGCTCGACCCGATGGCGACCGGCATGCTGCCGCTGTGCTTCGGCCAGGCGACCAAGGCGTGCGGTGCGCTGCTCGGCCAGCGCAAGGCCTACCGCGCTACGGTCCGGCTCGGTGCCGCGACCGACACCGGCGATGCCGACGGGCAAGTCGTCGAGCAGCAACCGGTGCCCGCCTTCGACCCGGCACGGCTCGCTGAAGTGCTCGGCGCGCTGCGGGGCGACCGGCTGCAGGTGCCGCCGATGTACTCGGCACTCAAGCGTGACGGGCGGCCGCTGTACGAACTCGCGCGTCGCGGCGAGACCGTGGAGCGCGAAGGGCGGCCGATCCGGATCGATGCGCTCGAGTGCCTCCGCGTGACGGCGAACGAGCTGGAAATCGAGGTGGCCTGCTCCAAGGGTACCTATGTGCGCGTACTGGGCGAGGAAATCGCCGCCGGGCTCGGGACCCTCGGGCACCTGACGACGCTGCGGCGCCTGTGGGTCGAGCCGTTCGTGCCGGACCGCATGGTCACGCTCGAGCGGATCGAGGCCGAGGCCGCCGCCGGGGGAGGAAGCCCGGACTGGCTGCTGCCGGTCGATTGCGCGTTCCCGACCCTCCCGGCAGTGACGCTCGACGCCACCCAGACCCTGCACCTGCGCCAGGGCCGCGCGCTCGAGGCGCCCGTCGATCTGGCGGCAGGGCCGGTCCTGCGGGCGTACGATCCGGCAGGGTCGTTCCTCGGGCTCGTGGAATTCGGCCCGGACGCGCGTCTGCGCGTGCAACGGCTTTTCGTGTCCGGGGCGGGTTGAGACGCGGTCCGTTCAAATAGTTGAGACATAAGGGCGCATCAGGCTAAAATGCGCGGCTCACATCAAGGCGAACACAAGGTTTCGAGGTCAATCACCGATGGCACTGTCCACCGAGCGCAAGTCTGAGATCGTCGGCAGCTTCAAGCGCGGCGCGGCCGATACCGGCTCCCCCGAGGTCCAGATTGCGCTGCTGTCCGCCCGCATCAACGACCTGGGCGAGCACTTCAGCGCCCACAAGCGCGACCATTCGTCGCGTCGCGGTCTGCTCAAGCTCGTCACGCAGCGTCGCAAGCTGCTCGACTACCTGAAGGGCAGCGACCCGGCTCGCTACCAGGAAGTCGTAGCGAAGCTCGGCCTGCGCCGCTAAGACAAGCTCACCGTCTCCGGCCCGCTCTGCGGGCCGGATTCGTTTTCGCCCCACGCCGGGCCAACGAACAACATCGGACACCCATTCCAGTGAACGTCCACAAGACCAGCTTCCAGTACGGCCCCCACGCCGTCACGCTCGAAACCGGCCGCCTCGCACGTCAGGCCGACGGCTCCGTCCTCGTTTCCATGGGCGACACCACCGTGCTCGTCACGGCCGTCGGCCGCAAGGAAGCCCAGCCGGGCAAGGATTTCTTCCCGCTGACCGTCAACTACGTCGAGAAGACCTACGCCGCGGGCCGCATCCCGGGCGGCTTCTTCAAGCGCGAGGGCCGTCCCTCCGAGAAGGAGACGCTGATCTCGCGCCTGATCGACCGTCCGATCCGTCCGCTGTTCCCGGAATTCTTCTTCAATGAAGTCCAGGTCGTCGCGACGGTCGTCTCGCTCGATCCCGAGATCGACTCCGACATCCCCGCCATGATCGGCGCCTCGGCGGCGCTCGCGCTGTCCGGCATCCCGTTCAAGGGCCCGATCGGTGCGGCGCGCGTCGGCTACAAGGACGGCCAGTACCTGCTCAACCCGTCGGTCACCGACACGAAGGCCTCGGACCTCGACCTCGTCGTCGCCGGCACGGCCGACGCGGTGCTGATGGTCGAGTCCGAAGCGAAGATGCTGCCGGAATCGGTCATGCTCGGCGCGGTCGTCTACGGCCACGAGCAGATGCAGACCGCGATCAACGCGATCCGCGAGCTCGCGGCCAAGGCCGGCAAGCCGGCCTGGGACTGGAAGGCCCCGGCGATCGACCCGGCGCTGACCAGCGCGGTCATCGAGCTGGCCGATGCCGAGCTCGAGAAGGCCTACCAGATCGTCGAAAAGCACCCGCGTCGCGACCGCATCGGCGCGATCAAGAAGTCGGTGCTCGAGGCGCTGGCTGCCGGCGAGACGCCGAAGTTCGACGCGCGCGCCGTCTCCGACGAGTTCGGCCGTCTCGAGTACAACATCGTTCGCCGCCGCATCATCGAAGGCAAGCCGCGCATCGACGGCCGCGACATGAACACCGTGCGCAAGATCACGGTGGAAACTGGCGTGACGCCGCGCACGCACGGTTCGGCGCTGTTCACGCGTGGCGAGACGCAGGCGCTCGTCACGACGACGCTCGGCACGGGCCGCGACGCGCAGATCATCGACGCGCTGGCCGGCGAGCGCAAGGAACCGTTCATGCTCCACTACAACTTCCCGCCGTTCTCGGTGGGCGAGACGGGCATGATGGGTTCGCCGAAGCGCCGCGAGATCGGCCACGGCAACCTCGCGCGCCGTGGCGTGAGCGCGGTGATGCCGGACATGACCTCGTTCCCGTACATCATCCGCGTCGTGTCCGAGATCCTCGAGTCGAACGGCTCGAGCTCGATGGCGTCGGTCTGCGGCACCAGCCTCGCGCTGATGGACGCGGGCGTGCCGCTCAAGGCGCCGGTGGCCGGCATCGCCATGGGCCTCGTGCTCGAGGGCGACAAGTTCCAGG
The DNA here is from genome assembly GCA_035554635.1 of Steroidobacteraceae bacterium. Taxonomy (GTDB): domain Bacteria; phylum Pseudomonadota; class Gammaproteobacteria; order Steroidobacterales; family Steroidobacteraceae; genus RPQJ01. The sequence continues at coordinate 108 of DATMIB010000013.1, read as the reverse complement.
TCCTCACCGACATCCTCGGTGACGAAGACCACCTCGGCGACATGGACTTCAAGGTGGCCGGTTCCGCCACGGGCGTCACCGCGCTGCAGATGGACATCAAGATCGAGG
>DATMIB010000012.1:0-10099 GCA_035554635.1 Steroidobacteraceae bacterium | reverse complement strand
TCCGTCGCCGGTGCCGGCCCGGCTTTGCACTGGGCATCCGGATCTCGCCGGAACGTTTCGGAATCCCTCTCGCCGAATCGCGTGAGCTGTTCCGGCGGCTGGCCGGCCACGGCTGTGTCGACTTCGTCGACCTGTCCCTCTGGGACGCGTTCAAGACGCCGAACGAACCCGAGTACGCGGCCCGCCCGTTGATCGACTGGTTCACGCAGGACCTCGCGCGCTGCAAGGCGCGGATCGGCGTCGCCGGCAAGATCATGGACGCGGCCACGACGCGACGTTGTCTCGAGCACGGCGCCGACTTCGTCGTGCTCGGCCGAGCCGCGATCCTGCACCACGATTTCCCGGAACGCGTGCGCGCCGACGCGGACTTTGCCGCGACCGCCTTGCCGGTGTCGCAGGCCTACCTGCAGACGCAGGGCCTGAGCGCGCCGTTCGTGGCGTACATGCGGAACTGGCAGGGGTTCGTGCAGGAAGAGTCTAGGGAAGAAGAGTCTAGAGTTTAGAGTTCAGAGTCTAGTCGGAAGAAGAAGCCGCCTGCGGGGGCGTGACGCAACGCGCCTCCGACTAGACTCTAGACTCTGAACTCTTCCTACTCCGCCTTGCAGGCAAGGCAGTACATGTAGACGTTGCGCGGATCGGTGAGCCGGCCGATGCGATTGAGTTCGGCCACGACCGGTTTCACCGCCTGTGGCAACTGCGGCAGCACCGGCTGCGGCAGCAGCGGCGCGACGGCGCGCGAGACGGCCGTGCGCACGCGCAGGCCCAGCGCCTCGGTGAAACCCGTCTCGACGTCGGCGTACTCGACGTCGTAGTCCTTGCCGAGATTCGCCAGCTTGGCCGCGAGCTTGATCGCGTCCTTGTAGCCGCCGAGCTCGTCGACGAGCCCGAGCCGCTTGGCGTCGGCGCCGGACCAGACGCGGCCCTGCGCAATCGCGTCGATCGCAGGGACCTCCTGCTTGCGTGACTTCGCGACCTGCGCGATGAAGCGCTGGTACTCGTACTCGATGCTCTGCTGCAGGATGTCGCGTGTCGGCTCGCTCATCGGCCGCACGGGGCTGAACTCGCCCGACAGCGCGGTCGTGCCGACGCCGTCGACGTGGACGCCGAGCCGGTCGAGCGAGCGCTGGAAGGTCGGGAACATCGCGAAGATGCCGATCGAACCGGTCAGCGTCGCCGGGCTGGCGACGATGCGGTCCGCGTCCATCGCGATGTAGTAGCCGCCCGAGGCGGCCAGGCTGCTCATCGAGGCGACGACCGGCTTGCCGTCGGCCTGCAGCTCCGCGATCTCGCGGCGGATCACCTCGGAGGCGAACGTGCTGCCCCCGGGACTGTCGATGCGCAGCACGACGGCCTTGACGTCGTCGTCGAAGCGCGCATCGCGCAACTGCCCGGCGAGCGTGTCCGAACCGATCGTGCCCGGCGCCTGTTCGCCCGGCAGGATCTCGCCGGAGGCGACGATCACGGCGACCTTGTCGACCGGCTTGCTCGACAACGCCTTCGAGGAATTCACGTTGGCGAGGTAGGCGAGGAAATCGACGCCGATGTACGAATGCGAGTCCTCGTCCTCGCCGGTGATCTCGGCGATGCGGTCCTCGACCTCGTAGCGGCCCTTGAGCTCGGTCACGAGCCCCGCCTGCAGCGCGACCTTGGCGAGGTCGCCACCCGTCGCGCGCAGCGCGGCCGGGGCGTTGTCGGCGTACTCCTGGAGCGCCGCGGGCTCGATGCCGCGGGCCTTGCCGACCTCGGTCTTCCAGGTCGTCCAGATGGAGTTGAGCCACGCGAGGCTCGCCTCGCGTTCGGCCGGCGACATGTCGTTGCGCGTGAACATCTCGACCGCCGACTTGTACTGGCCGACGCGGAACACGTTCCAGTCGACCGACAGCTTCTCGAGCGCGTCCTTCACGAACAGGCCGTAGTTCGCGAAGCCGTCGACGTAGGCGATGCCCTGGGGATCGAGGTAGATCTCGTCGGCGTGTGCCGCGAGGTAGTACTGCGGCTGGTCGAAATACTCGCCGAAGGCGATGACCGGCTTGCGGCTGCGCTTGCGGAAGTCGTCGAGCGCGCGGCCGACCTCCTGCAGCTTGGCCGTGCCGCCGCCGTCGAGCCCGCCGAGGTCGAGGTAGATCGCGCTGATGCGCGCGTCCTTTGTCGCCGCCTCGATGGCGTCGACGACGTCGCGCAGCCGCGTCTCGGGCGTCGACTGGCGCAGCGTGTCCGCGACGGCCCGCTCGAACGGGTCGCCGGTGAACTGCTCCACCAGCGGCCCCTGCGGCGCGATGACGAGCGCCGCCTGGTCCGGGACGAGCGGGATCGGGCGTGAGAAGAGCGTGCCGATCAGTGCAAAGATCAGCAGCAGCAGGACGAGGTGCAGGATCTTGCGCAGGCCGTCGAGGCCCACCCAGATCCAGTGCAGCAGCCTGCGGATGGCACGCATCCGGCGCGCCCTCCCCGCGTCAGACCTTTTCTTCGATGCGGGCGGACTTGCCCGTGCGCTCGCGCAGGAAGTACAGCTTGGCGCGGCGGACGTTGCCACGGCGCTTCACCGTGATGTTGCCGAGGGCCGGGCTGTAGGTCTGGAACACGCGCTCGACGCCTTCGCCGTGCGAGATCTTGCGCACGGTGAACGACGAGTTGATGCCGCGGTTGCTCTTGGCGATGACCACGCCTTCGTAGGCCTGGACGCGCTCGCGGTCGCCTTCCTTCACCTTCACTTCGACGACGACGGTGTCGCCCGGGCCGAAGTCCGGCACTTCGCGAGTCATGCGCTCGGCATCGAGCGCGGCAATGATGTTGCTCATTTTTTCACCACTTGGTCCACGTTCCGTCCCTGTTCCCGACGCGTCGCATCCTGCTCCGCCTGGTATTCCGCGAGGAGCTTGCGCTCCTCCTCGTTCAATTCCCGTCGCGCCAGCAGGTCCGGCCGCCGCTGCCACGTGCGCCCGAGCGCCTGCTTGCGGCGCCAGCGCGCGATCGCGGCATGGTTGCCGCCGATCAGCACCGGTGGCACTGCCTTGCCCGCCCAGACCTCGGGCCGCGTGTAGTGCGGCCAGTCGAGCAGGCCGTCGATGAACGACTCCTGCACGGCGGACTCCGCGTCACCGAGCGTACCCGGGAGCAGACGCGCCACCGCGTCGATCACCGTGAGCGCCGGCAGTTCGCCGCCGCTCAACACCACGTCGCCGACCGAAACGCACTCGTCGATGCATTCCTCGACGAAGCGCTCGTCCACGCCCTCGTACCTGCCGGCCACGAGGACCAGTTCGGCCGTCCCGGCGAACCCGGCCACCTGCCGCTGCGTGAGCGGGGCGCCGTCGGCGGCCAGGTACACCCGGCGAGCCTGCGGCACCTTCGCTGCCGCTTCCGCCATGGCGAGCCGCAAGGGCTCGGCCTTCAACACCATCCCGGGGCCGCCGCCATAAGGGCGATCGTCCACCGTCTTGTGCACGTCCGTGGCGAACTGCCGCGGGTTCACGGTCTCGACCGTGAGCACGCCGCGCTCGATCGCCCGGCCCAGCACGCCGAACGACACGGCGTGCTCGACGAACTCGGGGAACAGCGTCACGACGACGATACGCATCGTGCCTCCCGTGACCCCTGCTCCGCCAATGTTCCTGTCGCTCGAAACGTCAATCGTCCGGATGCCAGTCGAATGTCAGTCGCCCGGCTTCCAGGTCCACGGCGACGAGCCGCTCGGGAACCATCGGCACCAACCGCTCGAGCTTGCCCTGTCGCAACACCGCCACCGGGTGCGCCGGCAGGTCGAGGAAACCTTCCACCTGCCCGAGTGCGACCCCGTCGCGGTTGACCGCTTCGAGCCCGACCAGGTCGTGCAGGTAGTGCTCCTTCGGGCCCGGCTCGGGCAGCTCGGAGCGGTCCACCTGCACTTCGAACCCGTTCAGCGCCTGCGCGGCTTCGCGCGTCTCGACGCCTTCGAGCCTCACCGCCACCGACTGCCCGGCCCGCTTGGACTCGAGCACCCGGACTTCGCGCTTCGCGTCGTCGCGGACCAGGGTCCACCGCGCGTAGTCGGCGATGCCCGAGGCGGGCTCAGTGAACGAAGTGACCTTGACCCAACCCTGCACGCCAAACGGCGCGCCGACCCGGCCCAGCACCACGGCGCGGGGGCTGTCGGGCCCGTTACGCGCCGTCATGTCGTGCCTGCTGGCGCGCGCGTGCGGCTCAGGCCGCCGCGGCGACCTGCGTCTTGCGGTAGCTCTTGACCAGCTGCGCGACGCGGTCGGAGACCTGCGCACCGACGCCGACCCAGTAGTCGACGCGCGCGAGGTCGAGACGCAGCTCCTGGCTGCTGCCGCGGGCGACGGGGTTGTAGAACCCCACCTGCTCGAGCGAGCCGCCACCGGCCCGGCGGCTGTCGGTCACGACCACGTGGTAGAAGGGCTCCTTCTTGCCACCGCGGCGCTGCAAACGGATCGTCACCATCTTGATTCGATGCCTCAGGTTCGCGGCCGGACAACGGACTCGACGACGAATTCGCGATGTCCGGCCAAAAAAGAGCCGCGAACTATAACGAAATTTTGAGGCAAAAGAAATACTTGAGGGAAGCCCTCACCCCCACCCTCACCCCGGCCCTCTCCCGCCGTCGCGGGAGAGGGGGCAGGAGCCTCAGCCCGGGCCGCCGAGCCCCGGCGGCATGCGGCCCGCCATGGCCCGCATCATGCGGCCCAGGCCGCCCTTGCCCATGCCCTTCATCATCTTCTGCATCTGCAGGAAGTTCTTGAGCAGCCTGTTGATTTCGGCCACATGGGTGCCCGAGCCGGCCGCGATGCGGCGCTTGCGCGAGCCGTCGATGTTCTTCGGGAAGCGCCGCTCCTTCGGCGTCATCGAGCAGATGATCGCGATCTGCCGCTTGACCTCCTTGTCGTTGCCTTGCGGCAGCTGACCGGCCTTGGCGGTCAGCTGCGCGGGCAGCTTGTCCATCAGTGCGGCGACGCCGCCCATCTGGTCGAGCTGGCGCAGCTGCGACAGCAGGTCCTCGAGATTGAAATCCTTGCCCTTGGCGACCTTGCGCGCGAGCTTCTCGGCCTCCTCGCGGTCGACCTGCTGCGTGACCTGCTCGACCAGCGACAGAACGTCGCCCATGCCGAGGATCCGCGAGGCCATGCGGTCGGGCTGGAACGCCTCGAGCGCGTCGGGCTTCTCGCCGGTGCCGACGAACAGGATCGGCTGGCCGGTGATCTGGCGGACCGACAGCGCGGCGCCGCCGCGGGCGTCACCGTCCGCCTTGGTCAGCACGACGCCGGTCAGGTTGAGCGCGGCCCCGAACGCACGCGCCGCGTTGACGGCGTCCTGGCCCGCCATGCTGTCGACCACGAACAGCGTCTCGATCGGGTCGAGCGCCGCGCCGAGTTCGCGCACCTCGCCCATCATTTCCTCGTCGACGTGCAGGCGGCCGGCGGTGTCAACCAGCAGCACGTCGTACACGCCACGCCGCGCCTGAGCCAGCGCATCCTGGGCGATCGTGAGCGGCTTCTGCGTCGGGCTGGCCGGCGCCACGTCGATGCCGAGTTGCTGGCCGAGCCGCTCGAGCTGCAGCAGTGCGGCCGGGCGGCGGACGTCGGTCGAGACCAGCAGCACGCGCTTCTTCTCGCGCGTCTTGAGCCAGAGCGCGAGCTTGGCGGCCGTGGTCGTCTTGCCGGCGCCCTGCAGGCCCGCCAGCAGCACGATCGCCGGCGGCTGCACGCGCAGGTTGAGCGGGCGCACGCCCTCGCCCATCACGCGCACCAGCTCCTCGTGGATGATCTTCACGAGCGCCTGGCCCGGCGTGAGGCTCTTGTGGATCTCCTGGCCGACGACGCGTGCCTTGACGCCGTCGATGAAGCTCTTGACGACCGGCAGCGCGACGTCGGCCTCGAGCAGCGCCATGCGGACCTGCCGCAGCGTGTCGCCGATGTTCTCCTCGGTCAGGCGGCCACGGCCACGCAACCCCTCGACCACGGAAGCCAGACGTGCGGAAAGCTTGTCGAACACTGGGCGGGAACCTCGGTACTCGCGGGCCCGTGGACTGGGTCCAGGGGGCGGGCCGGTGCGGGAGCGCGATTATAGGGGGCCTCGGAGGCAGGAACGGTTTTTACCGTCCTCCTCAGCCCGCCGGGTCCATGGCATCATGCGCCCGTTCCTTTCCAACCCCCGGTCCCGCGCTTGTTGCTGTCACTGATCGCCGTCGCCTGTTACGTCATCGGGGCCGTCTGGCTCGCCATCGCCACGTACCAGCACCGCAGCCAGCCGCTGTCGGCGCACGGGCGCGGCGGCCGCATTTCCAGCGTGGCCTGCGCGTCGGTCGGCGCCCTGATCCACGCCGCCGCGTTGGTCCAGGAGCGCCGCCTGGCACCCGACGCCGCGCTGTCGCTCGGCGACACGCTCGCGCTCACGGCGCTGGTCATAGCGGTCACTGCGATCGTCATGTCGCTGCGGCCGGGCAAGCGCGGCATCGCCGCACTGCTGCTGCTGATCGCCGCGGCGCTCGAGGCGACGTTCTCTGAGGGCACGCGCCAGTTCTCGATCGGCCGCCCGGGCTGGGAACTCTCGTTCCACATCGCGATGGCCACGACCGCCTTCGCGTTCCTCACGATCGGGATGGCGCTCGCCGTCGCCCAGGTCGTGGTCGCGCACCGCCTGCGCACTCGCCGGTCGCTCGGCTGGCTCAAGATCCTGACGCCGATCGAGTCGCTCGAGTCCGGCACGTTCCAGAGCATCGTCGCGGGCTTCAGCGTCCTCACGCTCGCGCTCGTGAGCGGTGCGTTCTTCGTCGAGAACCTGTTCGCACAGCACCTCGTGCACAAGGTGGTGCTCGCGATCATCGCCTGGGTGGTCTTCGGCGTGCTGCTGCTCGGCCGGCTCAGGTTCGGCTGGCGTGGCCGCAAGGCATTGCGCTGGACCTTCGCCGGCTACACGCTGCTCGGCCTGTCGTACTTCGGCAGCAAGCTCATCCTCGAGAACATCCTCGGCAAGCACTGGGGCTGAGCGGGCCGCCGCCATGGGCGACTTCACCGTTGGCTCGCTCGGCATCCTGCTCCTTCTCGCGCTGCTGCTCTCGGCGTTCTTCTCGGCCTCCGAAACCGCGCTGATGAGCGTCAGCCGTCATCGTCTGCGTCACCTCGCACGCGAGGGCCGCGCCGCCGCGCGGATGGCCGAGGAGCTGCTCGAACATCCCGACCGGCTGGTCGGCACCATCATGGTCTGCAGCATCTTCGCGAAAGTGGTCGCCGTGTCGGTCACGACCGCGATCATGCTGCACTTCGGCGGGGCGCCGCTCGCGGCCCTCGGCGCGGCAGTGCTGACAGTCGTGCTGATCGTGTTCAGCGAGATGGGACCGAAGACCGTCGGTGCGCTGTATCCGGAACGCATCGCGCTGCCGGCCGCCGTGGTCTACAGCGTGCTCACGAAGGCGCTTTACCCGTTCGTCGCGGCGGCGAACCTGGTCACCAACGGCGTCCTGCGGGTGTTCGGACTGACCCGCGACGAGGTCGACCGCACCCCGCTCAGCAACGAGGAACTGCGCACGATCGTGGCGGAAGCGAGCACCGTGATCCCGCACCGCCACCAGCGCATGCTGATGAGCATCCTCGACCTGGAGCGGACGACGGTCGAGGACATCATGGTGCCGCGCCACGAGATCTTCGGCATCGACGTCACCGACGAATGGGACGTCATCGTCGAGCAGATCCGCGAGTGCCGCCACACGCGCATCCCGGTCTACGACGGCCAGTTCGAGTCGCTGCTCGGCGTGCTGCACATGAAAAAGGTCGCGCGCCTGCTGTCGCGCGGCGAGTTTGGTCGTGAGCAACTCGTCGCGCTCGCGAAGACGCGCGAGCCGTACTACGTGCCCGAGGGCACGTCGCTCAACACGCAGCTGCTGCAGTTCCAGCGGCAGCGCCGGCGCGTCGCCTTCGTGGTCGACGAGTACGGCGACGTGCAGGGTCTGATCACGCTCGAGGACCTGCTCGAGGAAATCGTCGGCGAGTTCACGTCCGACACCAGCATCCTGCACCGCGACGTCCATCGCGAGCGCAGCGACAGCTTCGTGGTCAATGCCGCCGCGAGCGTGCGCACGCTCAACCGCAAGATGGGCTGGGAACTGCCGACGACCGGACCAAAGACGCTCAATGGGCTGATCGTCGAGCAGATGGAGACGATCCCCGCGCCCGGCCAGCGGTTGCGCGTCGGCGACTATTCGCTCGAGGTGCTGCAGGTGACCGACAACGCGGTCAAGACCGTGCGGCTGCAGCCGGTCGTCGTCGCGCAACTCGACAAACCCTCCTGATCGCCTCTCCCATGCGTGGGAGAGGTCGGCCGCAGGCCGGGTGAGGGCAACGTGCGACTGCACCGTCAGCTGGCTGCAGGAAACTCGCGCGCGGACTGAGCGGACCAATACGGCGCTGCGAATGTGAGCGCCGCACGCAAGGACGGCGGGCCATCCGGTCTTCCCGGTCGCGACTTGTCTGACGCCGCAGTTCGAGCGCAGGCGTGCGGCGGCACTGCGGCTACGTCGCTGGGACGCTGCCACCCTCGCCGCACGTCCGCTCGAGCAAGGGAACGCCGAAAACCGCACGGTTCCTCCGTGCGGTTTTCGATGCGCGGCAGACCAGGAGAGAGCCGGGAAGACCGGATGGCACACCGAAGTCGAAGTGGTCGGCTTCCGCAGCCGCGGTCAGAACGCGCGGTCGAGCGCATCCTGCAGCCGGCCGACGCCCTCGACCTCGATGCCCTCGACGACGCCCTTGCGCGGCACGTTCGCGGTCGGCACCAGCGCGCGCCGGAACCCCTGCTTCGCGGCCTCGCGCAGCCGTTCCTCGCCGAACGGCACCGGGCGGATCTCGCCGGTCAGGCCGATCTCGCCGAAGCACACGGTGTCGACAGCGACCGGCTTGTCGCGCTGGCTCGAGAGCACCGCGAGCACCGCAGGCAGGTCGGCCGAGGTCTCGCCGATGCGCACGCCACCCACGACGTTGACGAAGACGTCGCGGCCGGCCGTCGACACGCCGCCGTGACGGTGCAGCACCGCGAGCAGCAGCGCGAGCCGGCTCGACTCGAAGCCGACCGCCACGCGTCGCGGGTTCATGCCCTGCGCGTCGTCGGCCAGCGCCTGAACCTCGACCAGCAGCGGCCGGCTGCCCTCGCGCACGACCGTGACGACGCTGCCGGCGACCGGTTGCGGGTGACGCGACAAGAAGATCGCCGAAGGATTGCGCACCTCGCGCAGGCCCTGCTCCGCCATTGCGAACACGCCGAGCTCGTTGGCACTGCCGAAGCGGTTCTTGACCGCGCGCACCACCCTGAACCGGCTGGCCGGATCGCTCTCGAAATAGAGCACCGTGTCGACCATGTGCTCGAGGATGCGCGGCCCCGCAATCTGGCCTTCCTTGGTCACGTGGCCGATCAACAGCACGGCGGTGCCGGTCTCCTTGGCGTAGCGCACCAGCCGCGCCGCCGATTCGCGCACCTGCACGGCCGACCCGGCCGACGACTCGCTCAGCTCCGTCTGCATGGTCTGGATCGAGTCGATGACCAGCACCCGTGCCCGCGCGGCCACCGCCTCCTCGAGCACGCCTTCGACACGGGTTTCGGCCGCGAGACGCAGGCTCGTCGCATCGAGCCCGAGGCGTTGCGCACGCGAAGCCACCTGCCGCACGGATTCCTCGCCGGAGACATACAGCACGGCCTGCTCGCGACTCAGCGCATCGGCGGCCTGCAGCAGCAGCGTCGACTTGCCGATGCCGGGATCGCCGCCGAGCAGCACGACCGAACCCGCCACGAGCCCGCCGCCGAGCACGCGGTCGAGTTCGCCGATGCCGGTGACCGCGCGCTCGTCACGCTCCTGCGCGATCTCGGTGATCGTGCGGCTGGTCGAGGGGCCGGTCGCCGTGGCGACGCCGTGCGAGCGTCGTCCGGCGCCGCCCGCGGCGCCGACGAGCGACGAGGCCGCGACCTCGAGCGTGTTCCATGCCTCGCAGGCCGGGCATTGCCCCTGCCATTGCGGCGTGCGGGCGCCGCAGTTGCCGCAAACATAACTGGTCTTGGGTCGTGCCATGACGGCCTGTGCAGATGTCCGGACCGATCGGCCCGACCGGGGAAAAGGAAC
>DATMIB010000011.1:0-2369 GCA_035554635.1 Steroidobacteraceae bacterium | reverse complement strand
TCATCGTCTTCCTTGCTTCTTTGAAGCAGTTGCGGCCGCTCTGATGGCGAGCCTCACGTTCTGTATACGCCTGTGCACTGCACTGCAGATGGCCGTTCGTCGCACGCGCAAGGCAGGCTGGCACGACTGCGCCGCGCCGCTGGCTCCGGGATGGTGGGTGCGTGCTGCGCAATCACGCAGCGTTCGTACACAAAGCCCTGATGTACGCAAGTAAAGCATTGGGTAGTGTGGCCAGTGACTCCGCGGGGGCGGAACGAACTGCACGCCGCGAAACTTCCCCTCCCGCGTCCTGCAAGCAGGCAGCCGCCAAGGAGCCAGGCATGGCACATCAGGATATGGACGTCCGTCGGCCGCGCTCGATCTCGCGCCGAACGTTTCTTGCGTACTCGGGTGGCACGGCCCTGACGCTGTACCTGTCCGGCGGGACGGGCCTGAAGCAGGCGCTCGCCTCGATTCCGGGCGGGACGCTCGACCCGGCTGCGCTGCGCAAGTTCGTCACGCCGCTGCTCGTGCCGCCGGTGATGCCGCGGGCGGCCACGCTGTTGAGCAAGCGTGGCAAGCCGATCGATTACTACGAAATCTCCGTGCGCCAGTTTGCACAGCAGGTGCTGCCCGCAGGCTGGCCGACCACGACCGTCTGGGGCTACGGGCCCGACAGCAGTGGCACCAGGGGCGGCGTCGCGATCCATAACGCCCCGTCGTTGACGATCGAGGCTCAGGCCGGTCGGCCCGTACGCGTGAAATGGATCAACTCGCTGAAGGACGCTGAGGGCCGCTACCTGCCGCACCTGCTTCCGGTCGACCCGACGCTGCACTGGGCCAACCCGGGCGGGGGCGTCGCGCACCGCGACCAGCGACCCTCGTACGCCCAGACGCCCGGGCGCTACCTCGGCCCGGTACCGCTGGTGACGCACGTCCACGGTGCGGTCGGTGTGAGCGACGAGAGCGACGGCTATGCCGAAGCCTGGTACATGCCGGACGCCAGCAACGTTCCGGCTGGGTACGCAACCACCGGGACGTGGTACGACTTCTTCAGCGCGAAGGCGGCGGCACGGTTCGGTGCGGAGTGGGGCGCGGGGTACGCCATCTTCCAGTACCCCAACCACAACCGCGCTTCGACGATCTGGTATCACGACCACGCGCTCGGGATGACGCGGCTCAACGTGTATGCGGGGCCCGCCGGCTTCTACATCGTCCGGGGCGGGCCGTCGGACACGGTGATCGATGCCCGCACGGGCCTGAAGGCGGAGCTGCCCGGGCCGGCGCCATCGGCGGGAGACCGGTTTCCGCCCAACAAGCGCTACCGCGAAATCCCGATCGCAATCCAGGACCGCTCGTTCAATACCGACGGTTCGCTGTTCTATCCCGACACGCGTGCCTTTTTCGACGGCATCGACGGACCTTTCCTGCCGGCCACCGACGTCTCTCCGATCTGGAATCCGGAATTCTTCGGCAACACGCTCATCGCCAACGGCAACACCTGGCCGTTCCTGGAGGTCGAAAAGCGCAGGTACCGGTTCCGCTTCCTGAATGGCTGCCAGTCGCGGGTCCTGGTGCTCGACTTCTCGGGGATACCGGGCGTCGAGGTCTGGCAGATCGGGAACGACGGCGGTTTCCTGGCAGAGCCGTTCGACGCCGCCGCGACGGGGAAGCGCTTGCTGCTCGGTCTTGCCGAGCGCGCCGACGTGATCGTCGACTTCAGCGACGTGCCCGAGGGTAGCTTCGTGCTGCGCAACGTCGGGCCGGACGAGCCGTTCGGCGGTGGCGAGCCCGGTGACGATTTCGACGTCGCCGACCCGTCCTCGACCGGGCAGGTACTGCAGTTCCGTGTCGGCGCCGCACTGTCACCGGACACGACCACGCCCGCTCGATTCCTGCGGCTGCCGGCCATCACGCAGTTCGCGACAGCGACCACCACGCGCCGCCTCGCATTGCTCGAGCACATGTCGAGCACATTCGCGGACGCGCCGACCGAGGCGATGCTGGGAAACGTCGCCGACGATCCGGCGCTCGGTGCCGTGTCGACCGTGATGAGGCATTGGGGCGACCCGGTCACGGAGAATCCCGTCGCCGGTGCGACCGAAATCTGGGAGTTCTACAACACGACGGCCGACGCGCATCCGATGCACGTGCACGAGGTCGCGTTCGAGGTGATTGATCGACAACCCATCGTGGTCACCGAGCCCGCGACGGAGGGCATGCAGCCGACCGTCGAACTCGCAGGCGACTCGCGGCCGCGCCCCCCCGAGCCCTGGGAGACGGGGCTCAAGGACACCGTGCTTGCGTATCCCGGCGAAGTCACGCGTATCCGCGCGCAATTCCTCGAGCCCGGGCAGTTCGTGTGGCATTGCCACATCGTCGAGCACGAG
>DATMIB010000010.1:0-5712 GCA_035554635.1 Steroidobacteraceae bacterium | reverse complement strand
CGTGCGCCACGACAGAATCGATTGCTGGCCCGGCTGCCGCAGCAGCAGCGGCGTCGTGTGCTCGAGCGCTGCGAACCGGTGGACCTCGTCCTCGCAGAGATGCTGCAGGAACCGGGCGCACCGATCCGCTACGTGCTCTTCCCGATCGGCAGCTTCGTCTCGCAGCTCACCCCCGTCGACAGTCACGATCGCATGGAGATCGGCCTGGTCGGCGACGAAGGGATGGTGGGCGCCACGCTGGTGCTCGGCATCGCCCGCGCGCCGGCGGTGGCGATGGTCCAGGGCGCGGGACCGGCCTTGCGAATGGAGACGCGTCTCTTTCGGCAGGAACTCGAACGCAGCGACGAACTTCGCGGTGCTCTACTGCGCTACGTCTACGTCGTAATGTGCCAGTTGGCACAGACCGCCGTCTGCACGCGGTTCCACGTCGTCGAGGAGCGGCTGGCGCGCTGGCTCCTCATGACCAGCGACCGTGCCCGCTCCAACGACTTCCACATCACGCACGAGTTCCTCGCGACGATGCTGGGGGTGCGTCGGGCCGGAGTCACGCGCGCTGCCGGCTCGCTCCAGGCGCTCGGCCTGATACGGTACGGTCGCGGCGACATCGCCATCCTGGATCGGCGCGGGCTCGAGCGCGCCGCGTGCGCGTGCTACGCGACCGACCGCGCAACCTACGCCCGCGTGCTCGGCCGAAACGGACGCTAGCGGCTCCGTGCGGTAGCGCACCGAGTCCGGGTTTGCGGTACGATCGGGCGATTCTTCGATGTGCGTGCGCGTCGTGATCCCTACTGCAGAGACTCCGGTCCTCCACGCGCCCGAGCGCAACCTGCTGCTCGGCGCCCTCTCGCCGGACGAACGCGAACGCATCTATCCGCACCTGAAGCCCGTGCTGTTGCCGCTCGGCAAGGCGCTCTACGAGTCGGGCGACGTGCAGCGGTTCGTCTACTTTCCGACGACCGCCATCGTCTCGCTGCTCCACGTCATCGAGAGCGGCGCCTCGGCCGAAGTCGCCGTCGTCGGCAACGAGGGCGTGATCGGCATCGCGCTGTTCATGGGTGGAGAAACGACCCCCAGCCGCGCGATCGTGCAGAGCGCGGGCTACGCATATCGCCTGATCGGGCAACGGCTGAAGGACGAGTTCCACCGCAGCGGCGGAATGCAGATTCTGCTGCTGCGCTACACGCAGGCGCTCATCACCCAGATGGCGCAGACGGCCGTTTGCAATCGACACCACTCGGTCGACCAGCAGTTGTGCCGATGGCTGCTGCTCTCGCTGGACCGCCTCGCGTCGAACGAGCTGATCATGACGCAGGAACTGATCGCGAACATGCTCGGGGTGCGTCGCGAAGGCGTCACCGAGGCAGCGGGCCGATTGCAGCGGTTCGGGGTGATCAACTACAGCCGCGGGCGCATCACGGTCGTCGACCGACCCCAGCTCGAGCGGTTGTGCTGCGAGTGCTATGGCGTCGTCAAACGGGAGACGGACCGCCTGCAGGCGCTCTAGGGGCGCATCGCGGCCCGCGTCATGCGTCGAGCACAGGGCCTGGGCACCGTCTGCGACCATGCCCGCGCGTCGCATCAGCTTGTCGCGCGGGGCCGCTTGCATTCCCGCGCCGCAACGCGCGGAATGCTGCGCAAGAACGCGTGCCAAGCACTGCCCGCTTGCTGCGATGCGAGACGGGCAGGTGTCACCCAGGGAGGGGTTGCGCCATGTCCCGTGCACGGTTTCTTCCCACGATCGCGATCCTGCTGTTCGCGGCTTCCGCTCACGCAGGCCCCACCAAGCGCGTAGTGCTGCCGGACGTAGTGTCCCCCGAGCACTATCGGATCGACTTCACCCCCGACCTCGAAAAGCTCACGCTCCACGGCTCGGTCGAAATCGACGTCGTCGTCCGTCGCGACACCCGCAGCATCGTTCTCAACGCCGCCGACCTCGTCATCGAAAGCGCATCGCTCGACCAGGGGACGCCGCCACTGGCGGTGGCGTACGACGAAAAAGGCGAGACCGTCACGCTCACCGCCGAGCAACCGGTGTCGGCCGGCGCCCACACGCTGAAGCTTCGCTACCGCGGGAGGGTGTACCAGAGCGCGAGCGGCTTGTTTGCGCTGGACTATCAAGACCCGCGCAGTGCGACCGGCCAGCGCCGCGCGCTGTTCACGCAATTCGAGGTCGCCGACGCGCGGCGCTTCGTGCCGTGCTGGGACGAGCCTGGCATCAAGACGACGTTCGAGCTCGTCGCCACGTTGCCGGCGGCCCTGATGGCGGTGTCCAACATGCCCGTCACCCGGACCGAAGCGTTACCGGGTGGGTTGCAGCGCGTGCACTTCGCACCGTCGCCAAAGATGTCGACCTATCTCCTGTTCTTCGGTGCAGGTGACTTCGAGCGCGTGCATCGCATCGTCGAGGGGGTGGACGTCGGCATCGTCGTGAAACGCGGCGACACCGCCAACGCCACTTACGCGCTCGATGCGGCGGCTGCCCTGCTGCCGTACTACAACGAGTACTTTGGCACCCCGTATCCGCTGCCCAAGCTGGACCTCGTCGCGGGCCCGGGCTCCAGCCAGTTCTTTGGGGCAATGGAGAACTGGGGCGCCATCTTCTACTTCGAGCGCTACCTGCTGGTCGATTCGCGCCTTTCGACGCAGCTGGACAGACAGTACGTGTTCGGCGTGATCGCGCACGAGGTGGCGCACCAGTGGTTTGGCAACCTCGTCACGATGCAGTGGTGGGACGACCTGTGGCTCAACGAGGGCTTCGCGTCGTGGATGGCATACAAGGCCGGCGATCACTTCCATCCGGAGTGGAAGTGGTGGCTGCAGTTGCTGCCCGAGAAGCAGGCGGTCATGCAGCGCGATGCGCGCGACGGAACGCACCCGGTCGTCACGCCGATCGAAGATGCCACGCAGGCGGCGAGCGCCTTCGACGACATTTCGTACGTCAAGGGCGCGGCAGTGATTCGCGCGCTCGAGTTTCACATCGGCGAGGCCGCGTTTCGCGCCGGCGTGCGCCGCTACATTCGCGAACACCTGTATGGCAACACGGTCACCGACGACCTGTGGAACGCCATCGCCAAGGAAACCGCGGCGCCGGTACCGAAGATCGCCCATGACCTGACGCGGCAGGCGGGCGTACCCGTGGTCAACATGCTCGCTGCGAACTGCGAGAACGGCCAGACGTCTCTTTCGCTCAACCAGACGCACTATGCGATCGACGCCGGCTCGACATCCGCACGCGTGTGGGCCCTGCCGGTCAAGGTTGCCGTGCTGGGGCAAGTGCCCACGTCGAGCATCGTCTCAGGCACCACGCCGGAGAAGGTCGTCACGCCGGGGTGCGGACCGGTCGTCCTCAACGCCGGCCAGGGCGGCTACATGCGCGCGCGATACACACGTGAAGGCATGGCGGCCATTACCGAGCGCTACGGAGACCTGACGGCCGACGACCAGCTGGGAGTGCTGCACGACACGCTGAGCCTGGCGACCAACGGTGACCAGCCCATGGCCGATTACCTCGACCTGACCCGGAACGTTCCGGCGACCGTCGACCCGGTGGTGGCCTCGGCACTGACTCGGCAGCTGTTGGAGCTGGATCGCCTGTCCCGGGGCCTCGACCTGCAAGCGGCCTATCGCGCGTATGCACGCGGCGTCTTGCGGACGCTCTTTGCCGCGGTTGGCTGGGACGCACGCGCGGGCGAAAGCGACAACACTGCCGTGCTGCGCACGGACCTGATCTCTGCCCTCAACGACCTCGGAGACCCGCAGGTCGTCGCGGAAAACCGCGCCAGGTTCGACGAGTTCCTCGCGAGCCCCGCGCGATTCAGCGCCGACGCACGGCGCAGCGTGCTGCGAAACGTCGCGGTACGGGCAGACAGGGCAGTCTGGGATCGCCTGCGCGAGATGGCGAAGCAGTCGAGTTCCGAGCTCGAACGCCAGGAGCTGTACAAGCTGCTCGGGGCGCCGCAGGACGACCTCCTCGCGCGGCGCGCGTTGGCGCTGGTCCTCTCCGACGAGATCCCGAAGACGATCCGGCCCGACGTCATCGTCAGCACGGCCGAGTATCACCCGGAGATGGCCGTGGACTTCGCCATCCGGCATTGGGGCCCGCTGTCTAAGATGCTCGAAGTCTCATCGGCGCAGCGATTCGTGCCGTCACTGGCCACCAACAGCGCCGACCTGGGCACCATCGGCAAGCTCGATGCGTACGCGGCCGCCCACTTCCCCGCAAACGCGAGGCAGGACTACGTGCTGGCGAATGCGCGAGTGCGCTATCTAGCCAAGGTGCGCGTCGAGCGCCTGCCCGAAGTGGCGCGCTGGTTGGCGACGCATTGACGGACGCGCCGACGCGCATTGCGTCGCGGCACCCGCGAACTACGCCAGAACATCGATCCGCGCGGATCGACTGCGACCGTCGTTCACTCAAGTGACCGGACGGTCCTCCTCGACGTCCGCCTGAGCGCGTCCTTCTTATCGCGTCACAAACCGAAGCGGAGAACAATTTATTGTGGCTCGCTGCGATACGCGGGCCATATCCTGTGGCAGCATCGAATCCGCACGCTGGACATGCGCATTCATGGAGGAGCAATGGCGCGACGTTACGACTGTCCCTGCTGTGGGGGACGAGGCCTCAAGGATTGCGACCCCCGCCACGAGGAAGAGGAGATCGTCGACTGCGAAGAGTGCGGTGGCACCGGGCAAGTCGACTGGAAGCATCGCGCGGAATTCCTCGCGTGGCAGCGCCGCTGCGAGGGACGTGACGCGACGGAGCGCAAACGCGCCTGAGGGGGCGGTCGCGTCTGTTGGTTCGGACGGCTCCGGTCTCCTGAGCGGAGTTACTCGCGCGTCTTGCCGAGCAGTCGCAGGATCTCGAGATACAGCCACACGAGCGTCACCACCAGCCCGAACGCGCCGTACCACTCCATGTACTTCGGCGCCCCGTCGCGCGCGCCGCTCTCGATGAAGTCGAAGTCGAGCACGAGGTTCAGCGCCGCGATGGCGACGACGAACAAGGAGAACACGATGCCCAGGACCCCGCCCTCGTGGATGAACCCCATGCCGTCGCTGCCGAACATCCGCATGACGATCTGCACCAGGTAGAGCAATGCGATCGCCCCGGTCGCCGCGACCACGCCGAGCTTGAAATTCTCGGTCACCGCGATCAGCCGCGACTTGTACACGCCCAGCAGGCAGAGCAGCGTGCCGAACGTGAGCCCGACGGCCTGGATCACGATGCCCGGGTACTTCGACTCGAAGAAGGCCGAGATGCCGCCGATCGCGAGCCCCTCGAGCGCGGCATAGGCCGGCGCGGTGACCTTGGCCCACACCGGCTTGAACGCCGTCACCACGGCGAGCACCAGGCCACCAAGCACGCCGACCCACATCAGGGTGGAGATCGATTCGACGGAGCCGGTGCTGAAAAAGCGACCCCAGGTCCAGGCCGCGGTCGCCACGCAGATCGTGAGCAGCAGCATCGTCTTGTTGACGGTGCCTTCGATCGTCATGAGCCCGTCGGTCGTGCCACGGTCGGCCCTGGGGAACGAGCGGTCATTCAGGACGGGATTGCCGGAGCGCATGCGGTACTCCTCGCGTGATAGGCCGAGTATAGACCGACCGGCCTGCATGTCTGCCCTGTTCGCTACGGTTCGCCGACGACCGGCCGCATGGCCGATAATCACGGCTGGAGCGGCCCCCACGCAGGATCGAGCAGATGACGATCGA